>JAUWMT010000092.1 GCA_030613025.1 Candidatus Cloacimonadota bacterium
TGGTAATGCAATTTATTATCCCGTTCCACTTCATCTGCAAGAATGTTTTGCTTATTTAGGATATAAAGAGGGTGATCTTCCAGAATCAGAGAAAGCTGCACAAGAAGTTGTCTCAATTCCAATATATCCTGAATTAACTGACGAGCAGATGGATTATGTGATACGGGTTATCAAAAATATTTAATTTTTTTGTGTAGATTCTGTTTTTTATTGACAAAAAATTTTGTATGAGTCGAATGTCCGAAAAATAATTTATAAAAGAAAAAAATTATGAAAAAGAAAGCATATGTAACGATAGTATTAATGTTTGTTCTTAGTTTGTTTCTTTCCTCTACACTATTTTCGTTTGACTCTTATGTTGGACCGACTGCAAAATCCGACGAATTATATTGGGATAGTGTGATGTCATTTTTTGATGAATTCTCAGAAACCGTCTTTAAAATTCCTGAAGATCCTGAAGATAATATAGGCGAAAAAAATGATGAAACTCAAAGTTACCGAAGAGGTCATCGGATTCGCAAGCCAACATCAGAAAGAAATGATAAGAAGTTTATTGAGACCGGTAATTAATTCTAAAGAGGAAAATCAACTAATAAAATCTTAACAAGAGAGGGAGATGTGTGTTTATTTCTTATTAAAACAAGAAAGCATCTCATTAGGAAGTTACAAATAAAGGGATTAATACATAGGGCAAACAGAAATTTCACTGGTTTGTTGAATTATATTACTATTTTTATATGATACAAATATTTACAAATAATAGTAGCAAACCATAACATGCCGATATGAAAAATAAAGATTATAAATTAAAACATTTATGAAAAGGGGAAATATGGAATATAAAATTCAAGACATAAAACTTTCTGATTTTGGTAAGAAAGAAATTGAGCTTGCAGAAGTTGAGATGCCGGGTTTAATGGCACTCAGAAAAAAATATTCTAAAGACAAGCCATTAAAGGGAGCTGGAATTACAGGCAGTCTTCATATGACGATCCAGACTGCCGTGTTGATAGAAACACTTGTTGAATTGGGTGCGAATGTACGATGGGCTTCTTGCAATATCTTCTCCACCCAAGATCATGCTGCTGCAGCGATCGCAAAAGATGGGATCCCTGTTTTTGCATGGAAAGGTGAAACGCTTGAAGAATATTGGTGGTGCACAAAACAAGCCCTTTTATTCGGCGATAATGAAGGTCCTGATCTTATCGTGGATGATGGAGGAGATGCGACTTTGTTTGTTCACGAAGGCGTTCGATTAGAAGATGGATACAAAAAAACCGGAGCAATTCCTCAGCCCGATACTTCAAGCAGAGAACTTGGCATCCTTCATAAGACAATATTGGAAGATATCGTTGAATTTCCTGACCGCTGGCATCAGATTGCAGAACATATCAAAGGCGTAAGTGAAGAAACGACTACAGGAGTTCATCGGCTTTATCAAAAGATGAAAGATAACACATTACTATTTCCTGCAATTAATGTTAATGATTCAGTTACAAAATCAAAATTTGATAATCTCTATGGTTGCAGGGAATCGCTTGCAGACGGGATTAAGAGAGGTACGGATGTAATGGTTGCTGGTAAAGTTGTCGTTGTTTGCGGCTACGGCGATGTCGGCAAGGGATGTGCGCAATCTATGAAGGGATTTGGAGCACGTGTGATCATCACAGAAATCGATCCTATCTGTGCCCTGCAGGCAGCTATGGAAGGATTCAAAGTTACTGTACTTGAAGATGTTGTCAAAGAAGGAGATATTTTTGTCACCGCAACAGGCAACAGGGATGTGATACGAGTAGATCACATGCAGAAGATGAAGGATAAGGCAATAGTATGTAATATTGGGCACTTTGACAATGAAATCCAAGTCGATGAATTGTACGAAACTCCTGGAGTAAAAAAGATAAATATCAAACCTCAGGTTGATGAAATACAATTCCCGGATGGACATTCAATTATTCTTCTCTCGGAAGGAAGATTGGTTAATCTTGGAAATGCGACTGGGCATCCTTCATTTGTCATGAGTAATTCCTTTACAAACCAGGTGCTTGCCCAGATGGAATTATGGAAGAATAATTATGATAAAAAAGTGTATAGATTACCTAAAAAACTTGATGAAGAAGTTGCATTTTTGCATATTGGAAAAGTTAATGCAAAATTGACCCGCTTGACTGAAGAACAGGCGAAATATATTGGTATTCCTATCGAAGGACCTTATAAGCCGGAGCATTATAGATATTAGGAAAGGATGCTTTATATGAGCAAAAAAAATTATCTTTTTAGTTCGGAATCTGTAACAGAGGGACATCCCGATAAAATATGTGATCAAATCAGTGATGCAGTTCTCGATGAATGTCTTAGACAGGATAAAAATTCTAGAGTTGCTGCAGAAACTGCGGTTAAGAATGGTGCAGTTTGGGTGTTTGGAGAAATTACAACAAAGGGCTTTGTAGATATAAATAAAATTGTACGAGACACTCTTAAAGAAATTGGTTACACTCACAGCAAACTTGGTATAGATTATGAGAATTGTGGCGTGTTCTGTAGTATTATTCCTCAATCTCATGACATTGCTATAGGTGTGGATGTTGACAAATCTGCTCATCATATGCAGGGAGCCGGCGATCAGGGAATGATGTTTGGCTATGCTTGCAATGAGACTGAGGAGTTAATGCCTTTACCAATAATGCTTGCCCATAAATTGACCAAAAAGCTTTCCGGGATTCGTAAAAGCGGAATCATTCCATATTTAGGACCTGACGGAAAGTCACAAGTCACAATTGAATATAATGATAATATTCCCAAACGAGTGCATACTGTTGTTGTTTCGAGCCAGCATGCTGATGGTATTGAAAGAGATAAAATCCGAAAAGATATTATTGAACATGTAATAAAGCCCGTGTGTGGAGATTATATTGATAGTGAAACGGTCTTTCATATTAATCCTACAGGCGAGTTTGTGATTGGCGGACCTCAAGCTGATGCGGGTTTGACCGGCAGAAAGATCATAGTGGATACCTATGGTGGAATGGGTCGTCACGGCGGCGGCGCTTTTTCAGGAAAAGATCCGTCAAAGGTAGATCGCAGTGCTGCATATATGGCTCGCTATATTGCAAAAAATATTGTTGCAGCGGGTATTGCTAACAGATTCGAGATCGAGATTTCATACGCTATCGGAATAGCTGAACCATTAAGTTTGTGGGTCGAGACCTTTGGAACAGGCAAGCTTGATGACGAGCAGATCATTGCACTTATCAGAAAGCATTTTCCTTTGACTCCCCAGGGGATCATTACACATCTCAAACTTCAACGACCCATCTACAAGAAAACTGCTGCTTACGGTCACTTTGGAAGAAACGAACCGGAATTCACATGGGAGAAAACTGATAAAGTTGATGTCTTAAAGAAGGAACTTGATAAACTCATAAAAAATTAAATTTACAAAAAGATATTCATAACTGTCCTGAATGATGTCACTTGCAGAAATAGGGGAGTGTAAGTGAGGGGCACGGAGTGTGCCAGGGAAAAAAATGCTACTTGATTTACATACACATAGTACAGCTTCTGATGGGACTTATTCTCCCGAAGAACTTATCCTCGAAGCTGCAGGGAAAAAACTCAAATATTTATCTCTCACTGATCATGATACCATTGAGGGTTTATCACAAATTTCGAAAGTTCCTGATGGGCTTACATTTATAAATGGTGTTGAGATAAGTGCTGAGTTTCCCAAAACTCTTCATATTCTTGGCTATGGCTTTGATCCGAAGCATACTGAACTCAATCGCACACTTAAAGAGCTTCAGGATTTTCGGCTTAATCGAAATAAAAAAATGATAGAGAATATGAAAAACTCGGTTTTGATATTTCTCTTGAGGATCTGGAAAAAGAAGCTGGCGGTGAGTTGATTGGCAGACCTCACTTTGCGAATTTGTTTGCAAAGAAGGGATATGTAAAAAGTTATCAGGATGCCTTTGATAAGTATCTTGATAAAGGCAAACCGCTTTATCTAAATAAAAAAAGACTTCAACCAAAGAATGCAATCGAATTGATCTTAGATGCTGAAGGAATTCCTGTGGTTGCGCATCCATATCAGACAAAGCTCAATGATGAAAAGTTAGAGGAATTAGTTGTCGATCTTACAAATTATGGTTTGATGGGGATTGAGGTCTTCTATTCCAAACATACTCATGATCAGATCAGATTTTATCAGTATCTGGCTGACAAGTATGGTTTACTCATTACTGCTGGATCTGATTTTCATGGGAAAACGAAACCTGATATAAAGCTGGGTATTAATGTTGAAGATGACCTTCTATTGCCATTTCTTCAAGAGGTAGTAAAGGATAAATGAGATTTTCCAAAAAGAACGAATATGCCTTGATGGCTTTCCAATTCATGAGATCATCATAAATAGATAATTAACAATACTATGAAAATAATAACCGAGCCCACCTCACTTAAAGAACTTTGGAATGACCGCGAAGTAGAATTTGAAGATATGATGAAAATGGTTGTCGATGTCGAGCAGGAAATAGTTGCAACCGATGCAGAACTTCATGCAGATTTGGAAGCTCTTTTATTGGAAAATGGCTCCAAGCAATATAACATTTGGGGAATAAACATCTATCCTGATAAACCTGATGATTATATCGAATTCACTGCGCTTATTAATATCCGACCATCTCAAGATAATAGAAGTATGGAAGTTGAAGATCCTCAAACTCGGCATCAAATTCTTGAAATCTGTGAGAAGTTACTGAAAAGATAATGCTTCATACTAATCTTACTTCAGAAAAATGGAAACAGTTCAGCTTGGACAAACAGATCCTTATGATTGCCAATGAAATCAATCGAGCAAAGAACTGGATAGATAAAAAGGATTTTGAGAAGGTTTTAAATTGCTATGATCGTGCCTTTGAGCTTATTGATCTCACAGTTGATTCATCAAAGAATAGAAGTTTAGTTAATGAATTAATGAGGTTTCGTGAACTTCTTGCAACAGAATACATTCATAGAGGTCATAATGCAGAGCAGAATTTAAAATTATTCAAAGTGCTGCTTTCTTTAAACTTAGAAAGTTATAATATCTATAACTGACGAAATGAGAAATCGAACTAACTCTCTTAACTTCTCAAAGTTCAAATCTCACGAAAAGATTTCCTGACATAAAGATGTGCAAATTTTTCTATTTTAAGTGCTCATGAAGCAAAATAAACAATTAGGAGGATCAAAATGAGCAAAAGAACACCAAATGTAAATACGGTAATCATTGGTGGAAACATCGTACGGGATCCGGAAATCAAGGAAGTTGG
>JAUWMT010000006.1 GCA_030613025.1 Candidatus Cloacimonadota bacterium
TCTAATAATAGACACCATTCAAAATCTTGAGACTGCATTTCGTACGAAATGCCGTCTCAAGATTATTTTGGCGATGAGAAAAGAAAAATGTTGTTACCTATGCGCCCGGTTTAAAATGTAACCTATGCGTGAGTTGTACAGATGTGCCGCTTTTTAGTATTTGAGAAGAAATATGTTTACCGATTTTTTATTTCTGGTAGTTGTTCAGAAACAAGAATAATTCTAACCGCAAAATCAATAAGACGTTCCCGCAAATTGAACTTCTTTTGATTACCTTCTCCAATCTTTTCTTACTCACTCATCTATCTTTTTCCTTCTTCATTGGATATTCAGTGCCTGCCGAGCCATAGCCTAAGCGACGGCTGGTTGGATATTGGATATTATTTTTATTTACCCACTCAATTCTGAAAAGAACCCATTTTTTTCTATTTAACTGGGGTTTATCCGAGTTAGATAAAACAGATCGAGGAAATTTATGAGATAGGCATCTCGTAAATTCGATATTTTTTATAGAGCTTTCCGCCAACCTTTTCATCAAACTGGTTGATAAGATCGTTGTCTTCGAGATTCCATGACATTTCACACCACGTGTAACCACGCTTCAATCCGGCTTGCATAGTTTCATGATAGAGAAGAGCGGGTAGCCCGAATCTGCGGTATTTCTGTTTGAATCCGAACACTATCGCACGTGTGCCCACAATTTTACGTTTATATCTTAAAAATTTTATAATCCCGATCAGTCCTAATTTGCCATTCAATTTCTGGAAAACATGATTGTAATCGGGCAGTGTGATAGCCACACCAGCTGGATCATCTTTGTAAAAGGCAAACCATATAAGATGTGGATCAGCGACCTTTTTGAGCTCATCAACCATAAGATCGAACTCTTTATCTGTCATTGGAGAAAAGCCCCAATTTTTTTGCCAGCTTTCATTATAAAGCTCTTTAATGAGATGTGCCTCCTCTTTCACACGTTTCATATCAAAATGTCTTGTAGAGATATTCGGGTTTTTTTTCAATCGATCAACTGCAATTTGAATTTGGGGAGATGGAGCAGTTTTATGAGATTTGTAAAAAGCGTAGAGATCTTTGCCTTTTTTCATACCGTATTTTTCTGTTAGAGTAAGATAATATGGTGGATTGTAGGACATCATCATGACAGGCGGAGAATCATATCCTTCCAGCAAGAAGGCGCATTCGTCATTTTGAGAAGGACTGAGCGGACCACGCATTTTATCGGCGCCATGCTCTTTCAGCCATGTATATGCGACATCAAAAAGAGCTTTGGCAACTTCAAAGTCGTCAATTGATTCAAAGAAACCGAAAGCACCCATATGTTCGTCCCAGAGTTCATTATAATTATCATCAATAATAGCTGCGATCCTCCCAACGACAACACCATCCTTTTCTGCTAGAAATATTTCGCGAATAGCGTGTTCCCAGAAAGGGTGTTTCTTTGTATTGAGTTTAAAAAATACTTCTTTTTTGAGTGGTGGAACCCAATTCTTATCTTCCTTATATAACCTGAATGGAAGATCAATAAATTTCTTCCAATCTTTTTTTGTTTCGATTTTTTTTGTTGTGATCATGTTAATTTCCTTCTGGTTCGATAGCTATCAACACACCGTACAGGTCTTCGTGTACTAGCACCGGAATAAGAATTATTCTCCCTTCACCTCCCTCAAATAGAGGTGCGTGAATAATATGCTCCTGATTCGAATTAATGACCTGATCAAGTGCAGCATCAAAGTGTTTGTTTAGTTTTTGAGAATTGCAATATCCAATAATGGAATTGCATAGAGGCCATCCGCTTATTATAGTTCCTTTAGTGTCAGCCAGTTGAATGGAATATACTTCAGGGTTCTGGTCATACATATATTTGAGAAGTTTTTCGATTTCCTCCGGTTGTTCCTCAATTATTGGATCGATAAGCGTATCTTGTATTGCATAACTGCGGAGCATAGAAAGCAGATATACATCTTCGGACTGTTTCTTGGTGCTTTTGCTCAAATTACGGACAAGTGTAATATAAAATGTCTCATCATAAGCCCGGATTGTATTCCAGGAATAGATCTTTCTGAGATTTCTTGATTTTTCATCGATGTTAGTTATGAAGTAATCGCTGGCATTTTCCGTCATCATATTGAAGAGATTTTTAAATGCCGGATCGTAATCATTTGAATCCATTTTTGTAAGGAAATCTTTCCCAATTCTCGTCGGGTCAGAATCATACACAATGTCCTGTTGATCATTTATAACGATAAGCGAATAGGGATAAGGTACTATGTGTTCTCGTTCAATTTTTGAAAATAGCGCAGTAGTATTAACCAAAACAATCAGGATATCACTATCAGCTTGACCATCTGTGATGAATGGTATGGTGATGTAGATATAGACATCAGTATTTTTATGAAGAGAGTGTCCGATAAAGGGTTTGGTAATGACTGAAATATTTTTTCTTTTTTGAATTGTCAGGCAGTTTTCGGTTAGATTATTAGTGCTCATATTTGATGGATATTTTTTCTGAAGTTCGAGATTGTTGTTAAAAAGGAACAAGGCAGAAATTTCAGGGAATTGGTTTTTTAGCAGCTGGTATTTCAGATTTGTAACCTCCGATGGTTTTTGAATAGTATCAAGAAGTGAAGTCATAAGAGATGTTATATGGGAGGATATTTTTTCAGAAACAGCGAGTGTAACTTCCTTCTGTTTTTCTCTTTGCGCTTTTTCGAATTTTGAAGTACATCCTGCAGTCAGGAACAAAATAAAGATCACCATCAGGAAGCTGTTTATAATTCTAACCATCATGGTCACTCAATTTTTTAACTCTTGTACTGTCAAATTTTCTGTTACCAAATAAACGCATGATCTCGGTAGCTGCTTCCTCAATAGATTTTGAAGTTACGTCAACGATTTTCCAATTGTGCTTGTTGTATATTTGCATACAATTTTTCAGCTCTTTTTTTATAAGTTCTACATCGATATATTCCGAGAGTTGGATATGTGTATATCTGCTCGCACGTACTTCCCGAATGATTTTCAAGCGGCTGGGAGAGATGGTCAGACCAACGATTTTATTCTGATTAATTTGGAAAAGTTCCTCAGGTGGGTCAATTCCAACTATCATCGGAATATTAACAACTTTATAATCCCTGTAAGCAAGATATATACTGATAGGAGTTTTCGAAGTTCTGCTTGGACCGACAATTATAATATCAGCTTTGTACAGGTCGCCGGTCTTCTTTCCGTCATCATGCTTAACAGCAAAGTCGATACACTCGATGCGCTGGTAGTAATTTTTATCCAGACTGCGGAATATACCAGGTATTGCCATAGGGGAGATATCTAAATATTCTGTAAATCTGCTCAGTAGGGGACCCATCACATCGATCGTTGGCACTGCACACTTTCTTCCTTCATCAAAAATAAGATCACGGAGCTCGTTGGAAACAAGAGTATAAGCAATGATCCCATCAACTTCCATTACCTCCCGAACAACATCCATGATTTCCTTTTCTGTCCTCACATAACGAACTCTATGAAGATGTACATCGGTCGTTCTGAATTGACTCAGCGCAGCTTTGACGACCATTTCGCAGGTGGAACCTGTTGCGTCAGATACAATAAAGATGTGCCGTATCTTTTTCGATTTACTGTTTTTTGTTGAGATCATGATTATTATTCTTAAATTTACATTTCTTCAATAGAACACACTTTGCACACTGCGGATTTTTCTGGCAATATTCTTTTGCATGACGCACAAGCAGTGCATGAAATTCGTTAAATAATTTTGTGTTATTTTCAAGATTTTGCATGAAAAATTTCTGTGCTTCATTATATGAAATACCATCAGGAAATAATCCGAATCTCTGAAATATCCTTGTTGTGTATGCATCGATAACAAAGACCGGCTTATCAAATGCATAGAGAAGTATTGAATCAGCAGTTTCCGGACCGATACCTCTCAGTGCGAGCAATTCACTGCGCATATTCGCTGCCGAAAGAGCACCAAAACTTTGCAAACCTTTTTTGTGAAAGAATTTGGCGATTTCCTGCAAGCGGGTTGTCTTTTGGTTGTAATATCCCGAAGAACGGATGCATTGAGCGATCTCGTTAATATTTGCGTTCAGTATATTTTCAAGGGTTAGCAGGTTTTTATATTTGAGGTTTTTGATTGCTTTTTCTACATTTTTCCAGTTAGTATTTTGGGTGAGAATTGCGCCGATAATGATCTCATCACGAGTTTCTCCGGGCCACCAATGCTGAGGACCGTAACGATCATACAAAAGATCGTAGATCCGGATCAACTCCCTTGAATATCTCATTTAAGAATTTTCTTGAGATCCTCCAGCGCCTCGATATATCCCTGTACTCCTAAGCCCGCAATAACTTTTTCACAAGCGAGACCAGTTATGGAAGTTCTTCTGAATTCCTCCCTGTGATAGATATTGGAGAGGTGGACTTCTATGGATGGCAAGCTTATGGATTTAATGCAGTCATAAATAGCGATACTGGTATAGGAAAAAGCAGCTGGATTAATGACCATGCCGTCAGCCCATTCAAAATTATTCTGAATATAATCAATAATTTCGCCTTCACTATTGCTCTGGAAAAACCGTGCTAGCCACTCCTGCTTTGTTATCCATTGATAGATAATTGAATGGAGGTCAGCCAGCGATTCTTTGCAGTAAATGCTCATTTCCGGTCTTCCCAGAAAGTTAAGATTTGGTCCGTTAATGATCAGTATATTTTTGCTCATAGGGATTGACGTCAAATTGAATTCATTTTGTGTCAAGATTTTGAAGATTTGTTCTTACATACCCCCAAAAAATTTTAGAGACACGACACTTCCGGATTAAATCACAGAATATTACCCATGCTAATAGTAAGAAATAGGATGTAGACATAATAGCTAAAAGTACTGTCACACTGAGGTTCTCGAAGTGCGACAACCCATTCAATAGACCATTCGACAAGCTCAGGGTGACAATAGGGAAGATGGATAAAATTCAACAATTTTCCAAAGGTAATTTTCCGCAACTGATTCTCCGCAAACTCCTTATTCATGCACTATCCAGAGAATCTTCATCGAATTTTTGGGGGTATGCCTGTTTGAAGATTTGTTCTATTGTTAATGCCACACCGTAGGTTCATTTGCCCCCAATGACCGCTTTTGTCTTCATTTACAATCCAACTTGTATTTATGGCTGAATATATTCAGCCCCTACAGGTTGCTTTATTCTGCGCAACGGGATAAAACCGTGTCTCTCCGCTAGCTAGCGGGTTGGTGCAGGTTCATCCTGCACGCAATAACACACTTCAACCGATAAATCGGGGACTCCTCTTCAGTCTTCGTCTGACAAGTCGGAATACGCCGCGAAAATCAAGAGGAGATTTTCCTAATTCTCTTACGACTTGAAACCACACTGTACAACGAGCCGGATCTGCCACGGCGCAATGCAACGAAGCCGGATTTATCACTCCAGAGTGAAACATAGGAGGACCACTTTTCATTTTTCATTTTACATTTTTCATTGCGAAGCGTCAGCGAAGCCGAACCATCTTCCTCACCACAGCAGTGTCCTCAAACTCCAGCGAATAAAAATACACACCGGGTGCAGTATCATTGCCATACATATCTCTGCCATCCCACACTATTTCGTTTATTGCCCAGAAATGCTCATCGGGTCCATAAAATCTTCGCACAAGCTGTCCTCGCGAATTATAAATAGATAAGGTATACTCCCGCACTCTGTCATAATCCAATGAGGTAAAAGAAATCGTTGTTTGATCTTTAAAGGGATTTGGTGAGTTTTTGAAAAAATATAAGTTATTCACCATGTTCGTGTCCGGATCAACACTGTATCCCTGCCACTCCAATGCTCCCATATCTATTCTTCCTCCATATACTCTCGGATTTCCAGCAAGATCTAACCATGGCAGAAACAATCCTGTCGTGTCCGGTGTGCCGGCATCGATGCAGGGAGAGGTATTTGATAATGCGTATGGAAAATCCCCTGTTCCTGTAAATTGTGGATCAGCATTTATATTCCCTTCCAGCCAGTTTACAATGTTGGCATTGTTCTGATTCCAGATTCCATCTTCTCCATTTTTTATATTGCAATGATCTATATTTAGAGTGTCGACTATTCCATACCAAGTACAATCCGGTAATCGTATCTCATAATCTGTGTTATCATACATAATTGTATTTGTAATATTGACTTTTTCGCCAATTAATAATAACGTTGAGTGTGATGATGAGTTATCTGCAAATGTGCAATTTATGATATTTGTTTCACCAATTTCCCCGGCACCATCCCCGCATATCCCGATTGCTGCAACACCTGGAGTACTGTTGTTATAAAAGAGAGTGTTTTTAATATTTTTAACAACCTCACAAAATTGCCACTCTCCAATTATAAAAGTAGTAAAATCCGGTTCTTGAGTGCTGGAATTAGAAAATATACAATTCTCAATAGTAATGTAATCTGTCCCAAGAAAATAGAAATTTGAATAATTTGCATAAGAAGATGGGTATGTTCCTGTAGAATGATTGTTGTCTAATATGCAATTTCGTAATATTGCATTGTTTGTATCATGCAATATTCCCGCACATTTATCTGCTGTATTATTCCTGAATATCACATTTTCATAGAGAATATTCGCATCATATATGAAAGAAATATAACTATCAATACTTATACAATCTTCAATAATTATATTTCTAATAATGATATCATTCCCTTCCCAGATAGATAGCACTTTATTAATCTCATCATTAGAACTATGCAAAGTAAAATTTTCAATGGAAAAATTTTTCTTATTATATCTAGCACTAATAAACATTGTGACATTAGTATCATTTAATAAGATTGTATTTATATCTTCTCCAATTAGAGAGATATTAGATTTTAATCCAAGAGGGAATATCTGTCCATTTGATCCGGAATAGGTTCCTTCTGCCACAAATACAGTTTTAGGGTAAAGACTATCCGATTCGATCTTATGCAATGCCCAGGCAATTGTTCTTAATGGTTCATCAGGACTTAAACCACTGTTATTATCATCACCATCTGTTGCAACATATAGATCATGATTTACTGTTTCTAACCAATAATTCTGAATATCAAAAGTAAATTCACCGGTATTATGTACATTTAGGGAATATTCTGCAAAATAACCCATCGGTTCTAAGACAGTAAAAGTATCTACAATCACATCAATATCTCCAGTATCAATACCTAACATATCGCTTCCTGCTCCTGCATAATTATTGTAGATATTACAACGATTAGTTTCGTCAAAAGTTACATTACTATCATATGTTATAGCAATACCACCACCGCTATTGCTGAAGTTTTTAGTAATATATACCCCAGATAGGGTTAGATTTGATCCACTAACATAAATACCACCCCCAACTCCTCCATAATTATTAAATATCTTACAATTTATCAGATTTACAACAATTTCCTCACAATACCAGTTTAATATTAATATTCCACCACCAACAGATGTTACATTACTATTTATATAATCACCGAATCCATTTGTTATTGAAAGTCCCCTGATAACAGCGGTTTCTTCATTATCAAGTCTGATACAACTTCCAGCTTGGTTTCCGTCAATTACAGTAGAATCAATATAACTTTCACCACCAGTTGTTAATTCCAGACTGGCAAGAGTAATGCTTTTACCGTTAAAATTTACATTCTCATAGTAAGTTCCTGGATAGACGAGAACAGTATCTCCATTTGTTGAAGCGTCTATTCCTTCTTGAATGGTAGTGTAATTACCTACTCCGTTTACATTAACGATAATTGTGTTTGAAAAAAGTATGGAAAATGAGAAGATGGATAGAATAAAAAATATAAATAATAATTTTATTTTTAACATATTATACCTGCCTGTTAAAAGTAAACAACGGATTTCCGTCCCCGATATCTCGAGGACAAGCTTTCACTGGAATGATAGTTGAAAGGTGATTTATTCTTAACGTGAAAATATGTATAATAAATTGAAATCATTGATAATATACTCCAGCATTTACGTTTTGAAACCCGACTCGAATGTAAAGAATCCGAGCCGAGTTTCATTCTTTCTATTAAGTTACATTAGCGCACCAGAAGCATTTTCTTTAAGATCGTTTTATTCTTTGTGGAAAGCTGATAGAAATAAATTCCATTGGAAATACTATTTCCTGTTTCATCTTTTCCGTTCCAAATTACATTGTATATTCCTGGTGATTGCATTCCTTTCACTATTCTTTTAACTAACTGTCCTTTGATGTTATAGATAGTTATCGTTACATCTGTTTCTTGTGGAAGTGAGTATTGAACAGTAGTCCCGATTATGTCAGGATTAAATGGATTTGGAAAATTCTGAATACTGAGATGTTTGGGTACAGTTTCACTTTCATTAGCTTTAAAGGATACCAGGTAATAATCCTTGTTCTCATCAACTTTAATAGTCATTTTCTCCTTCAGTTTGGTTTCCGGATTATAGACAAAGTAATCCTTTATATTGAGATTGCTTCCGGTTCCTTTATTATCGTAATACAATTCAAATTCAAGTTCACCATTACAACCAATTATATAAACACAAATCTGGCTTAAAGTATCTTCAACAACTGATGCTCCCTTACATTCACCATCAACCGATACACCGATTTCATCAGGTAAATTTTCCGGATCAAATTCTACAAATATTGGCACATAATCTGCTTGTTCTGTAAATGTAAAGTAACTTGTTTCCTTTTCTTCATGTGGTGGTACACTTCCATTGTTATTCCATTGGAAATCCATCTCTTCAAAACATTTAACAATGAGCATATCTCCATATTGTACGGTTTGTTCCTCTTCTGTTTTCGGTATGATCCAGGGTGCTCCCGGCTCCATTTCCTGCATTCTCATCTCCCAGTGCTGCATCTGTATGGAATATATATTATCCATCGCAGAACCAAAGGCATCTTCTATGGATTGGGTTTCTTCAAGAAAATAACCGATCCAGTTCTCTTCCATGTTACCCCATAAGTGTATTTCAGTATTTTTATTCTCCAGAAATCCAGAAATCTCAAGATCAACATAATCCTGCAAATCATCACTCATTTTGAATTTGTAACCCTGCGGACTGGTGAAGATGTGATTTAAATGGGTTCAATCTCCTTCTACATATTGAATATATTCCAAACCTGCACCTTGTGGATCCAAGGGTTTCCAGACAACATAGTCTAAATAAATAGGTGGATATAGAATATCATACAGCATATATTCAGCCATGTCACCTACGTAATCTTGTGAGTTTGTAACCGTATCTATTACAGGGAAACACATCCATTTCCATCCGCGGTCTGTATTGATATCAGGCATTTCCCAGTTGTCATAGGCGTGTTTTACTGCTCTGAGTCTGCCCATGTCCGGAGGTGTATCGTCTCCATCCCATTCAGTATTCTGGTCACCTGTATCTATGCATGGGGAAAAGTAATTATTCGCTAAAGTTATGACATAATGTGCATCTGAATATTCTTCAAAGGGTGTGTCATCCAATTGAATTTCAATCCCAAATAGTACAGTGCTTATGAAGATGAGAATTACAAAAATAATATTAAATATCGTTTTATTCATTTTTTATACCTTTTCCCTTTTATCTTTTCACCTTTCACCTTATTTTCACCATCTTCCTCACCACTGCATGTCCGTTATACTCTAATTTATATAAATAGGCGCCTGGCGCGACCTGCCGGCCCTGCTCGTTTGTACCATCCCACACAATCTTTGTCTTTACCCAGAAATTATTCGTTCTTCCGTCGAACCTGCGGACTAACTGCCCTTTGGCATTGTATATGGAAAGTGTGTAATCTTCTACTCTTTCGTAATCTGCTGTTATGAAAAGTATTTCCGTCTCATTTATAAAAGGATTGGGGGTATTCTGGAAAAGGTACAGGTTATGAATAAATGTAGTATCCGGCTGGTCAATACTTACCGTGTCCTGGCATTCATAAGCACCGATATCTATCCTTCCGTTGAATATTCTTGGATTACCCGCTAAATCCGTTGCGGGAAGATGCAGCCCAGTTGTGTCCGGTGTGCCGGCATCGATGCAGGGAGAGTATTTTGTTAATTCATAACTGAAGGGATCTCCGCCGACAAAAAGCGGATCTTCGTCTATGTTTCCTTCTCCCCAGTAAACAGTGCCATTATTATTCGTATTTATTGCATCTATCCCACCCTCGATATTGCAGTACTCGACAGAAGCAGAATTAGGCTCATCATAAGGAGCAAACCATATTTCTGTTGTAGGATCATTCCTGAGAATGGTATTGATAAGTGTTATGTGACTATTACCAACTAAGTTTATGGTACCCTCAGAACAATCCTTATTATCGACAATAGTTGAATTTATAACATACATTTGTTTATATCCCCAGAGTATGCTTATACCACTTGAAATGGGTCCACTATTTTCTGCAATTAATGTATTTATAAAAACAGGTGAACAATTGTTCGCAAAAAAACAAGCACCAAAATTACAAGTAGATGGTTCTACTACATTGCCAATGATCTTACATTTATTTAATAATAATGAAGTATTATTACATACTTGTAACGCAACTCCATTAGTTTCAAATGTAGAGATTACTTCGACATTGTGGAATGATGAAGTACAATCTGAATATAGTTCTATTTGTGAAACTCCATCATCCATACAATTATTATTTTTTAATATAATGTCATCGAAATGTGTTGAAGAATGAGACTCGATACTCACACCTCCATCATAGCAATTTTGTCCATTTTTTAGTGTTACATTTTTTACTAAAAGATCCGAAACGTTTCTTATTTCAAACAGATTAGCCGTCTGCTCTGCATCAAGAATGGTAAATTCTTTACCTGTACCGATGAAAGAGATATTATCTTTCCCCCCAAGAGCAAAGAATTCACCGGTTACAGAGGGTGAATACGTGCCCTCATCAATATATATAGTATTCGGATGTGTGCTGTCCGATTGAATCATGATAAGAGCATGGTAGATGTTCTGAAATGATTCATTCCAGTTCAATCCGCTATTTGCATTATTGCCATCAGGAGAGATATATACATCCTGATTAATCGTCTCAATTTTATGATTTTGATTGTCAACAGTAACCTCACCCTGATATAATCCACTGTCTGGTGCTGTTGCGTAAAATTTATTCGGTTCCTGAACTGTAAAAGTATCGACTATCACATGGAGTGTTCCTAATTGGTTATATATATCAGATCCATACGCAGCATAGTTGAGATATATATTGCACTTATCTGATTCTGAGAAAGAAGCATTCCCTTCACCTGAAAAATACATTCCACCACCAATCTGAGAAAAATTGTTAATAATAGTAACATTTGTAAATTGTAATGTATTCCATGAACTTGAATATATACATATTCCACCTCCGTAATCAGCTTCATTATTTTCTACTATTATGTGTGATAGATGAACCGAAATATTTGACAAGAAAAACCCTCCTCCAGCATAGTAATTATGGTTACTAATAAAGTATCCGCTTCCATTTGTTATTGTAAAACCAAATATCTCTGCATCTGTTTCTTCATTATTTAATGTCACACAACTTCCATTATTATTGCCATCAATTATTGTACAGTTTATATAAACTTCATCTCCTGTAGTGTAATACTTACTTGCAACGGTAATGTTCTTCCCAGTGTAATCAATATTCTCATAATAAGTTCCGGGATACACAAGAATAATATCTCCGTCTGCAGCATTATCGATCCCTTCCTGTATGCTCGTGTAGTCTCCAGTGCCGTTTATGTCAACAATGATTGTTGATGACCAGATAGATGAAAGCGGGAGAAATGCTGTAATTAAGCAAAAGAGAAAAAAATGTTTCATGGTTTACCTCTCCCCCGTGCCCCCTCTCCGAAAAATCAGAGAGGGGGTAAATGGGGGATTAATATTTCTATTTCATAATTAACATTTTGTGAACAGCACTCTTGTCACCCGAAATGAGTTTATAGAAATAGATGCCGTTCTTCACGTCTCTGCCATGCCTGTCACAGCAGTCCCATGTAAGTGTGTAATATCCGTTCTTAGTTCCTGAGGATATAATTCCGTTACAGTCGATCGTTTTGATCAATTGTCCTCGCAGGTTATAGATATTCAATTCCGTATGTTGTGCTTTCTGTTCCGGCATAAAGCTTATCGTTGTCGTGTTTGCCCTTACAGGATTGGGGTAATTCTGCATCAGTTGTAATTGAGGAATATAAGAATAATTATTAGTATTAAGCTGGACTGTTACAAAGTTGTTACGCTTATAGAATAATGATTGCTCTACATAAGCTTGAACTTCTTTACTATACATCACATAAGGAATTGACTGGGGTGATTGACCTTTTTGCCCTTCGAAATATAATCTGAACTCCAATCCGTTATTTCCATTCTTCAGAGTTTCGGGTGTGTATGCAAGGATTTGAACAGGATAACCATCTGTCACTTTACTTGCACCAATACATTGATCATCGTTATATACAGCTATCTCCGCAACGATTGTATCAGTATAGACTGTATCGATCATTATCGGCATGTAATCGAGTTCCTCGTTATACGTAAAGTAATCTGTCATTTCCTTGGTCTTTGGTGGAACAGGGGGTGATGACTCATTCCATACTAGTTCACATTCTTCATACACTTCAATTATGTACAACTCTCCCGGATTAACAGTAAGAAGACTAACTATTCCCGGAGTCGTTCCCGGCTCGGGACGTTCAACAGCCCAGTGCTCAGAATACACAGAACTCCATTCATCCCATATCGAATCAAAAGCATCGGTAAAAGCAGCAGGTTCTTCTAAAAAACACCCGACCCAATTTTCCTGGTTTGTGAGGAGTGTTATCGGTGTGCTTACATCCTCCCATGAACCGGAGATTCCCTTTACGGGTATGTTATCGTATTGTTCTTTAATTTCTACCTTGTATCCCTGCTTGCTGTCAAATTCACCATCGGTTAAGTTCGTGTGCCAACCATCATCAAACCATACTGCATTTAAATTATTATACACGACCCGATAAAGGATGTCATCGTTTGGATATCCAGGGAATATTAATTCCTGTCGTTCAAGAACATTGAGAGCTTCCATCCAGTTGTTGGTTGTTCTGTTCAGTACGGGAAATGATATCCAGTCCACGTTATCAAACTCTTCATTATCATAGTCATCTTTGAAGTAGTCATGTGCTATTGCCGGTAATGCCCCCATGTCTGCGGGAGTGCCGTCATCATCCTCGAATTGCTCATAAGGATGTCCGGTGTCTATGCATGGGGAGAAGTCGGTTCCATCCCAGCCGAGTGAGTAATCATCGTTTTCGGGATCGGTAAAAACTGGATCAACATGAATACAGTTTAATTCCTGTGTCGGTGGTGAATCATAGTTACCCGAACTATTTTCAAAGAGATCTGAAAATTTAACAACCAATCGTTCTGTTCCTGTATCCCAGTAAATACCATATCCATCATTGTAAGCAATAATATTATTGTTGATACCGTAATAATATCCAGAATCTAGTAACAATATAGCAGCTCCAGGGGGATTAAGCACTTCATCAAAATCATTATCTACAATAGTATTGTTGTCAATTATATAAGAATCTGAACTTGAATAGGATGGGCAATGTCCAATACATATGGCTGAACTTGAATATATACAAGTATTTTCATATATAAGATTATCACAAATAGTAATTTCAGCATTGTCTGTAAGATATATTAAATTCTGTGGTTCATTGTTATAAATTCTGTTATTCGTAATCTCAATTGGATCATCATTATAGTTCCAAGATATATCAAACTCAGCATAGATTAACGAACCTTCTCCAACTGATATAGGACCATTATCATCTTGATAATTATTATAAATTGAATTATTATCAATAGTGGGAGAATTATTTTCATCGGCGAGTATATAAATTGCAATTCCTTGACGATCTACTGTCGTAGTATATCCAAGGTAGGACATTATTGTGTTACCATATATTGCGTTGTTTTGTATAGTAACATCACCCTTGCATGCTATCGCAACACCACCTTCGACATCAATACCTTCATTATTCCTGATTATACAATCCTCAACAATAGTATTGCCTTCACAATATATTGCTATTCCTAAGCCATAATGATTTGGTCCAGTTGTATTGTAGAAAGTACAGTCCTCAATTATACAGTTACTAATCGTTGGAGAGGCACCATTGTCACATAAAATTACAGCACCTTTGTTTATTCCGGAATATTGGTTAAATCCGAAATCCCTAATTGTAAATCCGTAAATCAAGTCGTCGTTATTGATTGAAGAGTCAGTTAAATTGAACGCCCTATAATAATCGCCGTAACCTTCACCTTCAATAATACAGTCATCAGGACCATAAACCGATCTTACTGTAATGTGTTTATTTTGCCAGTGAAGATCTCGATCTTCATAGTCTGAATATACACCATCAAGAACGAAGACTACATCTCCATCTTCAGCAGCATCAATACCGTCCTGTATCGTAAGAAAATCTCCACCACCATTACAATCAACAACTATCGTATCAGCAAGACACAGTGTTACTGTGAATAGCACTAATCCTGCTGTGCAAATTATTTTTTTCATTTTAACCTCTATAATTTTTTTAGTTAACACATTAGCTCATTTAAAAGAGTGACTAAAAATTTATCCCTCAATTTCAAAATCAACTCATATGTTACCAATTCAATTCTCATAATCTAAATACCTCACTATGCCGGGATAAGATTAGAGATGTTTTCATAAAATAAACTTATTTCTTTCCTTGCAATTGGTATTAAAGATGTCAATATTAAATCTCAGATATTCTACATCTCTTTGTTTATAAGAAACTAAAATTTTTCTTAATATCTTCACTGTTTCCAAATTAAATCTTTCATCTTTTACTTGCACAATCCACCTCAGCAGTACCACTTAACGATACTTATTAATTTTACCCCGACTCATCTTTTAAGCTGAGTCGTGTTGCTGATTATCAACACTCTAAAATCTTCAACGTTTCAGGTAGTTTCAAAAAAAGCTCCCGCTTTTCATTCCTCGGGATGAAGAACGAATCGCGGGAGTGCCATGATTTGGGTCTCTAAAATACCTCCGTACTCTTTTGTACTCACATTCTGCACCTCATAACTTGCTGAAAAATGTTCCTCTTCTTGCAAGAGTGCAGTCAGTGTTTTTTCAACTGCATGAGCATAAATAGGTTTTGTAAGATATCCTGCAGGATTTGTTAGTTTGGCTTCTTCAATAGTGTCTTCGTCAGTGTATGCAGAAACGAACACAACAGGCACATCTTTCTCAGTGCGGATCTGTCTTGCAGCTTCGATGCCATCGATCTGTCCACTCAGGTTGATATCCATGAATATGAGATCTGGCTCAAAGGACTTCGAGAGTTCGACAGCATGTTCCCCGCTGGAAACAGAAGTGCATTCATATTTTCCGAGACGCTGTATCAGATTTTTCAAGTGCAGTGCAATAATAACTTCATCTTCAACGATCAATATTTTTTGCTTTTTCATAAAAATCAGATGTTTTGTATTCTCACGCTTTTCCTTCGGCTGATTTCTTTTCATGCCCCAGGAATACTTTTCCATCTGAGATTATTACTACATACTCTCCGCCGTTGCCATCATAAATTCTTTTAATAGTCATTGTTGTTCTCCTTTCTTATTATACTTTCATGATGTGTATAACACCATTAACTATAATAATAATGTACTCTTCACCATTTGGTCCTACGATGACCGCTTTATAGATAATTTCATCGCCACTTTGCAGGGAGAGATCTGTTATAAGAGGATAATCTACATTGTCATCTAAATATTGTGCGATGATCTCTGCATCTTCCGGCTGGCATAAAGCCAGTAATTCGTTTCCTGTCATTGCATAGGCAATTGTATTGCCGATTAACATAATGATGATAACTCCAATTAGAGTTAATGTTTTCTTTTTCATTGTAACCGCCTTTCAAGGTATTTATATATATATCATGAAAAGTGCCAAATTGTGACGCCATAAGACGAAAAAAATTAAAAAAGTGAAAAAAAGTTTAAAATGATTGGTCTAAATTCTCATAAATTCCCAATAATTTACTCTTTGTGTCCGAGAAATACTTCTATTCACTCATTCCTAAGTTGTACTTGGAGACGAAGCATATAATATATACGCGTGTTGTTTATACAAGGTACGGGCAAAGGCAAAATGTTGAAGCGTTAGCGAAGGCGAACCACCTTCCCAACAAATCCATCTTCATCATCTATTTTATAAAAATACACGCCCGTGCCAACTTCTTTCCCCTTTTCATCTCTCCCATCCCAAACCGCACTAAATCCCAAATCCCCTGTCACGCCGTAGTCTTTACGAAGGCGGAGAAATCCGAATTCTCTCACAAGTTGTCCTTTTACATTATAGATTTTAATTTGTGAAGATCCGTGTGGATTTATTTTTCCCGCAAACGAAATGGTGGTTGAGGTTGAGAAGGGGTTGGGATAGCTGGTGAGATAGTGCTCATTAGCTTCCGGTTCGTCATCGATTCCATAACTGTAGCTAAATTCATACACTCCAATACTCGATTGCTCTGTTACAAAAAGATAATGCGTGTCTCCTACATCATAGAAATCAAAACCATACATCATAAAAAGTCCTTCAAAATAATCTATATGTTGTAATGTATCTCCATTACACTCATCCAGATCATATACAAAAGACAAATTATGGGTCTTTGTAAAAAGAAGATTGTCATAAACATTTGGCCATGAATTTGTAGAAGGTCTATCCAGAATGCACGCCAGTTCAGGATTTAAAGGATCATCAAGTGAATATAATTTAGTGTTTTCGATAAATGACGAAGACCGCAAGCAAAGGTATTCACCACATCGTCTTAAAAATGGCGTATAATCCACAAATTGTGTAAAATTGTTAATTGTATTTACTATCTCCGGTTCATTGTTATATAATCCACCGACCACATATAAATGCTGAGGATATGTATAGGGGGTAAATATATAACCAAATCCATCTCGTACAATAAAATCGCTATTTGTATTTATTATGTTGTAAGTAAAGAGAATAGGACAATCACCCGGTTCTGAAATATCGCACTTAATAATATTTCCATTTGTTTCATTAAATAGATACATCACTTGTGGCTCTGAATCATCAAAGTGTATTGTGCTGTAACACCATTCTATAAAAGTAAGATAATCAATAGTATTTCGTAAAATTGGATTAGTAGGATCGGTTATGTTGTATATCTTAATAATAATTTCATCATAATCATATACTACAATAAGTGAATCGTATCCAACAAGGGATCTTAATGGAGCATTATTTAAGCACGTTGGCAACTCTATTGGTTGGAATGGATCCGTAATATCAAATAAATATATACCTTGTGAACTTTGAAGAAAAAGATAATTTGAAAATATATGAGATGATAATAAGGATGGGTATTCATAATAATTCTCAACGAATGATATTTCTTCATTTTCCAGATAATATATTCCTATGCCAGACATCCCTGCACCAATGTAAATATATTCATTGTTATTAACAATATAGTATTCAACGTCACTATCATTATCGAATTCGCAAAAATAGAGTGATTGCGGATTATGTATGTCGGTAATATCGATTAATTCAAGCCCATCAAATCGAGAGAGTATGATATAATTCTCATACATTGAGAAATTTGTGCCAATTTGAAGATGCACATCAGGCACATAATGACTGACATATTCCCACTGTCCGGGATTGCTTATATTCCAAAAAGATACTGCCGTTTGTCCTGATACACAAATTATTGTATCGTTTATGCTTTTAAATTGCTTTGGGCTATATCCGCCATGAACATAATACATATTGACAGTTGTCATATACTGAAGGTTTGTAATATCTGTGTTATCATATAGATCAAAGATGCTTGCTTCAATGAAATTAATACACAGTGTGTCATTTAGAGGTTGTAAATACATATTCCACTCTTCGATTATTCCATAAAGCCCTAGTTCCGGTAATGTATAAATATAATCAGCACCCCAATGTGTTTCTGCGATAAAATAATTACCTACTATTTGGGGGATTATAGCTTCAGAGAAATTGTCATATTCTAAAGTCTGTGTTATAGATGGATTATACTTATCGCTCACATCAACTTGATATACATATAATGGGGCAGGATCAAAATGTGATATCGCGATTGAGCCAACATATAGGAAATTATCCCTTTTTACAAATTCCCAAGACTTCTTTATTGGCAGCTCTGATATTTTTTGTAATTGTCCGTTGTTCTGTATCTCATATATCTCAAGTCCATAGCTTGTGAGTGCATACAGATAGGGTGGTTCTACAACCATTGTGGTATTTGAAAAATAATTCTGGCAGAAGGCAAAAGTGTTTACCTTTTCTATACTAAAATCTATTGAAGCAGAGAGGGATGAAGTGAGACTAAGAAATAAAATTATGAATATAAATTTTTTCATGATTATCCTTTCAATCCCTTATTGCAGTTTTACTAATTTTCCTGCATAATCATCTTTGTTGCTGATCTTATACAAATACACACCAGCACACACGTCTTTCCCGTTCTCATCTTTTCCATCCCAAACCACTCCTTCAATTTTTAATTTTAAATTTTGAATTTTTAATTCCCTGACGAGTTGTCCTTTTACATTATAGATTTTAATTTGTGAAGATTCGTGTGGATTTATTTTTCCCGCAAACGAAATTATAGTTGAGGTGGAGAAGGGGTTGGGGCTGCAGGTAATCATTGTTGAATTTTGGGCCGGTTCATCATCTACTCCGTAACCTAGAATCTCATATATTGAAAACGCTGTACTTTGAAAATGATAGAGGTATTTATTCCCATTACTTTCATCAATTACACAATACAGAGATCGACCATAGTCCTGATAATCTGCTATTGGTTCTGTCAGGCCTGATGCAGTTTCCAAATCATAGATATCAATATGTGAAAACACTCCACTCGTGAAAAGATAATTTTCATCAATACAAAAATAACTATGGCACCTGTGATGTGTACTAAATTTGTAACTAATTTCTGTAGGATTCCCAATTTCAAAGAATCTCACCGAATCCCGAACATCCTCCCATGCACCAAGATAAAATATATTACCGCAGTTTTGTATAAAAGCATTTGGAGGATCCATGTAACCTTCAGCGAAATCCTCAATAGTCATAATAAGCTCGGGATTATTGTCTTCGATACCTCCATAAATTTGCATATCTGGTCCATTTGGGTTATCACCTGCTAAATAATAGAAATGATCATTATAAATGAATCCTTTTCCATCACAATTGAAATCGTATTGAAAATCAAGTGTATGATTGCCCGGTTCTGGTATACTATACTTGTACAATCTATCGTCGGGATTATCTTCTTTGTAAAACAAAAAATCTGAAGTATTAGTAAGTAAAATCGTTCCGCTTGAAGGTGGTATATTTATTTCATTACGAATAATCGGCTCTTCGGGATTTGAAAGATCGAGTACGATAATTGTATAGTCAGTATAATCTATAAAAAACAACAGGTTGCCAACACTTTGTAATGAAGATAAAGGGTGGTCTTCAAAAATTGTATTAACATGATAAACATTTGGAAGTGATGAAACATTATATATCTTCAATCCATTACGAAAAGACACATATAAATAATTATTATGAACAATGCCACCCTTTTGTTGATAATTTTCATATATATCAAATTGCTCTTCAAAATAACCGTTATCAAAAACAAATTGATGCATCTGATGATAATTACCCAGGAATACAGAATTTCCTATTCCGTCTATATCATTACATGTCGAACAATCACAATATGATAGAGACATTTCATCAACTATATAAGGCGAATAGATATCTGATATATCAATGGATTTTACACCAGGATAACCAGAACCAGAAGTAGGTATGTAAATAACAAATACAAAATCACCAAATGTATAAAGATACCTTCCCCAGTCTTCATCTGAGGGTGAATAGACCGTTGAGAGATATTGCCAGTTTCTATTGTCTGAATAATTCCAGAAAGCAATTCCTTCAAAACCAAGACATGCAAGTATCGAATCATTCACCGGCTGTATATGGTCGATAGGAATTCCTCCAGCACTAAAGTCAACTTGTCCGATCTCAGTAATATTTTCAAGATCACTAAAGTCATAGAGAGTGAATATGTTTCCACTGTATCGCTTTAGAGCCAAAGAATCAGTTAATTTCCAGAAAACATAATTACAATAATAATTCTGTACAAATTCAAGTTCAGGTATTCTATAAATGCTGTAATAGAAGTTGTATCCTTCATCCCAATTTTTAAGAATAATAAAATCGTTGTATATATCTCCTTGTGCATATCCATTTTCATTATCTGTATAAATGCTATCTGTAACATAAGGGTTATTAACATCGGTTATATTAATTTTATATAACATTGTATGATCTTCATACCATGATATTGCTTGGACATAGGCATAATCGTCTTTTACTTCAGCAACTCGAGTATCATCTTTCAAGGGCAACCTGCTTATCAATTGCGCAGGTGTGTTTGGTTCAACCTCATATATCTCGAGTCCATAGCTCGAAGCAGCAAATAGATATTGTTCATGTACACAGAGATAATCCTTTTCAAAATACCCTCCGCTTGTAGGATACTCAACGAGCTTTTCGAGTGTTACATCGGAATAACAGATACTAAACAAAACAATCATAATTGAAGATATTAATATTCTCTTTTTCATTTATCACTCTTCGGGATCTTCGTCACCAGGAATGATTATTGTAATTTCTATGTCATAATTACCGGACCATGGGAATGTACCTGATTTATGTAAATCACCTAACACCCATACTTCATAATCACAAAATGCCCATTCATTTTTTATTTCATTCCAATTACCTGTATGTATCTCAGGTGTGAAACCCTCAACATCAAGTGTCCATTCCAGTTGATCTTGTGCCCATACCCAAACATGAAGATCGGGTGTAGGTTCATCGCCGGCAAATAAATTCCCGACAATGAGAATTGTTGCTAAGATTGCTATTAGTGCAATTTTTTTAATCATTTTTCTTTCCTCTTTTATTTTTTTTTACCCGTCTTATTTTCCTGTTATCGGGAAACCAACAGTTCCTTCTCTATATCTACCCCTCTACTATGGAAGGTGAAAGTAGAGAGGCATCTCCGAATGAATTTATTCTTACCGGTATTAATATCGAGGGAAACGATATATCTTTCACTTCTATTATTTATTTTTGTTATTAAGTCAGCACCTAAAATAAACCAATTACATGCAATATGTAACTGCACAATAATGTAAAAAACAATTTTAATGGCAATAATTCTATCAAATAACACGTCAATACCTAACTATAACTTACAAAATATAAAACTATACATCAGCCAGTAGGCAGACAAGTTCTTTCATTTTTACACCTTTCAAAACTATCTCTTTATATATATATCATGAAAAGTGCCAAATTGTGACGCCATAAGACGAAAAAAATTAAAAAAGTGAAAAAAAGTTTAAAAATATTGGTCTAAATCTTCATAAATTCCCAATAATTTTCTTTTTATGCCCGGGGAATATTTTTCCTAAAAGATTATTACGATGTACTTTACCCCGCTTCTGCCAGAAATTCTTTTAATGGTCATGTCGTTTTAATAACCGATTTATTGTAATTACTATTATCGTTGAGATATTTACTAAATATTGACAGTTATTTTTGGTTTTAGTTGCTACACATAAAACTTTAAATTCATTACCTAGTAATTCAAAAATAAGTAACGTACGATAACGCAAGAATGAGAACAGACAAAGAGGTCTTTTTTTATTGATCAACATGAACGCTTTTCAGGTTATTTACTTATATCATGAAAAGTACTGTTTTGTGATTCCATTAGACAAAAGAAATTAAAAATTATGAAAAAAAATGAGGATGAACTATTAAAAAATCTTCACGAGCTTTCATACAATTATGCCTTATACAAAGTTAAGAGTCTTGAGGTGGCAGAAGATATCGCATCGCAAACAATCTATTCTTATTTATTAAAACGGGACCGCATTCCTTCTGAAAATCATGAGGGATGGATCATAAATACAAGTAAAAATTATTGCAGCCAGTATTTCGATCTTATAAAACATGAAAGAGAATTACACAGCTCATTAAAAAGGAATATTGCTGATGAATTGCATCATAAGATCAACAATAGCTTGGATTTTCTCGAACAGGAAAAATTAACATTATCCGGTGCGGTTGATGACGTCAAGGATGCACTATCCGAAAATGAGCTTGAAACATATATTTTTTATCTTCAATGTGACAGAAATATCCAGGAAATGCAGAAAATATCAGGAGAATCTTATTCTGCGCTCAGGCAAAAAGTATCTCGAATAAACAGAAAAATAAAGGCAGAGACTTTTCGAAAGTTAGGAGTTATTGCTACTAAAAAGATTATTACACCTCAGATAAATAATATCATTACGAAATTTCTTCTAAGATTCAAGGATAATCTCGAAAATAATACGCTTGAAAAAATGTATGTTTATTTCACAAAAGAAGATTTGCAAAGATATAATCCGGATTTTCATATAGCGGAAGTCCTTGATTTTGAAGTGCTTTATAAAGATAACAATTATTCAATACACGTAGTATTTAAGAATAAACAAGGAAATAATGAATCCTTTTATTTTTCATTTCTCGTTGTTAATAATTATTTGAAAATTGTAGTACCACCTACCCCACATAAAACACATTACCAGATTAGCGAGGAAGAGGGGAAAAGGATATTGGAATTATTAGAGAAATTTCCTGAAGATAGTAGCGGAGTTCACTCATTTCCAGAAGATGAACTACAATTATTAAAGAAACTTTTAGGAGAAGAGGATGAATGAGTAATTTCTAATTACAAATATCTAATTTCTAATGATCCGCCAGTCGGCGAACAAATGACATTACTTGTCTGCCCACTGGCTGATTCCAAATAAATAGAGATTCGATTTAGAGGAAAGAACCACAAAATTTGGTGAGGATATTATCGAATTTAAAAAATATTATGAACCACGAAATACACCCGTCTCCATTACATTACGCCGAGGCAGGCGAAAAACGAGAAAAAATTAATATGAAGCTTTATAGAATATTTTTCTTAAAAACCATTTTCGTGCTTTTAGTGCCTTTCGTGGTTAAAAGTATTTATTCTAAAGAATCAATAAATTGGTTGAGAATTATTTCAAAAGCAGTTCTAAAATTACAGTTTTTCTTTTAATTTCGATAGAAAAGTAAGAGCTTCTATCGGGGTGAGGGAATTCACATCCAAGTTTTTAAGCTCCTCGATGAGTGCCCGTTCCTTACTTGTTTTCTGAGAGAGCACTTCTATAAATGATGTTTGATTGATCTCAGCTTTTTTCCTTTTTGTCTTTTCCAGAATGCTGGATTCATTGAATTCACTTTTTTCCAGCTCTTCCAGAATTTCCTGAGCACGTTCAATTACCTTTTGCGGGATGCCTGCAAGTTTTGCCACCTGAATTCCGTAACTCTGATCCGCACTGCCGGGTACTACTTTTCGCAGAAAAATAATCCTATCCTTATACTCTTTTGCAGTGATGTTATAATTTTTTACACCTTTATATACATTGGAAAGTTCTGTGAGTTCATGGTAATGTGTTGCAAAGAGTGTTTTCGCAGCGATCTTTTTATTTTCATGAAGATATTCTACCACTGCCCACGCAATGCTCAGTCCGTCAAACGTGCTGGTGCCACGCCCGATCTCGTCGAGCAGAACGACACTTCTCGGTGTTGCGTTGTGCAGTATGTTCGCTGTCTCGATCATCTCCACCAGGAATGTGCTCTGCCCAAGTGCCAGGTTGTCCGAGGCGCCAACTCTGGTAAAAATCTTATCAACAATACCGATCTTTGCAGCAGCAGCAGGAATGAATGAGCCCATTTGCGCCATGATTATGATCAAACCGATCTGTCTTAAATAGGTAGATTTACCTGCCATATTCGGGCCCGTAATAAGCAGGATCCTATCTGAGGAACTATTCAGAAAAGTATCATTTGGTATGAACTCGTTTTCCGCAATAAGCTTTTCTATAACAGGATGCCTTCCTTCTTCAATATGGATTTCATGACCATCATGAATTTCAGGTCGTACATAATGATTATAAAAGGCAATTTGTGAGAGATTCGTGAGCACATCGAGGGTGGAAATGACCTCCGAGAATTGCTGAAATCGGGGAATAAAATTTTTCAAATTATCTCGAATTTCAATGAAAAGGGAATATTCTAATTGTGTGCTGCGTTCTTCAGCGCCAAGTACCTGATTCTCAAATTCCTTCAGCTCAGGAGTTATGAAGCGCTCTGCATTCACCAGTGTCTGCTTTCGAATATAATCTTCCGGCACCTTGTCGAAATAGGATTTTGTTACTTCGATGTAATAGCCGAACACGCTGTTGTAACGGACTTTCAGCTTGGGAATGTTGGTTCTTTCGATCTCTTTTTGCTCGAGTTCAGCGATCCATTTTTTGCCGGTTTTGCTCTTACCTCTCAGTTCATCCAGTTCTTTATTATAGCCCTCTTTGATTATCCCACCATCCTGCAAGGTGATGGGTGCATCTTCTAAAAGTGTATTTTCGATAATAAGTATAACTTCATCAAAATTTTGAATTGATGCGTATAAAGATTTGAGTAATTCGGAGTCACAATCCGAAATGTATTCAGCTAATGGTTTAGCTAACGAGAGGTAATTTTTCAAAGCGATCAAATCGCGCGGGTATGCCTTATTTGTTCCCAGTTTGCTGATGATACGTTCGATGTCACCAATTTCAGAAAGAATTTCAATGATGCTATTACGCACATGACTTTTATCGAGCAGCTCATCTACGCTATCGAGGCGCTGGATGATGAGCTCTTTTTTCATCAAGGGATTTAGCATCCAATTAACGAGTTTTCTTCCGCCCATCGGTGTTTTCGTTTCATCCATAACCTCAAGAAGCGTGCCGTGCTGCGAGCGAGTACGCATGGTTTCTGTGAGCTCAAGATTGTGTCTGGAAAGCGCATCAACCTGCATGAACTGCCCTTCTGAATAGAAGCTGAGTGTATTGATATGGGAAAGATCGCATTCTTTCAGATCTTTTATATATGACAGAATTGCTGCAGATGCACACACCGCAGTGTTTTTTCCGGAAAGACCGAATCCTTCGAGGGAGAGCACGTCAAAATGTTTTTTTAGGATGTCTTCAGCTTCAGGAAATTCGTATCGCCATGTTTCATATTCTGTAAATGCAGGGTTATAGAAGACACTGATCTTTTCCTTAAGATTAGATTCTACTGTTTCTGGAAGTAAAATTTCAGTAGGATGAATTCGTGCGATCTCATCGACAACTCGCGTAAATGGAACTTCCGTGCAGGAAAATTCCCCAGTTGAAATATCTATGGAAGCGATTCCACAGTTTGCTTTGCCTTCATACACTGCACTGAGATAATTATTTCCTTTTCCATGAAGGTAGTTTTCTTCAAGAATAGTGCCCGGAGTTATGACTTCGACAATTTTTCTTTTAACGAGTTTTTTTGCCTTTTTGGGGTCTTCGACCTGTTCGCATATTGCCACTTTCACGCCTTGGTCTAAAAGTTTTTTCAGATAGTTTTCCAGGGCATGATAGGGGAATCCGGCAAGTGGAACAGGATTCTTTTTTTTCTTATCTCTTGTAGTTAAGGTTATTCCCAGCAGTTTTGAAGCTCTCTTGGCATCATCAAAGAAGGTTTCATAAAAATCTCCCATTCGGAAAAGCAAAAGTGCATCCGGCTGTCCCTTTTTGATAGAAAGGAACTGCTGTATAAGAGGAGTGTGTTCCTGCGGGGTTTCAGGAGATTTCTTATTTGTCATGGTTTTTTATACACGTATGAGTTGATATTTTTCTCTTCAAGCCGGTTTTTTTTGTAGAGTGCCTCATCTTCAGTTGAATAGGGACCTACACCGACAGCGTAGTAAATTTTTCCATTAACTGATTTTGTAAAGATAAAGGTGTTTTTTACACCCATATCCTGAAAGTTTTCCTGTGCTTTGTGGGCTTTGGTAGAGCTTTCCAGGGCTGCAAGCTGAACAATGTATTTTTTGTTGAGGAGTTCATCGATCTGGGGAAGGGTCGTGAGAGACGATGAATAATGTCCCTGCTCGATCAAGGATACAAGCAGTTGCTCTGCAAGGGGTGAATATTGGGAATAGGGATAGTCATTTGTGAGCTTTTTGTAATGTGTGATCGCATCAGCATATTCGGCTCTGTTTTCATGGCATAAACCCAATGAATAGAGCATGTAGGGATTGAAATTACTGTTTGGATTTTCTTCCTGCATTTGTGAGAACTGCTCAATTGCTTTCGAGTACTGCCCGAGCTCATAATATGCAGTTCCGCAATTCAGCATAGTTAGTTCACGCTGGGATGAATCGAGAGAGATGTTGATGAATTCTTTATATGAAGTGATCGCAGGAAAATATTCTGCATTACAGAAATGTGCCTGAGCATCGATGAAAAGAGCTTCTGCATAATATAAGGAAAAGGACTTTTTTAGCAGCTTGTTTGAATATCCGAGTGCACCCTTCCAATCTTCATGTGTCAGACCGATCTTTGCAAGATTGATGAAAGCTCTATCAGTATAGGCATTTTCCTTTTCCTTCAAGATTTCTTTATAATAAAAGGATGCATCATTTGCATTATCTGCACATTGCCCTAAAAGATAGAGGATTTCAACTTTTTCTTCGTCCTTTCTGCACTGTGGCAGCATGGATTTTAATATTTGAAAAGCAGTGATATATTCACTTTTAGCGATATGGCTATATACTACCGAAAGAGATTGCCCCCATAAAGGTATCGCGCAGAGTAAGAAAAAGACTATAATCAGATAGATAGTTTTTTTCATAAATGAACTTTTAACTGCTCATTAATTTCAGGAATTCAAGATTATTCTTTGTTCCTTTCATCTTGTTTTTCAGAAGTTCGATCGCATCGTAGGGATTTTGGTTTTTGAGGATCTTACGAAGAATGAATACACGATTTCTAACCTCTTCGGGAAGAAGAAGTTCTTCGCGGCGCGTTCCGGAAGTGATAAGGTCGATTGCCGGATACATGCGTAGGTCGCTGATAGAGCGGTCGAGCACCAGTTCCATGTTACCTGTACCTTTGAACTCTTCAAAGATAACCGTATCCATTTTGCTCCCTGTGTGAATAAGTGCAGTTGCCATGATTGTCAGACTGCCACTTTCCGAAGTGTTACGAGCAGCTCCGAAAAAGCGTTTTGGTTTGTGAAGTGCATTTGCATCGACACCACCGGAAAGGACTTTTCCGCTAGAAGGCATGAGTGTGTTATATGCTCTGGCAAGGCGGGTGATACTATCAAGTAGAATTACTACATCGCGTCCGTATTCGACCATTCTTTTTGCTTTTGCCATGACCATTTCCGCAAGGCGTACATGATGATGAGCAGTCTCGTCAAAAGTAGAACTCACGACTTCGGAATTCTCGGGATTTACGATACGTTTCATCTCTGTAACTTCTTCAGGACGTTCATCAATAAGGAGAATGATAACATATACTTCCGGATGGTTAGTAAGAATTGCATTTGCAAGCTTTTGCAGAAGCACTGTTTTTCCTGTGCGCGGTGCCGAAACAATAAGCCCTCTTTGTCCCTTTCCAATGGGTGTAAAGAGGTCGATGATACGCATGGAAAGCTCTTCCTGGGTGGTTTCCAGGTTGAGTTTTTCTTCGGGATAAAGTGGTGTGAGAGAATCGAAATTTGGGGTTTGATAGGCACGGAGGGGTGGTTCATCATTGATCGCATCAATCCGGATGAGTGCGAAATATTTCTCATCTTCTTTTGGTGAACGTACAGGTCCCGAGATGATATTTCCCTGTTTGATGTGGAATTTTTTCACCTGGGCTTTGGATACGTAGATGTCACTGGGTCCGCTTATGTAATTGGAATTTGGCGAACGCAGAAAACCATATCCGTCTGGGGTAAGATCGATCACACCTGTGGTGAAGACCAATCCTTCATTTGCTGCCTGGGCATCGAGGATCGAGAACATCAAAGCTTCTTTATTCATAGTTTTGAATTTCTTTATCTCGTAACTTTTTGCGATCTTATGAAGTTCAGGCAAGTTCATTTTTTGCATTTCTTTCAAGTCAATTAGATCTTCCATAATACTCCTAAATATTTATGAATTATTTATTTATTTTCTTTCTTTTTTTTTGTTTAAAATTTTCTTCAGCCGCTGATTTTCTGATGTACAAGGGTTCGATTTTTGCGATGTCATCAGCTTTATACACTTCGCAGCCCTTTTTGTTTTCTATGATATCGATCAGGGATGATGCTTTTGGATAACAATCAATAGCTCTTGCAAAGTTCAATTTTGTATCAATATCCAAAAATGCCTGTTTTGTTTTTGATGTAACAGGTCCGATTAAAAGTGTTTCAGTATTTATGGTTTGCGCTATTTGCTCTATCTTTGCGAAGGATGGCTTTTGTATTTCTGTGAGATCCGGTGAATACACAGCATAGTAGAATTCACATCGTCCGGCGTCCATGAGTGCACAAATATATGGTGAAACCGCTGAAGCATTGTTCGCAAGAGATCTCAAAGTCGATGTTACGTAAAGCGGAATCTTCAAACCAAAACAGAGACCTTTTGCAGTAGAGAGTCCGATGCGAAGTCCTGTAAAAGAACCGGGACCTATGGAAACAGCAATTCCCGAGATATTTTCCAGCTTCATGTCAGTTTGGGCAAGCAGGTTTTTTACAGTGGGCAACAGGCGTTCCGAGTGAGTCCTTTTTGCATTCAGGGTCACATCCGCAATGATCTGCCCGTTGTGTGAAAGTGCTATACTTTCGTAGGATGTAGAGGTGTCAAAAGCAAGAATGTTCATATCAGCAGTTGTTTGCGGGTTTGTCTCCCAGAGGATTGCTTGAGACTTTTGCAGGTTGTGTAGAGTGGGGAACGATGCAGAGAAAGCGCAATAATGTATCATCAGTATTTTTGAATTGGTGTTTTAAATGCGGTTCTACAAAGATCACATCCCACTGCTGAAAGGGTTTTTCTCCTTCTTCCGTGACCAATACCCCGGTTCCTTGAAGCACGAATACTTCATGTTCCCAATCATGAGAGTGAAATGGAGTGTGTCCGCCGGATTCGACTTCGAACATACGCATAGCAAAATTAGGAGCGTTATCATTTTTTGAAATAAGCCATCTGATCTTGGTTTTGTCTGCACCTTCGATATTCACGTCTTCCAAAAGGACATCGTTGAAGTGGTCGATTTTCATGGTTACCTCCAGATTTTTGAGCACCATTTAATTGTGATGTATCTATTAATTTAATTATATTTCGAAACAAAAACTACAAACTGTGTGACAGGACGTCAAATTTTATAGAATTTTGTATGACTAAAAGGTAACTTCAAATAGATAAAGCCCTTGAGGTGGAGCGGTCATGCCAAGTAGTCTATAATCCTGAGTAGATAAAATTTTACTTATATAATCCATTTCAAGCCCCTCATGGGAAATATGCAAAAGAGTGCCGACTATCCTTCGAACCATATTATGCATAAACCTGTTCGCGCTTATCTTAAATATGAAATGAGAGTCTGTTTCGCTCCACTGGGCACTATCAACCGTGCACTGCGTTGAATGAAGCTGCGAAGTGTCTTGGGCAAAGACATTGAAATCATGTGTACCGATCAAATATTCAGACGCCTTTTGCAGGAGCAGCAAAGAGATCTTTTTTTGCGGAAAATATGAAGCATAGAATCGTTCAAAGGGGGAGAATTCTTTCATGATCTTATACATATATGTTCTTCTTTTTGCAGAAAATCTTGCATGAAAATCATCATCCGCAACAGTGCATTCTTTGATGTAGATCGCTTTAGGAATAATGCTATTGATCGCAGCTACAATGTTCTCCGGTTCCATTCTCGTTTCTATAGTAAAATGAGCATACTGGTTGAGTGCATGTACACCTGCATCGGTTCTGCCGGACACGGTCAAGGGAGTTTCTGTCTTGAAGATTTGACCAAACGCTTTTTCCATAACCTGCTGGATGGTGAGAGCGTCTTTCTGTATCTGCCAGCCATGAAAAGGATGACCATCATAACAGAAGCGAATTAGAAATTTTCTCATAATAAGATCAGTCCTATTTGCATAAGCAGCAGAGCCGGTAATATAAGATCGCAGGCATGAAAAGAGCATGCAAGTTCGCTATTGAAAAGTACTTCTGCAGTTGCTGAGCATCCATGCACTTTTTTTAGTGACCTGTTCACAATAAGAGGGAAAAGTTCGGATATCTCATTCAGCCCTATCTTTCCTTTTACATGATACTTATACAATCTTATTGTGTGCGAATATTCATGATAAATAATTGGAAGAAATCGAATAATGCCATAGAGAAAGAGGGTTGTTGAATTGCGTATTTTCTGAGGTGTGAACTGATGCAATTGTGCCAGAAATGAGAATGCAGAAGTTGATCTCACAAGCACGACAGTATAACTTATCATTATTGAGACGGAACCAATTATCATTAGATCCTTCTGCCAGGGATTGCCTAATATATATCCCATAAGAAAAATTGAAAGTAAAAGGGGAGATATGCGCAAGATCGTGTTTGCAACGGCGAGAAGATATTTTGGATACGTCGTCAGAGACAAAGTCAGAATAATGAGTACAGAAATCAATAAGAGATCATTGTGTAAAAAGAAAAGAAAAACGATCTGTAAGATAACAAATAATATTTTAATGAGTGGATTAAGATGGTAAAGCATTAGAGAAAAAGTTCATTTTATTTTTAAGTGAGTCTACATACTTAAAATCTGAATATCCAATAACCAACACGGAATATCCAATATCCAACTATTTTTGTCGCTATTGCTCATTTATTAATTGCCGTATCCGCCAGCTGATGAAGTACCACTTCTTAGTATTTGAGAAGAGGTATGTTTCTCTGCTTTTGTGCCAGGTAGTTGTTCAGGAATTTTAATAATTTGAACCGCATAATGGTTGTATGCATATACCACGTAATCAATAAGCCGTTTCTGCAAATTGCACTTCTTTTGATTATTTCTTCTATTCTTTTCTTTCTCACTCATTTATTTTTTTCCTTCATAGTTGGGAATTCCGTGCCTGCCGAGCCATAGCCTAAGCGACGGCTGGTTCGATATTGGATATTATTTTCAACTAACCCACTTATTTCTTCAAAGAGCCCAAAAAATTTATTGTTTGATGTCCTCCACTTTTTCTTCCGGTTCTGGTACTATTGAAACGCTGTCTTCTTCGGTTATGATCTGGATGGAATCTATGATCGAAGTGGTATCCTGAATTGTAAATAATGAATCCGTAATAAAAGTGCTGTCCTGCACTATAATTATTGAATCAATTATCACTGTGGTATCTTCCTCTGTTTCAAAATAAAAGAAATGTGTTCCATCAAAGTAATCAGAAACCTCGGTCTTCAATTCGTGTTGAGGATAATCTGTGAAAAGTTCTTCAAGATAGGGTCTGGCAGAAGTGGTGTCTTTGCTCTCTTTTACAAAGAGATAAGACTTCAAATATAATGCCTGTGGATATACTTCTGTGGAATCGTACTCATTGAGAATTGTATCTAAGTACGCATGGCTTTGCTCAAGTGTAACCGAATCAAAGTAAAAATCCAGCGCCTTATACAAATACTGCTGGGCATAGTGCTCTTCCGGATCAACCAACTCAAAGGGTTCGTTATTGATAAACTTTTTTCCGGCAATCGTATATTTTGATGCTGGATAGTCGGTCTCGAGAAGCAGGAATATCTCTGAAGCTTTATCGGTATCCTGAAATTTTTCCTGATAAGTCCAAAGCTTCATAAAAAGCACTTTTGCTATGATCTCCTTTTCAAATTCCTGAATTGTGTTGTGAAGATTCTCTATTTTTACGAGAAGTTGCTGCTTGGTAGGGAGGATAACTTTATCGGGCTCGGCAACAGTGCTGTCTGTCATCGTGGAATCAACAAGAAGACTGTCTGCAAAAAAAGTAGTATCAATAATAGATAATCCCCTGAGACTATCTGCAAGTGATGAGTCCGGTAAAACGATGGAGATCGAGTCATCTTCGACCTGAATAATCGAGACAGTATCAATAACTGCTGAAACAGAATCTTCAGTTACTGAAACAGAATCTTCTATCTGAACTGGGATCTCTATTTCCATAGAATCTGAAATATAGAGGGAGTCGTTCTCAGTATCAACCGAGTCTTGTTCCGGATAGTACAGCATCATATTGGTAAGTGAATCGAGCTCCTGCCTGAGTAATGGGAGGCGTTCAAGGATATCATCATACATTGCCAGTGCTGAGTCCGGTTGGTTCAGATCGAAATTATAATATTCAGCGAGCTGGAATTGGAACTCAACGATCTGGCTTATCTGACTGGTGCTTTGAATAGTCTGATAGCTGATAAGTTCCTGGGCAATTTTCAATTTGTTTGTTGCCTGTTTAACCATCTTTTCATCGAGGTGTTTTACGGTGACAGCATTGAATTTTTCTTCAGTTTGTTCATAATCCTGCAACACATCAAAATAGATATCAGCCCAGTAATAATATATTTCCGAGACGATTTTCTTTCCCTTGTTATCTTTGATGATCTTATCAAAAAGGGCAAATGCTTTTTCCGTATTCCCCAGATTAGCTTCACAGATAGCTATGTGCATTCTAATCTCAGGCAGTTTATCATAATCAACTTCAGTATCATTGAGATTTTCAAAAACCAGGAGCGCTTCTTGGTATTTTTGGGTTTCTATAAATATTTTACCTATGTAAAGCAGGGCATCAAGTTGGTATCTTTTGGTCGGTTTTTCCGCAAGCAGATTTCGGAAAGCAAGCTCCGCATTTCGATATTCATCATTTTTGAACTCTATTTCACCATAGAGGAACATTGCTTTGAGGTGAGGTTTTCTTTTCAGACCAGTATTCAGCAGCTCCAGAATTGTGTTCTTTGCATCGTTATATTTATCCCTCTCGATATAATAATCTGAAAGATCAAAGTATGCTTCTGTGCGAACTTCCTGGAATCTTGGATTGGTAAAGATTGCAGAAAACTGCTTCATCGCATCATCGTATTCCTTCATTGCAAGATAGGTCTTTGCAAGATAGAGTTTTGCTATAGGATAGAGTTCGTATTTATTGTAATATCTCTCATATTCCTGAAATTTACGAAGTGCTTTTATATAATATTCCTGTTCATAAAAGCATTGTCCCATCAGCAGGATCGCATCATCGACCCATTTATTTGTGGGATATTCCTGAATTATATATGCACATTTGCCGATAGATGTTTCGAATTTTGTTTGAATATTTGGCGTTAACTTACCGTTGTTTTTCTCTTTTGCATTCAGTGCTTCTGCATAGTATTTTCGCGCATTATAAAAGATATTATAATAGACACAACCTGCGAGCAAAAGCAGGATTGAAAGAATTAAGAGAAATGTACGTGTTTTCACTTTTTGATATTACTCTAAGCTGCCAACTACGTTCTCTACTTCTTCAAGTATTTCGCAAGTTCTCACGAGCTCTTTCATATTTGTGTGGTCAGGATAGAGGGGTCTGTCAATATCGAGGAACTCAACATATCTTCGTATAACCTCTTTAGCTTTTGTGACACCGACGCCAAATTTGTATTCCTCTTCTCGGAAATCAAGCGCCTGAGCTGCAGCCATGAATTCAATACCAAGAATGCCATAAGCATTATCCATGATCTGGAAATTCTTGATAGCAGTATTCATTCCCATAGAGACAAAATCTTCCTGATCGGCAGCAGCAGGAATGGATTGAATTGAAGCTGGAGCACAAAGAATTCTCTGTTCAACAATTTGCGTGCCCGCAGTGTATTGGCTGAGCATCAAGCCGGAGAACATACCTGCGCCTTTTGTAAGGAATGCAGGTAGTCCAACACTTAATGCCGGGTTGTTCAGTCTGTTCATGCGGCGTTCGGACATTACGGAAACCATTGTGATCGCAGCGCTTATCATATCCATTGGTAATGAAACCGGTGAGCCCTGAAAATTTGCACCGGAAAGTTGAATTTTTTTATCAGGAAAGAATACAGGATTATCACCCACGCCGTTGAGTTCGATCTCAACTTGTGAACGAGCATAAATAATTGCATCGTGAGCAGCGCCAATGACCTGCGGGGTGGAGCGCATAGAATAGGCATCCTGAACTTTACATTTTACTCTTCCTTCTGCAAGGTCGCCGCCTTTGACGAGCTTACCAATAGACTTTGCACAACGTACGGCACCCTTGAATCCGCGGATCTCGTGAAGCAGTGGGGTGTATGGCTTCATGTTTGCTTTGAGTGCTTCGAGTGACATTGCTGCTGCAATTTCTGCCTGTTTGAGCCATCGGTTTGCATCATAGAGAAGTATTGCGCTCATTGCAGTTAAAAGATTGGAACCATTGATCGCAGAGAGTCCATCACGAGCTTTTAGTCCGGGAATTGGAATGCCTGCTCTGTCCATTGCTTCTTTGCCGTCAAGAAGTTCTCCCTGATAGTATGCTTTTCCCTCTCCAAGAAGAAGAAGAGCGATCTGTGACATTGGAGCAAGATCTCCCGATGCACCCACAGAACCTTTCTGGCAAACAAAGGGCGTTACGCCTTTATTCAACATTGCAGCAAGTGTAAGCGGAATTTCGGGACGGCAGCCGGAGTTACCTTTTACCAATACAGTAATTCTGCCTGCCATAGCTCCGCGCACATATTCAATAGGAGCAGGATCGCCGATTCCTGCAGCATGATTGTATATCAAATAACGCTGAAAATCTTCCATTTGATCGTCGGTTAGTACAACTTCAGAAAATTCACCGATACCTGTATTTACTCCATACATGATCTCGTGAGCTTTGATCTTTTCTTCCAGCATTGCACGGCACGCTTTGACTCGTTCGATACTTTCCTGAGGAATCTCAATTTTTTCATTTTCCCGAGCGATTTTCACGACCTTTTCAATAGTTAAATCATATCCATTCAAAACAATTGCCATGGTAGGCTCCTTTATATTATAATTCAGTTGTTATTAATCGAAGTGTCTTTTCTATGTCAATATATGCAACTTTATCTCGGTCCCAGAAATCTACACCCGCATTACGAAGTTTGGTATAGATACCATAAGTTTTTTTTCCAAAGGTATGTTCCGGGGATTCATTCACGAAATCAGTATCGATGCGCAATCGCAAATCCAATGCCTGGCAAGCAGTGATATATTCGATTGCAATTATCTTGCGAACATTTTCCAGGATTTCTCTGAACTGACGTGCAGCGATAGTGCCCATGGATACGTGGTCTTCGACATCTTCACTTGTAGGAATTGAATCCACACTCGCAGGATGTGCAAGTACTTTATTTTCCGAAACCAATGCCGCAGCAGTGTATTGTAGGATCATGATACCGCTTTGCAATCCGGGCTCTGTTGTGAGCATACTTGGCAGTCCATGACTCAGAAATTGAGATGTAAGTTTAAAGATCCTTCTCTCCGAGATATTTCCAAGTTCAGCAATAGTAATTTTTAAAAAATCGCAGACTTGAGCAATGGGTTCTCCATGAAAATTTCCACCTGAAAATGCTTTGATCGGTCTGTCTGCTTCAGGAATTATAAGTGGGTTGTCAGTAACTGCATTTGCTTCCCGCTCAATAATATTTGCAGCAAAATCGAGTGTTTCTTTTATCGGACCGACAACTTGCGGAAAACATCGTAGAGAGTAGCTGTCCTGTACCTCTGATTTTCTGGAATCGATGAGCTTGCTGCCTTGAATGTATTGCATGACTTTTTTTGCAATCTCGATCTGACCTTTTTGCCTGCGTAATTCATGAATCTTCGGTTGGAACGCATCGGACACACCTCGTAATGCTTCCAGAGATGCAGTAAAAATTTTAATCGAATTTTTTAGAAGGACTTGTGCATCGACAAGCGCCAATGCAGCGATCGCAGTCATTACATTGGTGCCGTTGTTTAGTGCAAGCCCTTCTTTAGCGTCAAGCACAACACGCTCAATACCTGCGTCGTGCATTGCTTTCAATCCAGAAATGGTCTTTATAGTATAGTTATCACGATCGGTATTTTCTTCGATGATCACTCGTCCGCTGTACTCTTCCAACTCCTGATCTTCTCCGCGAGAAAGCACGAGGATAATATGAGATATTGGCGCCAGATCCCCGCTTGCACCAACCGAACCTTGAGCCGGCACCGCAGGATGGACGCCCTTGTTCAGCATTTCTATGAGCGTTTCAAGAGTTTTCAATTTGATGCCCGAGTAACCGCTTGCAAGTGAATTGATCCTCAGCAGCATACTTGCTCTCACCACTTTGACTGGAAGATAATTTCCTACACCCGTTGAATGGCTGATGATCAAATTTCGTTGTAATTCTTTTAATTTTTCTGGAGCAATTAGTTTGTCTTTGAAAGCACCAAAGCCGGTATTTACACCATAGACAATTTGATTGTTTTTGATAATATCATCTACACATGCGCGGCACTCTTGTATCTTCTTCTTTGCTTTCTCAGTAAGAGCGACCTTTGCTTTTTGCTCAGCTACTTTGTAAATTTGTTTAAGGGTTAAGGAAGTTCCATCAACGAAAATTGTTTCCATATCAAAATCGTTTTTCTAAAGACAGGGAAAAACGCTGAAGCAGGTGGTCGTAACCACAATTCAAGGAGACAGTATTTTCCTTTGTGATCCCTTTATTATAGAGATGCACGGAATGAACAGCTTTTACCATGCTGACAAGCCGGTTCACGAGCATACCAGCAATGGTGAATTTCGAGATTATCTTATATTTATTCTTCTCACGACGAAGTTCACCATAACGATACCAGACATCTTTTGAACCCCAATCCCATGCTTCGTCTCCTTCATATTTATATTCGGCAAGAAACTGGTTATACTCTTCCTCTGTCCAGCCACCATACCAAAGCCCATTTCGAGCATAAATCTCTACAAAGTTATTGTACTCTGTACTTGAATAATAACCCTGTAGAAGCGTGTAATAATCTTCATCTGCTTCAGTGAGATGAGTATTGGAGTATGCGAGAGCATATTTTTTATAATCGTTCTCAGCCCATTTTGCCTGTTGCAGAAAACCGAAATAACCCAACCACAATAAAGTCTCGGCAGCAATACTTGCCATACCAGAAGCTGTATTTTTTGCGTATAACTCGCCAGTACCGGGAACTGCAAAGGACATCAGTGCAGCGAGAGCTTTTGATTTGGGCTTTTCTGCATGAAGTATAGAAGTGCCTAACAATATGAGAATAAGGATGATGATTAAAAATTTATATTTCATTTTGTGATTCCAATCTTTACTAATTCGCTTTTTCCGCCAACCTTGACCATCGCGAAGTACACGCCGGATGAAACATTATCAATGGGCCACACATATTCATTATTAATATAAGCAGTAATTTTCTGCTCATCACTGAATAGAATGTCCGCGGCGAGGTTATAAATTTTTATTGAGGAAGCAGTATCCTGGTTTGAACGAATTCTTATCCTAACCTCGCCGGATTCAGCCGGGTTGGGATAGGTAAGGATCGTGAAGGTTGATGTTGAGTCAGGATTTCCATCTGAGAGAGTTGTTACACAAGCTGTTCTTTGAGGTCCATTTTTATATCCGTTCCAATAGACTTCTACAGGGGAATTATCAATATGAGTAAACGAATACATCTGAACAATAGAATCGGAGATAGGCAGATACAACATCGAGGATGATCCATCGAGAGAAATTGAGGGAGATGCAAGAGCAAGACCGTTTGCAAAACTATACATATCCTGAACTGCACAGTTGTTATCGATTGCCTGAGTCCAGTTCGAGGAGGTGGGAAGATAGAGTGAGATATTCTCAGCCAAATAATTCTGCCCGATAATTGGAGAAACGTATTCTGAATAGGATACATCATAAGGCATGATAGGGGTTTTATTCAAAAATGAACCGTTGGGCTGGAGGATGAAAATCCTATCATCGCAGGTGAAAACCAAGTCGTGTGAGCCATCATTATTCACATCACCAAGGGAGATATTGGAAGGATTTAAGACAGGATAGGTGGCAGAATCAAATATCTGAGTTACAATGCCATCTGCAATGACATGTATCGAACCGGAATTATCTTGAACATATATTCGCTGTTCATGAACAAAATCTTTCATTAAGCTCTCAATAACCGGATAGTAATTGCCGATCTGAGCTGTTAAAGGAAATTCTTCACACATTGTAAGAGAAGTATCATAAATTGCTACAGTGTTTTCATGAGTAAGTGCAACAAGCTCATTTATAATTGAATCAAAAGCGATCTTCCCAATATGCGTATTTTCCTGAGCAATAATAGATGGGGTATCTTCATCAAATCTTATTTTCCTCAATCCAAAATCAGTTGGAACGATAATATCATTTTTCGAGATCTGAATTGGAGAATCAGTGATCCATCTATCGAGCTTGATGCCGTAAGATGAAATAGGTGGATAGCTCATAATGTCATATCGTATAAAAGCAAGAGAATCTTCGAGTGACAGGATTACATATTTCTTTTGTTCAAATTCTCCGAGAGAAAGAGGTTGTGTGATAGGTTTAGTAAAAGCAATTAAGGTATCTCCAAATAGCTCTTCTTCATAAAATACTAACAAAGAATCTGAAGCAATTGCAAGGACATGAGTATTGAATATATCATTTTTATAATGAATAAGCTCATGGGCTGGATTGAATTTCTGAACCGGTTTGTACGATGTGATCTCGTCATAGGTTTGATACTGAAAAGTGAAGGACATTTCAACACCGTAATTGCTTATGTTTGTGATTTCAAGCAGAGAATTTATACCTTCGTTGCTGAAGGAATTCGGTCTTGTTTTTGGTGAGAGTTTATAGTTATGATATCTATTCGTATCACTGGGTGTCCATGTGCCGGGTTTGGTTTGGAAAAATGGCTCATAACAGGTGCCGTAGGGGAAATAGGAATAGGGATTTCCAATGTCTTCGATGCCGTCTGCCTCGACGAGCTTCACTCCGCGACGTGAAGATTTGGCGTTTACCATGTTTGCATCAAAGCGGTTATACCACCCATCATCAACTTCGACAAGCTCATCATAAATAACATAATCGTCGATGTGCCAGATGCATAATCCGCCATTTGTTTCTGCTTCGAGATGAATATCATAAGTTGGAAGAAAATAATCAAATTCGTAATTAATAAGTTCGGTTACAGGATTCATCGGATAAAGGGGTACTCGTCCGGTAATGTCATCAACTTTAATGACCGGCGCTCCCTGATTGTCCAGCTCGACTGCGCGGTTCTCAATAAGAAAATATTCTTTATTATTGATTGGAATTTTTACAAATTGAGGATGAACAGCATCGGGAAGTTCAGCAGCAGAAACAGTGATGTCCGAAGGTGAATCTACAGTGATAAATTTTCCTGAAGCTTCGAACTCGTTTCCCCAGATCAAAGTACGTGACCACGCGGACGGAAGGGTCGGGAGCACTGCTTCGATGACGAGAGAATCAGGTGGAGTTTGCATGGTGTCTATCAGAACTGCGGAACCAAAACCGCCGCTGTCCATAATATCCCAATACCCAACTGCGGGAAACATATTGGATGTGTTATACAAGTCAACAAAGCCAAGTCCATGACCGAATTCGTGAAAAAATTCAGCATTAATAGAACCAAATCCGTAAATGAAATGTCTGCTTTTATAAAAATCCTGAGAAATGGTTTCGGGAGTGTTACCACCTGCTTTTACGAAATAGGTGCTGTCATTGACTGCAATAGAATCATCTCTCAGATGGAAATAGCAGGATGGAATATCACAGGGAGTATCCCAGAAAACATCGTGCTGCCAGTCCGAGCCGGCATGGATGATCATAATGTGATTGTGTTCTGAAAATATGATGTCTGGAGTATGTTCAAATTCTGTTGTATCAGCAGTAGTGACGGCATCCTTGAAATACTGGATTAGCCGGTCTGATTTAAGATTCCAATCCTCGGTATCGGGCCAGTAATACGATATCTGCTGTGGCATTTGATAGGCAGTGTCAGCTTGATGGGGGAATATCTTAAAATGGAAATTCTTTTCCTGAAGAGGATTAAAGGTATTCAACTCGCCAAGACTTGCAGTCTGGTAATAATATTGCATTGCCTTAACGGTTTGATGGAAGAAGGTTGAGTCGTGGGGGGGAGAACCGATAGTGCTTATCGAATCTGGAACTCCATTGATCTCGAAATAATCATATTCTCCAAAATCGAATTTGCCGTTTCCTGTTGTCTTCGGGTCATCATCAGGAATGAAATCCACGAGAATGACAAGTAAATTCACTCCTTCAAAACCATCTTTAGTTAAACCGGTGAATTTATCAGATAATCCCTGAGTGTTGTAGATTTTCCGATGAACTTCAGGAGGAAGTTTCTTCAATTTCTCATATCTCTTCTGCATTTCATGAGCAGGAAGCCGCTTGAATGTATAGGAGGGAGATTTGGCAAAAAGAAAGAGAGGGATCATAAGAAAGAGCAATATATATGTGAGAGTTTTTAAATTTTTCATACGTGACGTTCCACTATTATTTCTACTCTGTGATGTAGAATCAATTTATACTTAATGTAGATTATACTTAGTTTAGAATGTAACACCTATTGAGAAGGTTTTATTATTAGAAGTCAGTTCACCTGCCGGTTGAAGGGCAAAGTCAAAATAGAGATCTTTTCCTTTTGAGAATTCATAACTGATACCGCCACCGAAAGAAAAATCTTGAATATGACCGGCTACATCATTTACATATCCGACACGAAGAGAAATAAGGTTGTAGTATTTGTACTCAACACCAATATTTTCGATCATCGAATCGAGTTCATTTTTGAACCCATCATCACCCCAGGACGTGAAAATACGTTTCCAGAGCGGGTCATTATTGACCATCATTTTATTGATGTCACCAGTGACAGTGAGTTTATTGTATTTGTCATCAAGAATTCTATAGGAAAGACCAAGTTTTAGATTAAGAGGCATGGGTTGTTTTGATTCTGAATTTTGGTAGCTCATATCCGGACCGAAATTCTGAATGTTCACACCAAAGTCGAGTCTGGGAATAAAGAAATTCTTCTTGAGAAGTCCAAGGTCAACGACAAAGGTGTAACCTATTCCTGCTGCAGTCATACCAACTCCTTCGATAAGTGGTGCCAGATTACTGATAATACCCTTGAGGTTGATACCAACACCAAGTTCGTCATTCAGCTTCGTTCCATAAGAACCGCCTGCAGCAATTTCATAACTATTAAAGCTTCCACGATAGTCTCCATCATGGTCATATGCTTCCTGTTCGCCGTATGTCATATAGGTAATATTCAAACCAAGTGTTCCAATACCCTCAAAGTATTGAGAATAACCGAGATATTCATAATACATGTCAGGAATGACGTCACCAAACCAGTTTGAGTGCATAAGACCGAGTTCCGAGTTATCCTGGAAAGCCAGTCCGCCCGGATTCCACCAGGATGCGAAGCCACCTTCTGCAATAGAAACATAGGATTGTCCCAAACCGTTTGGGCGTGAGCCGGGGTCAATAAGAAGGAAAATACATGTTGCTTCTGAGCCCGCAAAAGCAAACTGAGTAAAAGTTACTGTAAAAATAACGATTAAAAGAAGCGAGGTACTGAGTTTATTTTTTATTTTCATGATTAAAACTCCTTTTTATAATTTGATATTCATGGGAAAATACCTCAAAGCGTAGAACATTCGTGTGAGGGGCACGAGTTATGTTATGGCCTAACAAATAACAATATATGTTACTCCTTTTTAAATATTTTATCTGGTGCCGAAGGCCGGACTCGAACCGGCACGAACCAAGGTTCGCTGGATTTTGAGTCCAGTGCGTCTACCAATTTCGCCACTTCGGCATGGCTAAAAGCTAAGATGGGCATAATGGATGTCAATTTTTTTCTATCTATCCAATTCATGGTCGATTGGTTTTAGAGTATCTTCGTCAGTGCCCGTTTTTGCTTTGATCAATTCAAGTTTCAGTCGCAATAATGCAGCGGTTTCTGCATCGGTTTCATTCTGAATCATAATCTGATATATATAGACAAGCTCCTTATTTAGTCCAAGCTCTTCATATATCTGAGCCAGTAATTGATAATATTTATTTTTCTCTTCTTGTGGAGCAGCTTCAATGATATAATTAAGTGTATCAATGGCTTGAAGGAATTGGTGATTTGCTACAAGTCCGTTAATGAATAACTCATAGGAATCCGATTTAAGTTCTGAATTCGGGAAACGATTTAAAAGGGCTATAGTAGTTTCGACCGTCTTATCCCATTTGTTCTGTGTTTTATATACAATTGAGAGATTATAATACACAGAATCCAGCCACGTGCTGTGAGGGTAGGTTTCAATTAAAAAAATATATTCTTTTATTGCTTCATCATAGTTTTGTATGGTTACATGGTAGTTTGCAAGCTCGAATTGGAGCTTTGGCATCTTTGAACTTTTTGGGTATTTTTTTATAAACTGGATATATATCTCGGTAGGATCCTCATAAATTCCAAGATAATAATTACATTTTTCGATCTGCAGGAATGCATGATCCTTGTCCTTTAAAGGGCTGTTGAAATATATGAAATTTGTGTAGTATAATTTTGCTTTTTCATAATCCATTAAAGAAAAATAAATATTCCCAATCTCCATCAGAGACAGAATTCCGCAGTCATCCAATGTATAATCTTCATAATTTTTCTCAAGTACGGAAATCGCTGTGTTTAAGCTGTCCAAAGCGACATAGGATTTGCCGACATAGTACATTGCTTCAGCAGAAAAAAGCCCGTCAGTATTACCATGAACATAATTTTCTAGTTCCTGAATTGCTTGATCATAAAGTTCATTATCAAAATGTAATTTGCCTGAAAAGAACACGAGCAGTGAATCGTGGGTTTGTGTAACTTCATCATCAATTGGAATTGACTCATACTGAGCATAAAGGGAGGCAGCGGATATGAGGAAGAGCAAAACGAATATGATTTTTTTCATGGATCTAATCAAGCTTCACAGAGACTATTTTGGACACGCCTTCTTCTTCCATTGTGATGCCATAAAGGTAGTCAACAGCTTCGATAGTTCGTTTATTATGTGTAATGATAAGGAATTGCGTATTGGTTGAAAATTTATTCAACAGTTTGAGAAATCTCCCGACGTTTGAATCATCGAGGGGTGCGTCGATCTCATCGAGAATACAAAAGGGACTCGGCTTAACTAGGTAGATGGAGAAAAGAAGTGCGATCGCAGTAAGTGCTTTCTCTCCGCTTGACAACAGATTGATATTCGTGATTTTTTTTCCTTTTGGATTGGAGAAGATCTCAATTTTTGAATTAAGCGGATTTGACTGATTTTCCAGTTTGAGCACACCTTTGCCGCCATTAAAGATCTCTTTGTATATCGTATCAAAATTTTTCTGAATAATAGTGAAAGTTTTCATGAACATCTTTTCTGCAGTTTCGTTGAGTTGGGAGATCGCTTCCTTGAGATTGGTTTTGGAATCAACCAGGTCTTTTCGCTGCTCATTAAGAAACTCCAAACGCTTTTTCTGAGTCTCATAATCACTGATCGCTGCGAGGTTTATGGGTCCCAGATTTTCGAGAAGCGTTTCCTGTTTTTCTCTACCTGTTCTCAGCTCAGCCGGGTCAAGCTCTTCATAATCTTCAGTTTTGTCGTGGGATAGGTCATGATGATAATGCTGTATAACATCCTCTTTCAGATGCTCGACCGTTAGCTTTGTCTCCTGGATTTTAAGCTCGATCTCGTTCTTATCATTGGAAAAAACTCCTTTCTTGAATTCGAGGTCATGCAGTTTCATCTTTAAAGTATCGAGTTCTTTTCTCAACTCGTGGAATTCGTTTTCAATGCTTACATTTTTTTCTTTGAAAGTACTCAATTCATCCACTTTTTTCTTGAATGAGCTCTCAAACTTCTCAGTTTCTTTCTGCAGATGTTCAATCTCATTTTTTAGAGGTTCGATAGAATTCTGTAAATTTTCGAGCTCCTGTTCATTTGCAAGTGCAGTGTCCTTTATTCTGATAATATTCTGTTTTATATAGGCAATATCTTTTTCGAGTTTGGTGATCTCAATTTTTTGATCATTCACCAATCCCTCATAACGGTACTGTTCTCTACGGGTTGTTTTCAGTGTTGCCTGAACAGATTCCAGCTTCTGTTGAAGGGCTTTCTCGTCTTCTTCAGGGATTTCATTGAGCTTCACATAAACTAATTTCAGATTATTTAAGATCTCGGTTTGCTGGGTGTCAATTTCTGCCAGTTGCTGCTTATTATCTTTCACAAGCTCCTGAAAATTATCTCTCTGAACAGAAATATTGATGAGCTGTTTCTGCTCCTTTTCGAGAAGTACAGATGTGTCGTTAAGTTCTTTATTTAGCAACTGAACTTTCTTAATAAGCTCGGATTTTTCTGATGATGTCTCCTCGATTGCGTGTGTTATTTGTGAGTGCTTTTCTTGTAAAGCGGCAATATTTTTCTCAGTATTTTGCAATTCAGCTTTGCGGCTGAGAAGCCCTTTTGAAGATGTCTCGATCCAGTGTGTGGTTACTACTCCACGGTTGGAATATATTTCTCCATCTTTTGTAATAAAATGGAACACATTATTATCTTCTTGATACTGATCAACAAGTGAGAGAGCAATATCTCGGTTCTCAACAATATAGTAATTTTCAAGAAGTTTCGGATGTACGATCTCGTTCTTGAAAGTAAGAATTTCTGCAAGAGGAACGGCATTTTCGATCTTTATGAACGCAGTATTTTTTTTATGATTTGTATGCTTTATGATGAGCTGGGAGGTTAGCTTCTTCTCTTGCAAGAAGGAGATGATCTCCCTAATATCCTGCTCTTCACAAATTGCCGAAAGAAGGATATTTCTTAGTGCCTGTTCAACGAGACCAATAAACTTATCCTTCACTGAAATATTTTCTGCGAGAGTAGTAATGTTTGTATTTCCAAATTTTTCTAAAAGTGCTTTTGTGCCATCAGAATATCCTGCGAAATTTTTCTCCCATTCTTTGAGTTGCTGTTTTTCGTTTTCGAGAGCTTTTATTTGGAGAAGAATATCATGAGATTCATCAAGCAGTTTTTGCTCTTTTGCTTTGATATCTTCAATGTTTTTCTCCTGGGCAAGTTTCTTTTCACGAAGTGTATGAAGCGATTGTGTGCTTTGCTTTTGCTTCTCTTCATGCTCTTTTACGAGTTCGCAAAACTTTTCATATTTTGTTGTATAATCATTAATTTTATTCTTGATACGGTCGATCTGTTCTGTGATGAGACGCTGGTGTGTTTCCAGCTCATTTTTTTCATTAAGTATTTTTTGTTTTTTGTACTGGAATTCATTTATTTTATGATAGATCTCATCATTTTCTTTATAAAATTTACTTACATTTTCTTTGATCTCTGTGAGTTTTTTCTCGTATTTTTCAGTTTGCTCTTTTTGGAGAGTAAGAGATTCTTTTGTTTCTTCGAGTTTTTTGTGTTCTTTTTCAAGAACATCCGAGCCGGATTCTTTTTGCAGTTTTATCGCATTTATGCGCCCGTGAGTGTCCTCGAGTTTATTATTGTTATTGGTTATCTGCTGTTTGTTCAGAAGTATCTGTTTTTCAAATGAATTGATCGCATCTTCGATCTCACGCTGCTTTGTCTGCTCCTTTTTGAGCTTATTCTCGATTGCAAGAAGGGTTTGTTCTTTTTTTGTAGTTTCAGCTTCATATTGGGCGAGTTCTTTGCTGTTTTGTGTGATCTTTTTTTCAAGATCGAGGAATTTCTCGTTCATCGGGGCAAGCTGCTTATGCATTTTGAAAAACTCGATTCCAGCCAACTGTATCTTAATCATATTTATCTTATTGTTAAGATTTTGATATCGTTTAGCTTTTCCAACCTGATGTCGAAGTGAGCCAACCTGATATTTTACTTCAGAAATAATATCATCGAGCCGGATAAGGTCATTTTCCACGGAATGAAGTTTGTTCTCACATGTACGCTGGCTCTGGTTATACTTCATGATGCCGGCAGCTTCTTCAAACAGATAACGCTTGTCCTCATCCGAGCTGTTGAGCAGGTCATCGATCATTTTTTGCTCTATGAAGGAATATGCTCTGCGTCCCATACCTGTATCATAAAAGAGATTGAGAATGTCTTTCAGGCGGCAGGACTGTCCATTGATCATATACTCACTCTCGCCATCAATATAGAGTTTTCGCGTAACCTTAACCTCTTCGTATTCAACAGGCAGGATCTTCTTGTCATTTTCGATAATGATAGAGACTTCTGTGAAACTGTGCGCACTTCGCTTTTTTGTTCCTTGAAAAATAACATCGCGCATGGTTCCGCCGCGGAGCCGACGCGCATTCTGTTCGCCCAGCACCCAGTGGATCGCATCAGAAATGTTTGATTTTCCGCATCCATTAGGACCGACTATGCCTGTAAGTCCCTTTGAAAAACTAAATTTTATTGGTTCGCCAAATGATTTGAATCCGACAATTTCAAGTTGAGATAATTTCAATGAAACTCCTTATAAAAAGTTTAAAATCCTGTTTCCAATCCAAAATGCACCGTGCCCTGCAAAGGATTTGTCCATGTGCCGTCCTGATAGCCGATTCCGTAATCTATCTTAATAATACCGATTTTGCTTTTGAGACGAACTCCAAAACCAACTCCGATCAGACTTTTATATTCTTCACAATAGCCGTAATCCACAAATGCAAAAGCACGTGAATCCCGTGATAGCAGGTATCTGTATTCAAAACTGATGATACCGAATTTGGAAGCTATGAATTGGTTGTCAACAAATCCTCTTAAGCTTTCATACCCACCAAAGGAATACTTATCATAAGTTGAAATGGTGTCATTTTTGGTAAAGATGAGTTTAGTGAGACCTTTCATATAAAAAACATTATAATAATTTAAGGGTATCACGACTTCCAATTCCTCAGAAATGAGCTGATCATAGGATTTTTTCGAGCGCCAACGGATCGTGTAATTAGTCGTATTTTTATATCCTTTTCTCGGGTTGATAGGATAATCGAGTTTATTGATCTCAACGATTGCCCCCACTCCATTTCTGTCTATGTTGAGAGTATCTTCAAGCGAGCTGCTGTATGTATATTGGAGCCCAATTTTGTTGTAATTTTTCATAGTGAAGAAAGATGCGATCTGAAGATCAGTATTCACGTAGGTTGTATCCACAGTTTTTCTTCGCAGAGAGCCCTCTGCTGAGATCTGTTGAGCAAGAATAAATGGCTCGCGGTAGGATATATAAAATTCCGATGATTTGGAAGTGAGCTTATTCCATTTGAACTGTACTTCTCTGTCAGTCCCGAGAATATTGAGGAAGGAAAAATCAATAAATCCGGTTAAACGCTCTGCAAATGGGATATCCTTTTTTGAAGAAGCAAGCCCGAGCACACCCTGGAAATGACTCATGCTTTTCTCTTTAATGGTGACCATTATCTGCCAGTTATTCAAAGGCACTATTTCAACCGATTCGATATATTTTTTATGAAGCAGATTCTGCTTTGCTCGCCCTATCTTTCTGGAATCATATATCTCATTCTCTTGAAAGTTCAGAAGAAGTTCGAGTGCTTTTTCTTTCGTGACCGTGTTACCTTTGAAGATGATGTCAGAGATGCGCACCAGCTCGTTTTCCTGAATATCGTAATTGAGAAAGAGTGAATCCTTTTTAATTCTCATGCTATCCAGAAAAACTTTGCAGAAGGGATAGCCCTTTTCGGAATATATGGCAGTGATAATCTTCATGTCACTATTGGCTTTTTGAATGGAGAAAGGGGAATTTATGTGCATGGAAAGGTAGGTTCTGAGTTTTTCTCGGGAGAAATATTTATTGCCTTTGAATGTAATGTCTGCAATAAGAAGTCGCTGCCCTTCATCAATGTGCAGTTTGATAAAGACACCATTTCCATAGTCGGAGGGTATTACTTCCGGAGTAGAGAGCTTTGTGAGATAGAATCCGTGTGAGAAATAAAGCTGGAGTATGTTTTCGATGTTGCGGTTCAATTTTTCGTAGGAGAATTCCACTCCCGGATGAAGACCAAGAGCTTGTACGATCTCGGTGTCAGTAAAATGGGAATTGCCGGAGATTTCGATTGTTTTTATGGTTAATTCATTTGCTAGCATGAGGGATTTGAAAAATAAAAGTGAAACACTTAAAATGATAATACAGAATATTGTCTTATTTATTTTTCTTATCATAAAGAATTTAACAATTCCTCGCAATAAAAAATAATGGAACGGGTAAATGCAGAATAGTATTCATTTCCGTCTTAGTTTTTCCTGTCATCATGTTGAATCTAATAAAAATCGATGTCATTCCTCCCGATTTGTCGGGAGGAATCCAGTATTCTCTTTTTGGAAACTTATGTAATGAGCATTTTATATGCATAATATGGCATTTAATTTTCATTTTCGTTTGCTTGCGAGGATGTAGACATAATAATTTTTATCCATATGATGAGACTAGCTATATAACATTTCTGGATTCCCAATTCCCGATACATCGGGAGGAATGACAGATGGGGTAGAATTTTACTTTCATGAGTATCATTAAATGAAGTTACGGAGTGTCACAAATAATGAATATCGAAACACAATACGATGACACTTTGCAAAACAATTCAACATAACCAAATGAAAAAAAGCACGTGCCATTCCCGAGCGTGCCCAACTTGATTGGGTATCGGGAATCCAGTATTTTCATTAGATAATGATGCAGTGAGTGTTTTATATGCATGATATGACTTTTAATTTTCATTCATCAAACCATTCTTCAGATAAATCTTTCCATTCGGGATTCTCTTTTAAAAAAAACCATAACTTTTTCAAAAACCGTTTTAAAAAAGTCTATACTATTTCTAAAAAACTTAAAATTAAAATAGCTGTTACAATCATGGACTCCAATTTATCGGAGCGTTATAACCTCAATACTTATACAACACCGTAAAATTGAAGTTGACTTTATCTTCAGCAGGAACCGTCACCTGGAATTCTATTGTATAGGCATCTTTCTTTGTATAATCAATATCCGATTTCGTGATCGTCCAATTCGTGCCAAGACTTCGTGTTACTTCAATGGTAACCGATTCCTTCTTTTGATTCCTGATCTCACACTCGTATTTTTCTTCACGGGATTTCTGGCTTGGGCGATTGCTCTCTGCAAGGATGCATTCACCTTTTATATCAAAGGCAGTACCGATCATGATCTCAACTTCTTCATTTCTTGGAGTGTGCTCGATGCGATCCTCACCCACAAATTCAGCAGCATCGTTATCCTGAGTTTTAAAGATGCGTATTTTTCCCATTGGCAGGGGAATGCCCAGTCCGGACTTCTCATCATTCTTGAAGCTGATGAGCACAGAAATATCATTTCCGTAATTAGTATTGTATCGATATATCTTTGTGACATTCACATCAGCTGGATCAAAGAGTGAGAGTTGCTTTTGCTGGTGGTTATTTATGTCCACAGTTTTATTTTCAAGCGTGTAGAGGTGATATTCAAAAAATTCCTTTTCTGTGATCTGCGGTTTTGCATATCCGCCGAGACCATCTGCTTTGAAGGACATCTCACGCGTCATTGTCGGATAGTCAGGCGCCAAATGCACATCACCAGCCATGAGTTTGAGTGTTACATCTTTGAATGCTTTTCCGGAATTATTCTTCAAAGAAATCCAAGATGAAAGGTTCAATTTCTCGTCTTTATTATCAAGAATGCCGACATACTGCGCATCCCAGGAAATATTGTTGGTAATGTAGCTTAGTTTACAGCAAGTATCGCCGGTTTTATTGGATAGCAGTTCCCAGTTCAAAGTAGGTTTTGTGAAGAAGTTCTCAGGCATTTTCTCAAGTGTAATATTCTGCAATTCGGCGGTGCTTATCATATTAATACCATTATCTGCTTTTTGAATAACAATGGTTTTATAATCGAAAGATTTGAGAATACCAGAGAAAAGTTCGCCGCTTTTTACGACAACATCGATGCTCTTATCGAGATATTTTTCAAGAATTTTTTCAGTGTTTGCCAGATCATACTCGAAATTTTGAAGTGTGATAACCACTTTATCTGACGACTTAACCGGCTCAAGATGAACCGAAGTGGGCTGTATCGCTGCTGGGATATCATCATAGCTATACAGGTTCATTCCTTTTTGCAGCACAATTGAAAGTTCACTTCGCACAGTGGCAAAGTTTTGGTTGTACACGGTCATATCTGTCGAAGCAAATACAAGAGTGCTCAATAAGAAAAATCCAATCAGGGTTAGGGTAATTTTTTTCATTATTCCTCGCTTTCTTGTAAAATTTGTTTTATTTTTGAAACGATCATATCGATCGCGATAATGTTCATACCGCCTTCGGGCACGATAATATCAGCATATTTTTTTGATGGTTCCACGAACTCAAGATGCATGGGGCGTACAGTCTTCATATATTGATTATACACAGATTCAAAGGTGCGGTCGCGTTCTTGAATATCGCGTTTGATCCTTCTAAGAATTCGGACATCAGCATCGGTATCAACGAAAATTTTAATATCGAGAAGATTGCGTAGTTCTTTGTTTTCAAAAATGAGAATTCCTTCAAGCATGAGCACTTTGTGAGGTGAGATCGGAATAGTTTCTTTTTTTCTCAAGTGTGTTGTGAAGTCATACTGAGGTAAATCGATGGGGACATCATTTTTTAGATTTCTAAGATGTTTCATGAGAAGCGGTGTGTCAAAGGCATCGGGATGGTCAAAATTGATGTTTTTGCGCTCATCAAAACTAAGTGCTGAATAAGATTTATAATAAGCATCCTGCTTGATGATGAGTATATTCGGTTCATTAAGTTCTTCAATGATCCTCTCTGCGAGAGTCGTTTTTCCCGAGCCCGTACCGCCTGCGATTCCTATAATAATATTTTTGCTCATAGTACTTTCAAGTTAGCTTTTTGTTATTTTATTTTGTCAATTTTCAGATTATTTTCTGTCGCCATGTGGGTGCGCTGTTTTGTATACTTCTTTTAATTTCTGCATGGAAGTATGGGTATATATTTCTGTTGATGTCAAGCTGCTATGCCCGAGAAGTTCCTGCACAGAACGTAGATCAGCGCCGTGATTGAGCAGGTGGGTTGCAAAGGTGTGCCGAAGGGTGTGAGGACTGTAATTCTTGGATTTTTCAATAACTTTCAGATATTTATTCACAATATATCTGAGCTCGTCAGCTGAGAGGGGATTGCCATTTTTAGATACAAAAATTTGAGGAACATCTATTGCTTTAATAAAAGATCCACGAATTTTCAGATATTTTTGCAAAGCAGCAATTGCATAACTTCCCATCGGAATGATCCTTGTTTTTGAGCGTTTACCAAGTACTTTTATCTGATCCTGTCTGAAATCCACATCCTTGATCTTGAGTCCCGCAAGCTCTCCGATACGAATTCCTGTGCTATACAGCAGCTCAAGAATGGCGATATTCCGAATCCCAAGTGCATCTTCTTTGTCAGGAATTTGCAGAACGAAACGCATGTCGTTTTCAGTAAGAAAGGTAGCAGCATGTTTTTCAAATTTTGGGATCTTAATTTCGATGAGAGGATTATGTGTTGTAAGATCATTCTGTATCAGGTACGAAAAGAATGCTTTGACAGAGATGACCTTTCTGGCGAGGGTTCTGTTGCCGTCCTTTTGCTCGCTGAGATGCTGAAGGAAATCTCGAAACATGGATTTATTTATCTCTTCAACAATAATGATCTCATCAGGAAAAAATTTCTTAATAAACTCAAAAAATTGCTCAACATCTCCAAGATATGCACGAAGAGTGTGATTAGAATAATTTTGTGAAACGAGATATTCTTTATATTTTTGAATTAACTTTTCCATAAGATTGGAATTAAATAGGGGATTGTGTCAGGGTAACCGGCTTGGCAGAAGGCAGTTATCCGAAGTTTACAGCTTTCGCATACCCCGCATGCCTTGTCTTCGTTTTGATAGCATGACCATGTGAGATGGAGCGGGGCTTTTAATTCTATGCCTAATTGAACAACTTCGGCTTTTGTCTTATGCAAAATAGGAGTTTCGATTTCAATGTTTGTGCTCGGTTTTGTGCCTTCTTTTATGGTTTTATTAAAACTTTTGAAAAAACTTTCTCTGCAATCCGGGTAACCGCTGCTGTCCTCCTCCATAGCGCCGATAAAAATTTTGGATGCACCGATCACTTCTGCCCAAGCTGTTGCGATTGAGAGTAAGTTGGCATTACGGAAAGGAACGTAAGTCGATGGGATCGAATCACCCGTTTTATTTTCAGGAATTGGTATATCTTCATCGGTCAAGCTCGAACCGCCGATCTTTTGCAGATAGCTGATGTCAACATTCAGAATGTCTTTTATCTTATAAAATTCAGCAATATCCTTAAATGCCTGTTCTTCGCGGGTGACAGTTCGCTGTCCATAATTCACATGCAGCAGGCAAATCTGAAAATCCTTCTGTGCAATCGAAGCAACTACACAGCTATCCAGACCTCCGCTTAGTAGTACGATCGCTTTTTCTTTTTTCATGATGTACCAAGTGTTCTAATGTTCCCAGGATTGACAAGATATTTATGTCAGGAAGGAATTTTAACCACGAAAAAACACGAAATATCACGAAAAGTTTTGATACTTGTTATGAAATAAATCCAACTGATTATCAATAATGAAAAGAAAATTCCTCCAAGTTAGACTTTATTCGCAGTGAACGCAGAGAGCGTGAATCGAGAATTGCGCAATTAAATCATCCTCGCTTCATGCTTCGCCACGAAGCAAGTCTGTGCACGATCTTCTTCTTAAATCATCATTTGTTAATCTTTTTTTGATTTAAGAACACCGAACACCGATTTTAGATTTTAGAAGTGTCATATTTTTTCATCTTCTTAGATCTCAAATCGTTAATCGATATTCGACATTCAGCATAACCCGAGTCGTTCCCTTCACGACCGACTCGTGTAGTCTTAGTAATTGGAGACTTGAGACATATCGGAGAGCATGTTTTAAGTTGTAATATGTTACCAGAATTACTTATCACGAGCTCTGCGACTTGTGACAAGGTAATTCTGTTAGACTTTATTCGCAGTGAACGCAGAGAGCGTGAATCGAGAATTGCGTCATATTCATCATCCTCGCTTCATGCTTCGCCACGAAGCAAGTCTGTGCATGATCTCCTTCTTAAATCATCATTCGATAATCTTTTTTTGATTTAAGAACACCGAACACCGATTTCAGATTTTAGAAGTGTCATATTTTTTCATCTTCTTAGATCTCAAATCGTTAATCGATATTCGACATTCAGCATAACCCGAGTCGTTCCCTTCACGACCGACTCGTGTAGTCTTAGTAATTGGAGACTTGAGACATGTCGGAGAGCATGTTTTAAGTTGTAATATGTTACCAGAATTACTTATCACAAGCTCTGCGACTTGTGACAAGGTAATTCTGTAAGACTTGATTCGCAGTGAACGCAGAGAGCGTGAATCGAGAATTGCGCAATTAAATCATCCTCGCTTCATGCTTCGCCACGAAGCAAGTCATGAAGTCTGTCATTCTCGCGAATGCGGGAATCCAGTATTTTTGTTATTGTATTCCCAAAGGGGCTTTGGGAACGAGGGGCGGTAGTGTGAAAAAGTTGACAGGGAAACAATATTACATTTTTTCGCAACGTAGTTTTTTAATTAATCAGTATGGAAGTATGTTATGAAGATTGGATATAAGGATGGGACGGGGCTGGTCCTGCTTTCAGTTTAATGTAAAATTTATTAAAAATTAGAAACGGAGAAACATTATGAAAAAAAGTATCAAGTTCACTCTTTGGCTTGCTGGGATTTCCGGTATTTTATATTGGTGCTATTGGATTTATAAGGTAACGAAGGCGGAAAAAGAACTTACAAAAGCAGCTCCGAAATATATCGAAAATATTTTCGGTGAAAAACCCGCTTATTTCTGGAATATTGTTGTAACTTTCCCGAAGGTTATCAAAATATCACTAACCCTAAAAAAATGTTCTAAAATATTTTTGGAAAAGGAATCTGAAGTTGAATCGGTAATCTGTGATTACATCAAAGAGTATTATCCCTTACTTCGAAAAGCAAAAGTGGAGATTAAATTTGAAGAAATGGAATCTGAATAATTCACCTTCATAAAAAAAAATTATTTGAGAATTGCGTACATCATCATCCTCGCTTCATACTTCGCCACGAAGCAAGTCTGATGACAAAATCATAAATCTACAAAAATTTGACATTTAGATTTTGGCATTTCATTTGACATTAGTTATTTGGATTTAGAAATTTTAAAATAGTTGCCACACCCATTAAGGTCTTTATCTTATTAGTGTAAATATGAAAACACAAGATCTCTTTAGCAAAAAACTCTGGCTTGCTCCCCTTGCGGGCTATACAGATTATGTATATCGTAAGATTTGCAAGCAGTTTGGTGCAGATGTTTTGCTCTCCGAAATGATCAGCGCAGATGCACTAATACACAAGAATAAGAAAACCGAAGTCTTAGCTGAATTTGATGATGCAGACAGACCAATCGGCTTGCAGGTTTTCAGTAATACCGCCGATAAGATCGTAAAAGGAATTCAAATTCTTCAAAAATTCAATCCCGATTTCTTTGATATAAATATGGGCTGCCCCATCAAGAAAGTGGTAAAAAACTGTGCTGGTGCAGCTCTCTTAAAAACACCCAATGAAATTGCTGCAATCGTTCGTCAAACAAGGGAATTACTAAAAGATAATCTCTTCACAGTAAAGATCAGGATCGGGTGGGATTCCGATGAACATTTCGAGGAAATAGTAAAAATAATTGAAAATGAAGGTGCATCAGCAATCATCATTCATCCCCGTACCCGCAGCCAGTTATTTTCAGGAAAAAGCGAGTGGAACTATATTAAGAAAGCAAAAGAAATTGTAAAAATTCCCATAATCGGGAATGGAGATATTCTTACTTGTGAAGATGGCGTGAGGATGTTCCGGGAAACCGGTTGTGATTCCATAATGGTTGGCAGAGGATCGCTTGGGAATCCCTGGCTGTTCTCGCAGATCAATGATAAAATGAAAAATAAAGAAAGTTTGCAGGTCACAACGAAAGAGCGAATTAAAGTGATGAAAGAACACCTGATGGCAAGTGTGGATTTTTATGGAGAAACAACTGCGATCAAATTATTCAGAAAGTTCGTTCCTTTATACACAAAAGGTTTGCACGGCTCATCACATCTGCGTGATAAGATAAATCATCTCATAACAAAAAACGAGATTATTGACGTGATTAATTCATTTGAACAGAGTGTAATCAATGAATAATCATATTAAAGCAAAGCTCCTCGAAGCAGAGCATCATATCGATAAAAACTGGCTTCTTGCAGAAGAGATCCTGCAAGGGATTATTGCTGAATATCCGGACATCTTAAAAGCGTATGAGATGCTGTATCTTATCTATATGAAGTATGCACTTTTCAAAAAAGCTGAGAAGATCATTGCAAAAGCTCTCAATGTTTTTCCAGACAGCAACCAGCTATATTTTCTTATGGGAAATGTGTATCTTACTCAAAAAGGGAAAGCCCACAAGGCGTTGGAATGGTACTCAAAGATACGTGTTGAAACTCCTGAAATGCTTTTTAATAAATCCGTTGCCCTTGTATATTTAAACCGAAGAAAAGAAGCTATCATCTTTTTCAAAGAGATCATGCCCTACTTCAATAATCTTGTTTCTACCTATACCTTTCTTGCAGAGCAGTATGTTGCACTCAAAGAGTATGACAACGCAATTTCTGTTTTGAAAAGTGCGGAGAAGAAATTTCCCGCAAACAAGGGACTAGCACATCTTATCGCCAAATGCTTTGATTATAAAAAAAATTGGATACAGGCATTTGTGTGTTATGATAAAGCAGCGCGGCTGGGTTGTGACAGTGCGGACTTTTTCAATGCTTTTGCAAATTGCTGCTACAATATGGGGGATATAGAAAAAGCAGTTGAAAACTACAAGGCAAGTATTCAAAAAAATATATTTTACATCAAATCCTATATCGATCTGAGCAAGATATACATTGCGGAAAGAGATTTTAACAACGCAAAGAAATATCTCAGCATTGCTCATAAGATCGATCCGCTGAATATTTATATCATCCTTGCTTCAGAACGATTGAGAAGGATTTTTAATAAGGATGAGAAATAATAATGAATAAGAAGATATGGATTTTTATTTTTGCACTTTCGCTCTCAGCTTTTATATGGTTTGAGATCAATATCATGAAGATTCAGAAGGTCGATATACAGATACCGATAACGATTTCAAGCGCCCCTTCTGCGCTTGTGCCCATCACTATCGAGCCGGAAACGATTGATATTACCGTAGAAGGCAAAGGACAGGGTATCATGGGGTACAATCTGAAGAAATTCGTCTATCATATAGACCTTAAGGACGTGCATTACGGAAGAAATTACCTGCCCATAGCTTATGAAAATCTTGATGGACTTGAGGAATTCAACCTCACTGTTGTGTACAAGCCCCCGATGAAAGATGTGCTCATAGTCATGGATAATATGAATACAATGATCGTGCCTGTGGAACTTGCCTTTGCAGACGATGAGAGCAAGCAATATTTTGAAGAAAATGAACTTGATGTCAAACCCGAAGAGATTCAGATAACCGGTCCTCAATCCATGATCACTCAAATTGAAGGAATCATTACAATACCATATAACAAGGACATCCATGTTGACGATCCGCACTTGAGTGTTATCCAGCCACAAGACCCAATGGTATCATATGATACTTATACACTGGATATCACAAAGATGGAGCCGAAGATCATTCAAAAAACCATCTCGCTTATTCCAATTGATACACCTGATGGAATTGAGATTTTCCCATCATCGGTGAGTATAAAAGTATCAGGCGAGCAGGAAATTGTAAGTATTCTGGAAGAGAAGGATATTTTTACAAAAGTAGAATTTCCCGATTCTTTCAAAGTTGATGATGAAATATCAATAAGCGTGGAATTACCAACCGGAATCGATCTTCTTGGACAAACTCCTACAAAAGTACGGATCAAGTCGATTCCTGAATAATTCATGAAGAAACCTCTCATTCTTGCGATAGAAACCTCCTGTGACGATACCTCCGCAGCACTAATCGATGGAAATTGTAATGTGCTCTCCAATGTGATTTCTTCTCAGGAAGAAGTGCATCTGAAGTATGGAGGAATTGTGCCGGAGCTTGCATCCCGTGAGCATATTCGTACACTGATCCCAATCGTGGAAATGGCTCTTGAAAAAGCAGAAATGGGCTTGAAGAATATCGATGCTGTCTCAGTTTCTGCAAATCCCGGACTGATCGGTTCTTTGCTTGTCGGCGTGTCTTTTGCGAAAGGATTGGCTTTCAGTTTAAGGAAACCACTTATCGCAGTGAATCATATTTTCGGGCATGTGTTCGCTAATTTTTTGGAGAATAAAGATATTGAGTTCCCTTTTTTATCGCTCATTGTTTCCGGCGGGCATACAGAACTGGTGATCTTTTCTTCATCACTTGAATATACTATTCTTGGAAAAACCGTGGATGATGCAGCTGGTGAGGCATTTGATAAGATCGGAAAGCTGCTTGGTTTGCCCTACCCGGGTGGACCTCATATTGATTCCCTTGCTGTAGGTGGAAACAAGCTTGCTATTGAATTCCCGCTTCCAATGCTCAAGCATAATAATTTTGATTTCAGTTTCAGCGGATTGAAAACTGCCGGCATGCTCTATCTCAAAAAAAAAGGGATACTCGATGAAGCTCAAACTCATGATTTTGCTGCGAGTTTCCAGCATGCGATCGTTGAAGTGCTCTTCCTGAAAACGATCAAAGCGCTGAAAGAACACTCATTGAAAACACTTTTACTTGCAGGTGGGGTTGCTGCGAATTCCGAGTTGAGAAGCGTGTTTGCAAACTATTGCAAAGAACACGACATCAAACTTTATTATCCTTCAGAAAAGTACTGCACAGATAATGCAGCGATGATCGGGGCAGCTGCTCAATTCAAATATAGAAATAAAAAATTCGCATCCCTCGAACTGAATGCATCTTCTGTGAAGGGCATGAAACTGCTATGATCTTTTTCTATATTCTGTATGGGCTGACTGCACTGTACAGTTTGTTCCTCTTATTTCTCATTGTGGGAACTTTCAGGGTCAACAGAAGTATTTCTTCAGTGAAGAAAAATCATAACATTTCAGTTATTGTTGCTGCCCGGAATGAGGATAAGCATTTATCTGCATTACTGAACGATCTGCTGAAGCAGGAATATCCTCAAGACAAATTTGAAATCATAATTACGAATGACCGCTCGACAGATAAAACCGATTATATCCTTAATAATTTTTCCCGAAAATATCCTCAGATAAAATATATTTCTATTCAAGACGAATTAACTGAACTGATCGGGAAGAAGCGTGCACTTACTGAAGGGATCAAGCATGCACAAGGTGAAGTCCTGCTCTTCACAGATGCGGATTGCAGGCCCGGGAAATTCTGGCTGCGTTCCATGAATAGGGTGTTTTCACGGGGATTTGATGTTGTGGTTGGCTACTCTCCTCTCAAATGTCAGAGCAAAGGTTTTGGCAAAAGGATCATCTGCATACTGAAAAAACTTGAGCGGCTTGCAATATTTACATTATCTGCCGGCAGCATTGGTTGGAATTGGGGAATTACCGCAACAGGCAGGAATTTTGCCTACAAAAAGAAGGTGTTCGAATCTATCAACGGATTTGAAGGAATTGGACATATCCCGTCCGGCGACGACGATCTCTTTCTTCAAAAGATCAGCAAAAGCCATTCTTACAAAATCGGATTTGCTACTCATCCGGACAGTTATGTTCCTTCAATTGAGGAGAAATCTCATTCCCAGACATTTCAGCAGGAAAAGCGGCGCGGTTCGAAATGGCAATACTACCCGGTGCTCATAAAAAGTGTCTCTCTCCTTGCCTTCATTTTTCTTTTATTATTATTGATAACTTTCGTCCTTGCATTAGCAGGGGTCGTGACATGGAGATCCTTCCTTATTGTATTTCTCGTAAAAAGCTTACTCGACTTCCTCATTCTTCTGCGTGGTGCAACTATCTTCAGAGAATATATTTCATTGCTTGTCTTTCCATTTGTGGAAGTGCTGTATGCTCCCTATTTTATCATTTTTGGATTGCTGGGCACGTTAAGTAAATATAAATGGAAAATGTAAAATTATTCGATTGGCTGGATCACCAGTTTACCAGTTTACTAATTCACCAATGACCAGCTCTTTTTCATTGACAATGAATTAAGTAAATTATTTATAGAGCCATCGGCTGAGGATAAAAAATGGAAAATTTGATATGTATTTAAAAAAAGACAGAGGTTTAAAATAAAGATGATTTATTTTTATAACCCCACAAAAAAAACGAAAAATAAGCTACAATAAGTAACTAAACATAAATAAAGAGAATTTATGAACGATATTGGAAAATATGAAATAAATAAGGTTTATTGTGGTGATTGCGTTGAAATGATGAAATTAATACCTGAATCAACTATAGATTTAGTAGTTACTTCACCACCATACGATAAAATTCGATTTTATAAGGGAAATTTAGAGTTTGACCTTCATAAAACGGGTCAAGAAGTATTTAGAGTTTTAAAAAAAGGTGGTATAGCAGTAATGGTTATTCAAGATCAAACAAAAAATTTTGGAAAATCATTAACTTCGTTCAAAACAATAATTGATTGGTGTGACAATATTGGCTTCAAATTATTTGAAACAGTAATTTATCGAAAACATGGATCAGAAGGAGCGTGGTGGACAAAGAGATTTCGAGTTGATCATGAATATATGCCGATATTTTTAAAGGGATATAAACCAAATTATTTTAATAAAGAACCATTAAAAATTCCTTCAAAGCATGGGGGTAAAGTAATGACGGGTAGTGGGTCGAGAAAAACTAATGGAGAAACGCAACACACCGTCACAAGACAAATAAATTTTAAAAAATGTAGAGGTACAATATGGGAATATTTAATGGCTGGTGATAAAAATCCATTAAAGAGAAAACATCCAGCAGTTTTTCCAGACAAGATACCGTATGATTTTATACAGTGTTTTTGTCCTGAAGAAGGTATCGTATTAGATCCATTTGCTGGAAGTGGATCAACTCTAGTAATGGCAAAAAAACTAAGACGTAATTTTATTGGGTTTGATGTTGTCCCAGAATATTGTGAATTAGCAAGAGAACGCTTGAAAAAAGAAACTAATGAAGATCAAACAAACATCTTTTCAAATATAATAAAAAAGTAAAGGCGATTGTATGGCTATTCAAGATTTATTAAAAGATAAGACTGATCAAATTGATTATGATTCTATTTGTAAAAAGTATAGTTGGATTTTGGAAGAGAATCACTGTTGCGTTTTAAGTCCTGATAGTGACGGATTTCTTTGTGGCTTATTTATGTCAATGATCCTTAAATGGAAAATTGTGGGTTTTTATGACGGAAAAGTATCGGTGGTGAAAAAGAAGTATCTAAATAAAAATCCAATATTTTTAGATATTGAAATATTCAGAAAAGAAATCCGTAGTATGGGACACCACATGTTATTAGTTAATAAAAGACATGTACCAGAAGAATGGAAAAATTTTGATAACTGTATTCAACCAAATAATCTACGAAACTACGATGGAAGGAATAATTTTAGATTAAAATACCCCTTGGCAACAATTCATATGCTAATAAGTATTGTTACTTATAAATGCAAAGAAATTAAAATTCCTGAATCTGCAATTCCTCCATTGTTTTTTACAGATGGTGTATTTAATATTTTATTCCGTTATCCAGAAAATGTGTTAAATTGGTTAAATTATTTAAGAATCAATGAAAGCTGGAATCCTCTGAAAACCATTTTTGAAAATGATAAATATAGTGTTTTTACTTTACTTTAATGAAAGAAATGGACAGTTTTTTTCGTAGAAGGGACGCTATAAGTATTAGTAAAGAGCGTGGTGATAGATTAAGGATTTCAAATAAAGATGGTACACCTACAAATATTGAAAACATCCCAAGTGGAAATTGTATTATTAATTCAGAAGCAAAAAAAAGAATTGTTGATTTTATGAAAATTCTATCAGATTTAACAGAATGGGAATATGAAGAGAACGACTGGTTGTGTTGGGAAGATATGAAATTCTTCCAATTTAAAAAAGGTGATTTCAAAGGTGATAGAAAAACGATTACAATTCAAACTTTTAAAGAATTTATTGAAAAAAAACCACTATCATGGGCGATGACAAGTGGTGATAATATTGAATATACATTAGAGGAGCCGGATAAACTTCTAAAATAATCTTCATCAAATGGATAGTAAATAAGAATGATAGGTTTAATTTCAGACTGAGCACACCTTTCTCCTTATCCGAATACAGCATGCTTATTTCTATACTCGACTCGAGTGAGAACGGTTTTGGAATAGCCAGCTTATTTTATTGACAATGGATTAAGTAAATTATTTATAGAGCCATTGACTGAAGGATAAAAATGGAAATATTTATTTGCGAAATACGCGCAATATTGCGTGAAACCTACCGAATTTGGAGGTATTCATGCAATAAATTGCAGGGATATAAACGTTAGGCGAAATGCAATAGCATTATGTTATCAGACAATATTCGACAAATTATAGGTGTATAAATATGAAAAAACAAATCAAAATAATACTTGATCCCGAAATATCAGATTCTCAAAAGGGAGATTTCTTTGAGGATCTGGTTCGTAGTATTTTTGAGACCCAAAGGTATGATATTACACAACGGGTTAATTTTACAGGAATGGAAATTGACTTAATCGCTAAACATAAAGATATATCGGAAACTGCTTATATAGAGTGTAAGGCAAGAGAGAGACTTAATTCTGATGATATAAGAACATTTGCTTTTAATGTAGGACATCGGGAAGCAAATCATGGATATTTTATATCAACCACAGAATTTGAACACCAGGTAGCCGGTTTGATTGAAGAAATGAAAGGGAAAGAGAAATATGCAAATCTATATTTCTGGAAGCCAGATAAAATATTTGAGCTACTTGAAAGTGCAAAAGTAATAACTCCATTAGCACTCAGTAAAATAAAACATACCATCACTAAAACCATTCTCTCGTATACATATTTTGGAACTTTTTATATATTGATTTTAATGAAAAATACAATCCCCTCTCAATTCTGTGTCTACAATGCTATGAAAGCCTCTCTAATTGAAGATAATAATATAATCGAAAAACTAAAGAATGCTATATCGGAAATTAGAGATCTAAACTATCTCTCCATCCCAACAGCCGTTAAAGAAACACCAGAGGAGGAATTTCGTGAGACCGTTGCTGAAGTACATGAGAGTGAAAATTGGTACGATTATCTTCCCGCTTCAACGAAACATTTCATTGGTAGGAAGGATTTAAAAACAAATTTATTTGATTTCATTGATCAAGCAAGTTCAAAGAAAACGTCCCGTAGGATCTTTTATATTGATGGAAAGTCTGGTTGGGGCAAGAGTTCTTTAATCACTGACTTAAGAGGGAGAAGTAAAAATAAGTTTTATCGTAAGCGTTATTTTGTCCTTGCGGTAGATGCCCGAAGTGTTTCGTCGAGTAACTTCGTAGCATTAGCATTCAATAAACTTATTGAAAATGCAACAGAGGCTGGTTTTTTAAAAACGACTCTTTTTTTTCATCCAAACGTGGATATCATTTCCAGCTTTGATATATTGGGTTCGGAATCGGTGCGTCAGTTATTCAAGGGCTTAGAGAGCCAAAATAAAACTTTAATATTAATATTTGACCAATTTGAAGATGTATTCAGAAAACCGGGCCTCTTCAAGGCCTTTCATAAATTTTTGCTTGATGTCGATGAGGTTAAATCTAATCTCATTCTGGGATTTTCATGGAAATCTGAAATAAATATACCAATCGACCATGAAGCCTATCATCTATGGCAGCAAGCAAAAAATTTTGCTTTTTGCATTTCAATGAGAGAATTTAATCCACCTGAAATAAATGGAGTTATTAAACAATTAGAAAAATCTATTAGTAAACCAATAGATTTGGATCTTAAAAGGCGTTTGATTGAAAGTTCTCAAGGATTCCCTTGGTTAATCAAAAAACTGTGTATTCATACTTATAAGCAATTGAAAGCAGGAAAGACAATTGAAAACTTAGTTGAACAAGATTTAAACTGCGAAGTTTTGTTTAAAGATGACGAGGAAGGATTGTCTCCTGAAGAGATCAAAGCACTAAACTATATTGCAAACCGTTCTTTTGACGGTAATTTCTTTGATGCAACCGAAGTGGATGAAAAAATTGATGAATCTGTTATAACTGCACTTATTTATAATCGTCTCGTTGTAAAATCAGGTACAAAGTATAACGTATATTGGGATATTTTTAGAGACTATTTAGTAACTGGGAAAGTCCCTCCAATCGGTGAGAGTTATATCCTTCGGCAGTATGTAAGCGTTTGCTTTTATGTATATAAGCTATTTAAAGATCAAGAGAAACTTAATTTGGATGAAATTAAGAAACTGCACCCAAGGCATCCGGGAATACGAACACTTGATAATATTCTACGTGAATTAAGAAGTATAGGTTTAATACGGAAATCAGGTGAAAACTTCCAGAGGAGTAGGAAGGATATACCAGCAACAGATGATGGTTTTAGAGAATATATTAAGGAAAAATTTATGCGATATACCCCTTATTTAAAATTGAATAATTTAAAAAACAAAGAAATTGGTATTTCAGAAATAGTCTCTACTTTGAAGGACATTTTCAGAGGGATATCATTCACAGAAAAAACATGGATTACTTATTCAAAATACCTTATTAGTTGGTTCCAATTTGCAAATTTAGATATTCAAGATAGATTGGTAGTATTAAAAAAAGGAAGGCATGTCGGAATTAGTAGAATACAACAATTTGATAATAGAGAAACCTTTACTCCTCAAAGTCGCCCCAAGAAAGATATTGAGGTTTTTCGCAACCTTACAGATCAAGTGAAAATTAGTAACTTTAGTAAGTTATATAAGTCCTTCTATGATTTAAACTCGATTGGCTTAATTAAATATTCTAGGAAAAAAGTACGCCTGACAGAAAAGGGTAAGCTAATTTTGAAAAAAGTTGGCAAAAAGGAATTTGAAAAATTAATTGCAATTGCAACCCTAAAAACCAAAAAATTAAAGCAATCTGCAAAGTATTTTTTTGAACATCCAGAATGCACAAGAAAAGAATTTGGTAAAGCATTATCAAATTTAACATCTAATATAAATTCGGAAGCATATAAAAAACAAGTAAATCATGTACTTTACGTCTGGGCAAAGTTTATTTATGATCATTTAAAGAACTCAAATTGGATTCAGTAAGTAGTAGGAAACAGGTGGTAGATACGAGTGCACTATGCCTAACAGCGGATAAAAGGCTCAATTTGTTCGCCCAAATTGCCTTCTGCAACTTCATTTATCCACAAAACATTATATGCCTTTGAATATCAACTAACTTATTTACACATTTATCTCACCCAAGTCGGGTTTTGTACCTTAAAATTTAACATCAGTCATTATTTTGCAGAAAAATTTCATCCATTTCTTGAAGTCTATAATTAATAAATACACATTAACTAAAAACGATAGTTGTTTTTCGCGATTTTTCATTTTTCTCTGTGTCCTCCGCCTGCCAAGGCGTAGTGGAACGTAGACTGGTGGTGAATTATCTTTTATAACGGTTTGTCCGGGTTTGGTTTTGTAATGAATAGCGGAGAATTATCCAATACCCAACTTCTTTTTATTGACAACCATCCCCTCATCAGGGAAACCATCTATCAATCATTATGAAAGTACGAGTTTTAGCAAGCGGAAGCAAAGGAAACTGTATTCTGGTTTCCGGTCAGGGAGACAAATCAAAAACAGAGATTTCAATTGATACGCTTCTTAAAAAACATTATCCAAAAGCTAAATTCATTGGCTTTGTTGATGGGATCGGCTGGTATGTTAGGAAAAATGATTTGAAGAGAATGGTAACAGCTTATGAAGATGTTTTCACTTTTCATCAGGATGAATTGCAACGATTCAGAGAATTAGTAAAGGAAGTTTTAACAAATGATTGAAAAATATATTAACCAGATAATTCAGGGAGATTGTTTAGATTTATTCAAAAAAATCCCCGATAACTCAATCGATATGACTTTCGCTGATCCTCCTTTTAATCTAAAAAAGAAATATAACAGTTATAAAGATTCATTAGAGTTTAAAGAATATCTTGATTGGTGCAAAAAATGGATTTCCGAAATGGTGCGAGTAACAAAACCGACCGGTTCGATTCTTGTTCATAATATACCCAAATGGCTTACTTATTTTGCAGAAATTTTTAAATAAAAAAGCAGATTTCAAACATTAGATTTCCTGGGATGCTCCGACTGCTCCAATGGGAAAAACCTTACAACCTTCACATTATGGTATTTTATTTTATGCAAAAAATCAAAAGGAACTAAAATATTACGAAATAAGGTATCCTCATAAAAGAGATAGAAAAACAGGTTATTTACTAAAAGATTATGGTGGGGAAAAAGCTCTTTTACATCCTTTCGGTCCATTAGTTTCCGATGTATGGACGGATATTCACAGGATCAAACATAATAAAAGACGTGATCCTCATCCTTGTCAGCTTCCCATCCATTTGCTCGAAAGACTAATATTAATGACTACCAATGAGGGTGATATTGTCCTTGATCCTTTTATAGGAACAGGAACTACTGCAATTGCCGCTAAAAAATTGAGTAGAAAATATATCGGATTTGAAATAGACAAGCAGTATGTTAAAATTGCTAATAATAAACTTATTAGAATTCAGAACAACTCAAGGATAGGCGATAGTTGGGTAAGTTTTTATTTAGAGGAACCTCGAACTATAAGAAATTCAGACTGGGAACTAATCAAAGATTATTTCTCAATACCAATAGACTTAAGGGATATTGATAAAGAGAAAATTACATTGAAAAAACATAGAAAATTAGTCAAAACCGAGCAAATCAAAGTTTTGGAAATTTTCAATAAAGTAGCAGCCAACAGTAGATAGATAATGTTGTATGATTTCAGTGAAGTGTCATGAATCAATCCATAACGTATTTTCCCAGAGGCATTAAGTTTATATTAATTCATTATTAAAATTCATACATCAGTTCCGAGTTAAAATTCTGCATACCAATTCACATATATACTAATTCACCATTGACAACCTCTTTTTATTGACATTCATCCCATTTGTCATGAATTCATCTCTCAATTAATATGAAAGTACGAGTTTTAGCAAGCGGAAGTAAAGGAAACTGCATACTGGTTTCCAGCCAGGGATCTGCCCTTTTGGTGGATGCGGGATTGAGCTTGAAGCGTCTAAGAGAGATACTTTTTGACATTGATTTCCCAATTAAGGATATTCAAGCCATCGTTATTTCTCATTTAGGTGGAATCTTCCGAATCCGCCGCAGCACGCATGATCGTTATACCCCATGCAAAACAGTAAAAATATTTTAAAAAATGGATAAAGCTATGAAAGTAAATAGGTGTTCCCGCCGGAAAATTCTTAATCCTTGTGGCTTAGAAATGCACAATTATCAAATAGATACTTACATCGGCTGTGAACATTTGTGTCGTTACTGTTATGGATTAAACGATGCTGAGACTGACTGGCACAAAGAAATTATGATTCATGAAGACATTCTTGAACAATTGGCTCAGGAGATGAACTCTCTGGAACCGCAGTCTATTTACATAGGAATGAATAGTGATCCTTATCAACCTTCTGAGAGAAATTTCAAGCAGACTGGAAAAGTATTGGAATTATTAGCAGAAAGAGGTTTCTCAGTTTGCATCTTGACCAAATCGGAACTGGTAACAAGAGACATCGATCTTCTTAGGAAAATGCCAGATTCCTCCGTAGGTTTTTCTATCGCTTTCCATGACGAACAAACTCGTCAACTGTTCGAAAAACAAGCACCTTCGAACAAGGAAAGGTTAGAAGCTCTTGGAAAATTGAAAAGTTCCGGCATCAAAACATACGCTTTAATCTGCCCGATAATGCCCTTTATCACAGATATCGACTCAGTAATAGAACTGGTATCTCCATATTCAGATACAATTTGGGTATATAAACTACACATGGAGTCAGAGAATGATAAAAACTGGCTTAATGTAAAATCCATTTTAGACCAGCACTTCCCTGAATTAACTGAGCAATATCAGAAAATCGCCTTCTCGAAAAATCATTCATACTGGAAAGGAATTCGACATAAACTAGAAGAAATTAAAAGTAAGAAATGCTTAAATTTAAAAATAGAATTATAAAAAATCAGCAATATACTGCACGGTGTATAACAATGTATGCACAAACTCCGCAAGCTCCGTTCGTGGCACACACCAACCGTTATACGACAAACATCGCTCTAAAAAGGCAAATCATCAATGGTTGGTAAAATATTTATTTAACGGAGTATTTAACAGTGTTTGAACTGAAAACTGAAAGATTGAGAGTAATACCTTTAAATTTGGAAAACTTAAGATTACTTATTGAAGATCGGCAAAGGATGGAGAGAAATTTAGGATTACAAATTACTGGCAATATGCTTGATGAACATGTTAAAAAAGCTGTGGAGATTTCGCTCAAATATGCTATTGAGGATGAAAAAAATTATCTGTGGCACACTAATTGGCAAATAGTATTAAAAGAAGAAAAATGTAGTATAGGTAGTTTAGGTTTCAAAAATTGCCCCAATGAAAATGGTGAAGTTGAAGTTGGTTATGACCTACAACCTGAATATCAAGGAAAAGGGTATATGACCGAAGCATTAAAAGAGATAGTTAAATGGGCTTTCGAGCAACCGCATATTTCATCTGTGATTTCTGAAACAGAAAAAACAAATAAACCATCTTACAGAGTATTAGAAAAAGTTGGAATGATAAAATATAGAGAAACCGAACAATGTTTTTGGTGGAAAATTACAAGAACAAAATGAAACTGAGATTACAAAAAGGACTAACATCAATCATTCTGATTATATCTTGACATCGATTAAAGAGCGCAGTCCTCGTATAAAAAGCGTACTAGCTCCTTACGGCGGCTCGCACGCAAAACATTATATGAAATTGTTAAAACCTAATACCGAAAACCTAATACCTAATAAAGGAATGTATAGATGAAGAAAGTAGGAATTCAACTTTTATTAATAGCTGGATTATTTTTATTAATTGGACAGGTCTTTGCTGATGAACCATCACAAGCAGCAATTAAGCAAATACGCTCCTCAAATGGATCCCATTCTACTACTATGAATTCTGATAAGAAAACCACCATTTTGAGTTCCGATGGGAAAATCATAGCTGAAGAAATATACTCACCAAATAAAAGATTTTATGCGTTCGCGGATCTCGATAAGAAAATTACTACTATATGCGAGGTGATTCAGCAAGGTAATATCGGCAGAAGGAAAAGCTTCTGGTCTATGGATGGTTGTTTTGAAATGCTGGGTCTTTTAAATGATGGAAAACATCTTGTTGTGGGCTACCATGGAACAAGTATGATTCCTATAGACTACAACAAAAATCAAGTGATGTTATCCTTCTTTAAGTGTGGTAAACTGATAAATCAGGTAGGGCTCGATCAATTAATAACCGATTTCTCAAAACTCCAAAGAACTGATTCCGGTTACTACTGGGGTAAATATTTAGGACTGAATGCGGCTGGATACTATGTTGTTGAAACTGTTGAAGGAGAAAAAATTTTATTTGATGTGAAGACTGGGAAACCGGTAAAGGTTAAGTCCGAGAAGTTAGATAAATTACCTAATTGGAAGACTTTTCAAGATATAATGAGGTGTTATGAATTTCAGTATCCGGATAATTATTTACTGGAAGAAAATTATGATCTTTTATTAAAAAGAAAAAATACAGGATGGATAATCAGAATCTCAATTGAAGAGATAGCAGATTATCCGGGAGATTTGTATGATACCGCCAAGATATCTTTTGAAGATTTTGCCATTCACAGAGCCAAATTAATGTGTTGTGCTGATGGCTGCAATAGTTCTCAATACGCAACTGATGTTGAAGGAAAAAAACTATTCGTAAATCCAAATAACCTCGATGTAGTAGAATTTTATTTAACCGTAATAAATGAGACTTATTTTGAAGATAGTGAAGAGTCAAAAATTGAAAAAAGTATAAAAGGTCCAATTTATGCAGTTTCTATTTCCCAGCCGGATGAATCATATCGGGTTTTAATCTTTGAACTTATTGATAATAGAGAAAAAAATTTACAGGAAAAAGAAATATTGAAGAAAATTATCAACACAGTGAAAGCTTTGAAATGAAAGCATTTAGATAACTTCATCTAACGCGGCTTAACGCTTCGGTTTCGTTCTTACCATGCCGGACAGAATAAAATTGCAAAGTGTAAAATGTATCAACCTTCCATCCGATAAATTAATTTTCGTTCCATTTTTTGATTTAAAATATTAGTTTTCTATAAACTCTATGTAACGGATTCTTTTTTGTAATGACCTGATGACCAATTCACCAGTACACTAATTAACTAATTCACTATCGCCTGCCTCTTTTTATTGACAACCATCCCATTTGTCACGAATTCATCTCTCAATTAATATGAAAGTACGAGTTTTAGCAAGCGGAAGTAAGGGAAACTGCATACTGGTTTCCAGCCAGGGATCTGCCCTTTTGGTGGATGCGGGATTGAGCTTGAAGCGTCTCAAAGAGATACTTTTTGATATTGATTTTCCAATTCAGAATATACAGGCACTCGTTATTTCCCATGAGCATTCAGATCATACAAAAGGTGCTGGGGCTATTGTCCGTAACCTTGGAATCCCTTTATATGTGAATGAAAGTACATACTTAGCTGGTATGAGCCGGTTCGGGCGTATCAGAGAGGTAAATTATTTCGAAAATGGAACACGGTTCACCATGCATGATTTTTTGATCGAGCCATTTTCCGTTCCCCATGACAGCGCAGATAATTCCTGCTTCTTGATCTCGGAGCGAAGCAATGCTTCCAAGCTGGCAGTTCTTACGGACCTCGGTTATCCGACTAAACTGGTCAAACAGAAAATGAAGAGTCCAAGCACTATCATCCTAGAAAGTAATCATGATATTGACATGCTCATAAATGGTCCCTATGCATGGTGGCTCAAGCAGCGTGTTAAAGGCAAGAATGGGCATCTTTCAAACCTGCAGGCATCCGAGCTTGTTGACGAGATCCTCCATGATGGTTTGAAGAATATCGTGCTTGCTCATCTCAGCGAGACAAATAACGAACCGGAGCTTGCATATTCAGCAATGAAAAAGTTTCTTGTAAGTAAAAAAGCAGCATGCAATTTATTTGTGGCAGCGCAGCATCAGCCCACTGAATGGATCGAGGTGTAAAATGATACCATATGTTCTGCTCGTGGTTGCCTTTGTGCTGCTTGCCAAGGGTGCGGATATCTTTATTGAAGGTGCTTCGAGGATTGCACAATATTTCAGAGTTTCACCACTCTTTATTGGTCTGAGCATTGCAGCGATCGGCACAAGTGCGCCGGAAGCAGCAGTAAGTATAAAGGCGTCACTTGCAGGTGTGAATGGTATCGCATTCGGGAATGTAGTTGGAAGCAATATTGCGAACATCTGTCTTGCTATCGGCATCGCAGCGTTGATCAAACCGCTTCATTTTGAGAGAAGCACCATCAGAAAAGAAAATCCCTTCATGATCATCATCACATTACTAATGATGTTGTTTGTGATTAATTTTGCACCTCAGAAAACCAGTTTCGTGACTGTCTCACGAATAGAGGGTATAATCTTCCTTTTACTTTTTGTCGGCTTTCTTATTTATTTATACCGTATGGCGCAACGGGATCGCAAAGAGAATCATGATAATGGAGAATCACAATCTCCATTTTTAAAAAATATTTTTCTAACGATTTTGGGCGGAGTAGCGATTGCTTATGGTGGCCATCTTGCAGTAGAGAATGCAACTAAAATTGCCACCTTGTGGGGTGTGAGCGATAAGGTTATCGGGATGTCGGTTGTTGCACTTGGGACCTCGATACCGGAAATCGTAACATCTATTGTGGCAGTAGTAAAGGGCAAGGTTTCGATCGCAATTGGTAATATTGTAGGCAGTAATATTTTCAATATCTTGTTCGTTCTTGGCATTGCTTCGACAATTAAACCTATCGTTCTTGCTTCGGATGTATTTATAGATGTCGCTGTGTGTCTCGTTGTTTCCCTGCTGTTTTTTGCCTCTTCACGATTTCTCAAAAGTATCGGGCGTATTCAGGGTTTTATGCTCATTGCCATATATGTTGTGTATATATTTTTCCTTTTCAAATAGATTTTATGAAACCGAGTAACTTGACGAAAAAATTACCATTCTTTTTTTCCAGAGCGGAGGCAGATTGATAGAAATAATTCAAGAAAAATGTATTGGTTGCAGTAAATGTATACCTGTTTGTCCATATCAGGCAATAACACTTGTTAATAAGATAGCTGTTATTGACCTGAATGCCTGCACATTGTGTGGCGCATGTGTGCCGGAATGTCCTGTTGATGTGATCTTAATCGAGAAAAAGCAGGAGCAGGCAGCAAATTTTGCGGATTATTCTGGTGTGATGATCTTTGCTGAACAGAAAAATGGCACAGTCATGCCTATTACTTTTGAGATACTCAGCAAGGCACGAGAGCTTGTAGATGCTCTTGGCAAAGAAGTCACTGCAGTGTTGCTTGGATATGATTTTCATGATCAGGCGGAAGGTCTTATCCGTCATGGTGCTGATAAAGTGATAGTTGTTGATGATAAATTTCTTGAGAATTTTCTTGATGAACCCTATACGCAAGCGCTTGCATATATTGTGAACAAATACAAACCGGAGATACTTCTCAGCGGCGCTACTGCAATAGGTCGCTCTTTTATTCCGAGACTTGCTGTTGAACTTCAAACCGGCTTAACTGCGGACTGCACCGGCCTTGAGATCGATCCCGAAGCGAAAGAGCTTGTTCAAATCCGTCCTGCTTTTGGCGGTAATATCATGGCAAAGATCCGTACCACGAATTATCGTCCTCAAATGGCAACTGTCCGGCATAAAGTTTTTGATCCTCTGCCAAAGGATGAAAATCGAAAAGGGCAGATCATCCAGGAAAAAGTTATCTTTGATGCAACTAAATTCTTATCTAAATTTCTTAAATTTATAAAAGATGAAACACAAAGTGTGAAAATTACTGATGCCGATATCATTGTGACAGGTGGACGTGGGATCAAATGTGCTGAAAATTTTTCTATGATAAAAGAGCTTGCTTCTTCGTTGGGTGCTGCAGTTGGCGCATCCAGAGCTGCTGTTGATGCCGGCTGGATACAGTATTCTCACCAGGTCGGGCAGACAGGTAAGACAGTCAAACCAAAGATCTATATCGCTTGTGGAGTATCAGGTGCAATTCAGCATCTCGTTGGCATGCAGTCCTCGGATATTATTATTGCGATCAATAAAGACAAAGATGCTCCGATCTTCAAGGTTGCAGATGTCGGCATTGTGGGCGATCTCTTTGAAGTGATCCCACAGCTCGTAAAGCAGCTTTCTAAATAATAATTTTTATGTAATATAAAGTTGGTAACCATGGAATTTACAAATGTTTTAGTTGTGAAGAATGCCAAAGAGCATGGAGTGAATAATCTCTATGTGACAAACGGCAAGTATTCTGATAAATCTTATGATAAGATCCTGGCAGATTGTACAGGGCTTGTTGCCTATCCCTCGCTCATCAATATTCATGATCATCTTGTTGGAAACTGGGTGCCAAAGGGTGCGCCAAGCAGACCTTATTCAAACACAAACATCTGGGTTGAAGAACTTAATGAATCCGATCCCGTGAAAGAGCGCGATAAATATCTGAAAGTACCAATGAGCCATCTTATGGAAGACGCCGGATTGGATCTTGCAATGCTTGGTGTGTATAAAAATATCTTTTCCGGCGTGACTATTATTCAGGATCACGTACCGCGACAGAAAGACGAGTACTATCAATCCTTTCCAATAAAAGTAATATCTGATTTTCAGCAGGGGCATTCTATTATCGGCAAAAACTGGTGGGGTGGAGATGAGCTTCCTGAAGAGATGAAAAAAACAAAAGAAAAAATACCCTTTATCATTCATCTCGCAGAGGGCAGCGATGACTTGGCACGAAGTGAATTTGATGGACTGGTAGAACAGGGACTGCTAAAAAGCAATTCAATTCTTGTTCATTGCACAGCGATTACGACAGAGCAGTTCAAACAGATCAAAGCAGCAGGAGCGAGCATTGCATGGTGTCCGAACTCCAACATCTATCTGCTTGGAATTACACTGGATATCGATACGGTTCTAAAGTTGGGGATCAATATATGTCTTGGTACGGATTCGACATTATCAGGAAGTACAAATTTATTGAAAGAGATCATATATACGAAGCAGACATTCCCCGAGATTTCTAATGAAGCACTTTTCAAAATGGTGACTGAAAATCCTGCAAAAGCGCTTATGCTCGATACTTATAATGGTAAGATCGAACCCGATGTAGATGCTAATCTGCTTCTGACCAGAATGAACAAAAAAGACCCGTATGAAAATTTTGTGACACTTAGTACATGTGACATTGAACTGCTCATGTATGAAGGGAAACCGATTTTCGGAAAGGTCGAATATCTGAAATATTTCTCCTGGGATGCGAAGGATTATTATCTCTTTGAATGCAATGACAGTAAGATGTTCGTGACAGGGCATCCTGAAGATATTCTTAAAAAGATAGAAAAGAAGTTAGGATATAAAAAGCATTTCGATTACATACCCTTTTAATGGAACTATCTGAAATTTTTTATAGTTTGCAAGGGGAGTCCTCATACGCCGGACTCCCTTGTGTTTTTGTGCGCCTTGCGGGTTGTAACTTGCGCTGTACATACTGTGATACTAAGTATGCTTACGAGCCGGAATTTACACTTTCGATTGAAGATATTATTAAAGAAGTTGAGAAATATCATCCTGTTAAACTCGTTGAAATTACAGGTGGAGAGCCGCTTATTCAAACCGATTCTGTTATACTAATGAGGCATTTGCTCAATAAAAAGTATAAGGTTCTGCTTGAAACAAATAATTCTATCTTATTGAAAGATATTCCGAATGAAGTCATTAAGATCGTTGATTTTAAAACTCCCTCAAGCGGAATGTGCAATAAAATTTTATGGGATAACATCAAATATTTCAGTGATCATGATGAACTGAAATTTGTGATCGCAGATAGGCAGGATTTTGATTGGTCGCTTCAGATTATTGAGAAGCATAATTTGCTGAAGTATCAAATCCTGTTCTCTCCAGTGCATGAGAAATTAGATAAGAAAGTTTTAGCTGAATGGATCATTGAAACAAAGTTGCCGATTCGATTGAATATGCAACTTCATAAATTGCTTTGGGGAGGTGGTCGAGGGGCGTAGAGCGAAGAGCGAAAAGAGAAGAGAGAAGAAAAATGAAAGGTTATATTTATGGATAATTCAAGAGTTCGTTCTAAGATAATTTTGGATTTTACAGAACTGGAAGTGTATATAATATCATTTGAAGCTGCAATGCTCATTTTTCATTTGTCGAAAAAGTGGCCAATTGATGAGAGATATTCATTAACAGATCAGAACAGACGTTCTTCTCGATCAGTGTGTGGCAACATTGCAGAAGCATGGAGAAAACGTAGATATCTTGCACATTTTATTAGCAAACTAAGCGATTCCGATGCTGAAGCTGCCGAAACCATTGTGTGGTTGGAATTTGCCTGTGAATGTGGTTATCTCAACAAAACAGAATATGAAGAACTGCTAGATAAATATGATCATATATGTAGAATGCTTACTAAAATGATGAAACGTGCAAACAAATGGTGTGAGAATTTTTGAAATTTGTTTAGAACTTACACAAGAACTAAATTTCGCTGCTCGCTTTACGCTTTACGCTTCACGACAAACTATCTCTGGTAGTTCGGTGCTTCCTTTACTATTGATACATCATGAGGATGGCTTTCTTTAAGGGATGCTGAGGTGATTTTTGTAAATACTGTTTTGCTTCTCATTTCCTCAATTGTTGCAGCTCCGCAGTAACCCATTCCTGCTTTCAATCCTCCAAGCAATTGGAACAAGTAATCAGAAAGAGGTCCTTTATATTCAACCCGACCTTCTATACCTTCGGCGACGAGTTTGATGCTTTCGGTTGGATTGGTTGTTTTCACATCATCCTGAAAATATCTATCTTTACTCCCGGCTTTCATCGCTCCGATAGAGCCCATGCCACGGTAGGTTTTATAGCGTCTTCCTTCATAAATTACATCCTCGCCCGGGCTTTCATCAGTACCGGCAAAGAGCGAGCCGATCATCACTACATTTGCGCCGGCAGCAATTGCTTTTGCAATGTCGCCTGAGTATTTGATACCGCCGTCAGCAATGATGGGTACTTCATTCTGTGCTGCTTTTGCACATTCCAGTATTGCAGTGAGTTGGGGTACTCCGACTCCTGCGATAACTCGCGTAGTACATATAGAACCTGGTCCAATCCCCACTTTCACTGCATCCACTCCGGTTTTAATAAGATCTACTGTAGCTTCAGCAGTGGCGACATTTCCTGCAATGATATTTTGATCAGGAAACTTCCTTCGTAAAGTTCTCATTGCTTCGAGGGCTTTCATACTATGCCCATGAGCTGTATCTATGACTATCACATCCACATCTGCCTTGATAAGTTCCTGGGCACGTTCAAGATAATCTCCACCTACACCGATCGCTACACCAGCAAGAAGTCTTCCTTCTTCGTCTTTAGCAGCATTGGGATATTTGATATTCTTCATAATGTCTTTTACAGTTATTAAGCCCTTGAGAGAATAGGAGTCATCAACAAGAAGCAGCTTTTCTATGCGGTGTTTGTGCAAAAGGGCTGTTGCATTTTCCAAAGAGATGCCGTCCAGTGCAGTGATCAAATTTTTTGATGTCATCAGATCAGAAACTTTTTTATACATATCATCTTCGAACATCATGTCCCTATTTGTGATTATACCAACGAGTTTGTTTCCCTTTGTTATAGGAATTCCTGAGATGTTATGTTCCTGCATTACATCATGAGCGTCCTGCAAGCGGGCATCGGGACTGAGAGTAATGGGATTATGTATAATAACACTTTCCGAGCGTTTCACTTTTTGTACAAAGGATGCCTGCTGTTCGATGGTCAGGTTTTTGTGAATAATGCCTATACCGCCTTCTTTTGCCATAGTAATAGCCATCTTTGACTCGGTCACTGTATCCATAGCTGCGCTGATAATTGGGATATTGAGCGGAATGTGCCTTGTGAGTTTTGTCTTCATGTCCACATCTCGCGGGAGTACTTTTGATTTTCCCGGAATAAGGAGAACATCATCAAAAGTTAAGCTGTCATATAATATTTTTTCTTTCATAGTACCTAACCTGAACAAGCCAGAACCAAACAGGAAATATTAATCATTGATAAAGTTAATAATTGCTAAATCCAAATTCCTAATGTCAAATAAAATGAAAAAGCCCAAATGTCAAATCATGGGAAAAACAAAATCTCCGAAGACTGATCATTTAATATTTTGGTATTTGATCTTTGGTATTTTATTAGAAATTTGATATTTGTAATTAGTCATTTAACCGCTTCTATAAAAGGATTTTCACACATAATAATTTTTATTTTTTACCAAATATTACACAAATTTTATTAACAATATCTTAATAGTCAAAATCACTACCCTTTATAAATTCCCGCAAAATCGAATTTCGGGGAATGGGTATTTCCGGAATGGTTACAAAGAAAGAGAGTAAGTTTATCAATCTTTGAGCTTCCGAATATTGTTCACTTTCCTGAGTGATCTTCATCAATCCTGGAATTGCGATCCTTTTCAGAACACCAAGTTCATACACAAGTGCAGAGTTGAACATGACATCCGCTTCTTCTTGAAAGGAAAAAACAAATTTTCTTTCTCCAGCACGAATGGAATCCCAGCGTTTGATGGTCTGTTCTGCATCATATCCGCGGAAAAATGTATCGCGAACAATTCTGCGAATAATGCGCGTATCCGAAGTTGAAATACGATTAAGATTATCTAGGTTCAGTTGCGTGAGTGCGCTCACATAGATTTTATATTTGTTCTTTCTTTTTATAGATGGAGTCAGGACATCATTCAATCCGTGAATTCCCTCTATAATTAATATTTGATCTTCATTGATATGGAATTTCGTGCCATGTTCTTCACGTTTTCCATCTTTGAAATTGTATTTAGGAATTTCAATTTCATTACCACCAAGTAAGTTTTCAACATGTAGATTTATAAGTTCTTTATCAAGAGCATGTATGGATTCAAAATTATATTCACCCTGCTCGTCCTTTGGAGTTTTTTCTCTATCTAAAAAATAGTTATCAAGAGAGGTCACATAAGATGAAAGCCCAATCACTTTCAACTGAATTGCAAGCCGTTTCACAAATGTGGTTTTACCGGATGCAGAAGGACCTGAAATCAGAACAACAATTCCCGAATTTCTCCTTTGATGAATATCTTCGGCAATCTCAGCGATCTTTTTCTCATGCAGTGCTTCGGAAACCTGAATGATCTCGTTTATCTCAAAATTTTCCACTTTTTGGTTCAGCGATGCAACATATGAGAGATTAAGTATATTGCCCCAGCGTTCATATTCTGTGAAAATTTTTAGCAGATTGGGCAAAGGGCGGAATGTTCCGATCTTGTCTGGATAATCAACAGAAGGAAATCTAAGTATAAGACCCGGTGGTACGTACTTCAAATCAAAAAGCTTAAGATAGCCGGTTGATGGAACGAGGGGTCCATTAAAGAAATCATAAAGCTCTGCATATTTATAGATAAGAATGTTTTTCTGGTGATAATAATCTAGCATTTGAAGCTTGATCTCGTCTTTTTTAAAGTATTGATATGCCTGTCTTTTGGAAAGATAAAGAGGTTCGAAGGTTTCATCCTCGGCTATCAAGTGCTCCATTCTCTTCTTTATCTTCTCTACGTCATCATTAGTGAGCAAAAATCGGGAGAAAGTCTCGATATAACAGCCATCACCAAGAGAATGTTTTACCTGGATTTTGGGAAGCTCAAAAAGCTCATTTACAGCACGCATGAAAACAAAGATAAGAGAATTCTGATAGATACGCAAGCCCTCTCTCGTGCCGATATGCACATATTCTACGGTGCGGTCGGAATCTATAACATGATCAAGAGGATAAATGATATTATCTATCTTCGCAGCAACAACAACATATTGAAACTGAAGGCGTTCCTTCTTCAGAAGCAATAATGGAGTAATTTCCTTATCGCAGTTACATATTTTGGATAAATTTCCATTTTTGATAATTTTAATTTCCATATAAAAACCTTGAGCCCAATCATTATGACCCTAAATCCTTGTCAAATTTTTCAACTGCTGATTTTGGAGTTGCTCGTTATAGAATGTATAGAGTGAAATTCTTGACACTGTATGGCACTAAAAAAAAAGAGAGATACATCCTCGTTTGTTAGGATGATTTTTTAGGAGGATACATGTCAATATCTGTTGCTCCCGATGGAACTGAATATTCATTTCCAACGCCGGAAGAGGACAAGAAGGAATTCGAAATCCTCAAGTCTCTTTCAGAAGAAGAAAGAAAAAATGGTAGAAAGATCGTTGTTGTTCAGGGAATGGGATTCGTTGGCTCAGTTATGGCTGCAGTGGTTGCAGATGCCGAAGATGAGAGTGGAGAGCCATTGTATTTTGTTTATGGTAATGATCTTGTTTCACGTCGGTCGTATTGGAAAATTCCTGTTATAAATAGCGGTAAACCGCCAGTGAATGCAGACGATCCGGAAATCCCTGAAATTTTTCCCCGTTGTGTAAACGAGAAAAAAACTCTTCGTGCTACATGGCATCAAAAAGTATTTACTTTTGCAGATATTGTTGTAGTGGATATTCAGTTGGATGCCAAAAAACCAGAGCTCGGACACGCCGAAGAAGGATATTGTGACCTTAATGCTTTTAAAGAAGGTATGAGAACAATTGGAAAAAGCATCAAGCCCGAATGCCTGATCCTTATTGAAACAACTGTTCCGCCTGGTACTTCAGAAAAAATAGTCAAGCCCGTGATTGAAGAAGAATTCACAAAGAGAGGAATCGATGTAGAAAAATATCCTCCTCTGATAGCACATTCCTATGAGCGTGTGATACCCGGTTCAAAATATGTGAGCTCTATTAGAAATTTCTGGAGAACTTTTTCCGGCATTAACGAGAAAGCTGCCGATCTCGCTGAAGAATTTCTCACGAATGTACTGGATACCGAACATTATCCTCTTTGCAGATTGGGTCATACCAATGCTTCAGAAATGGCAAAAGTGCTTGAGAATTCATACCGTGCTACAAATATTGCTTTGATGTTTGAGTGGGCGAAACTTGCTGAAAACATCGGAGTTAATCTATTTGATGTGATCAAATCAATTAAAGTTCGTGAGGGTACTCATGATAATATGCTGCGTCCAAGTTTGGGCGTTGGTGGTTATTGCCTTACCAAGGATCCGGTACTTGCCAACTGGGCTGCTGAAGCGCTTTTTGGTTTGGAGAATAAACTTCCAATGGCTGTAAGTGCCGTAAATATAAATGACCTTATGCCATTGCATACGATCGAGATAATTGAGGATGCCTGTCCTTCTCTTCAGGATAAACGTATTGCGATACTTGGCGTTTCATACCTGCAGAATGTGGCTGATACAAGGCATTCCCCAACAAAACTTTTCTGGGAGCATCTCATGGAAAAAGATGCTATTATTTCTGTACACGATCCACTTGTCGAGGTATGGTCAGAGCTTGGAGATATGAGAATTGAAAAGGATTTGAGCAAAACCCTTTTTGATGCCGAGATCGTGGTGTTTGCAGTTGGGCATAAACTATATAAAGCCCTTACACCTGAAGATGTTGTTCGAATGTGCGAAAGAAAACCGCTGATCGTTGATTGCTCCAACTTCTTAACAGATGAAAAAATTAAGAAATATCTTGAACTGGGGTGCAATGTGATTGGTGTTGGTAAAGGGCACATCAAGCAGCTTAAAAAGAAAATAAAAATGGCTCTTTGAAGAAATAGGTGTGTAAGTTGGGAAAAATATCCAATATCCAACCAGCCGTCGCTTAGGCTATGGCTCGGCAGGCACGGAATATCCAATCCCTGTGAAATAAAAAAAAGATTTCACGGGACAGGTGATGAAGGAAAAAGATAAATGAGCGAGAAAGAAAAGAATAGAGAAAATAATCAAATGAAGTTCGATTTGCAGGATCGTCTTATTGATTATGCGGTTAGAATTATTCATGTTTCTGAGCAACTACCTGACACAAAAGCAGGTAAACATATTTCTTTTCAAATGCTGAAAAGTGGTACATCACTCGCTCCCAACTACGGAGAGGCACAAAGTGCTGAATCAATCTGAAACCTTGCGAATGGGCTTGACCTTCGCAATGGTTGTGAGCGGATTACCA
>JAUWMT010000049.1 GCA_030613025.1 Candidatus Cloacimonadota bacterium
TCTAATAATAGACACCATTCAAAATCTTGAGACTGCATTTCGTACGAAATGCCGTCTCAAGATTATTTTGGCGATGAGAAAAGAAAAATGTTGTTACCTATGCGCCCGGTTTAAAATGTAACCTATGCGTGAGTTGTACACTTTATCAAATTCATTTTAAAAATTCTTTCTATTCTTAACTTCACATAATTACAGTTTGGTTTATTCTGAATTTTGTTGTTTCCTAATTTTATTACTTTCCTTAAGATAAAATGCGCTTTTCTTAATGTTCCCCATTTCTTTATACACTTCGCTCATCTTCTGCATCCATTTCTTTTGCAACCCTGTATTTTTGATTTGAGAAGCGATATGATATGCCTGTCTAAAGTGTTCTATAGCCTTAGAGAATAAACCCCTCTTCCGGTATATTCTTCCTATATTGCCAATAATTGAAGCCTCGCTATTCAAATCGTGAAGTTGGGAGATGATATGATATGCCTCCTGCATAAGCTTCATTGCTTCGGAGAGCCGGTTTGAATCATAGTACAATATTCCTAGATTAGCCTTGCAAATGCTTTCTTTAAGCTTATCATTTGATTTGATAAATATATTAATTGCTTCTTTTAAATATTCTTCTGCCTTAGATAAATTTCCTTTTAGTTTTTGAATACCAAAAATACTGCCATAAGCGTCACCAGCTAAACTAGATCCTTTTAAGAGATTAATAGAACTGTGAAAATAGTTATTAGCCTTATCTATGTCATTGTATGATAATGCTAAACAATGACCCATAGCAATGTATGCAGAACCTAATTTTTTATTGTCGCCCATTTCTTCAGCAAGAGAAATAAGTTTTTGACAGGTTTTTAGCTCTTTTTCTTTGTTACTGAAAATATGATATATATCTGCCATTTCATTATAAACCCTAAAAAGGAGTTCTTTTTTATCATTACATTTGATCTCTAAGTCATGTAAGATTTTCAAGGCTTCTTCTCTTTTTTCAAGGAGATACAGCATCTTCATCTTAACAAAAAGAACTTCCAAATTATCAGGACTAATATTTAATAAATCATCTATTGTTGAAATCAAATTCGCAGCAATCAGACTCTCGGGGCGAGGATTCTTTTCTGATTCCAATTTCTCTTTCATCTGTCTGTAAGATAATCCTTCTTTTCTCTTTTCATCAATCCACATAATTCTGTCTTTAATTTCAACGTCATTTTCCCAATATGCTGTAGAATTTCCGCCTTCCCAATTTGGCTTAGGAATTAATCCTTTATTGATCAATCTCTGTATTGCTCGGATTTTTGATATGATGATTGTGCCTTTTCCAAATATTTGCAGATCGTTTAGTTCAGCGAATTCGATAAGCTCCTGTTGAGTAATTTTCATGTAATCTCCTATTTATTGCGACAACGTTGCGACAATTTTAAAGATCTGTCAAGAAAAAAAATTTATTTCTCCAAATAATAAAGAAAATTCTTAAAGTTGACTATCCCCGTGGCAAGCCAAGGGGTATTTTGCCAACTTTATTTCAGCAAGCTGAAAATCGAATTTTCAATATTTACTCCTCTGCCTACGGCATCTCCCCTAAAGTAGGGGAGAAAATTTGGATACCCCGACGCAGAGCATCGAGGAATTCTTTTGATTAAAAACGCCGATTTAAATAACTAAAGTTTTATTGCAGATAATTTTATAAAAATTTTAATACATATGAAAATTCTGAGAGTATCCGAGAAAATCCCATAAAACTTGACACTGCAAAAGTGCATTGGAAGTTTGCAGTTCCTAATTATAAGGAGACATAGATGTACGCAATAATAGATTTCAAAGGGCAGCAGCACAAAGTGCAAAAAAATGATGTCCTTCATGTGGCATATCTTGAAGACAAAGAGATCGGTTCTGAGATCGAGATCGATACCCTTTTGCTTCTTGATGATGACAAAAAGACGCGCATTGGCAAACCCTCTGTAAAAGGCGCCAAAGTAGTTGCTGAAGTTCTTGGTCATGGAAGAGCCAGAAAGATCATTGTTTTTAAGAAAAAGAAACGCAAAAGCTACAGCCGAAAACAGGGACATCGTCAGGATTTTACTGAAATAAAAATTAAAGATATAATTATTAATTAAAGGATTTATTATGGCACATAAAAAAGGTGTTGGCAGTACCCAAAACGGAAGAGACAGCAATCCTAAATATCTCGGTGTGAAAAAATACGCCGGTCAATTTGTCGAAAAAGGAAATATCATTGTTCGTCAAAGAGGCACAAAAATCCATCCCGGAAATAATGTTGGTCTCGGTAATGATTATACAATTTATGCGCTCATTGACGGTTTTGTGAAGTTCGAGCCTTATCGATTCATAGGTTTTCGCACTTTAAGAAAACGAACCCGTCAGGTGAGTGTGTACGAAAAACTAAACTAATCTTTTCAGAATTATATAAAAATCACATCGGCAGTCGAAAATATTTGACTGCCTTTTTTTTATCTGTATGAATAATCAAAATTTTCAAGGAGAAAATGTGTCCTTTGTCCATCTTCACAACCACACTCAGTACAGTCTTTTAGACGGTGCAAGCCGAATCTCCGACCTTATGAAGCTGGCTTCCGAATGGCAAATGCCTGCGGTCGCAATGACAGATCATGGAAATATGTATGGTGCAATTGATTTTTTTAAAACTGCAAAAGCTCATCATATCAAACCTATTATCGGGATAGAAGGATACATCATCAACGGCAGCATATTATCTGAAAAGGATAAGCAAAATCCCCGCTATCATATCACACTACTCGCGAAAGATCAAACAGGTTATCATAACCTTATGAAACTTTCCAGTATTGCCTTTATCAAAGGGTATTACTATAAACCCAGAATTGATAAAAAGCTACTCACAAAATATTCTGAAGGACTTATTGGGCTCAGTGGCTGTATGCAGGGTGAAGTATCCCAGATGCTTCTTCAAAACAAATATAATAAAGCCGTTAAAGCTGTTGAAGAATATCAAAACATCTTCGGAAAGGATGATTTCTACCTTGAGGTCATGCGGCTGGGATTAGATAAAGAAGAAAAACTGATCGAAGAGCTCAAGAAGCTGTCCAAAGAAACCGGTGCTCCTCTTGTGGCAACAAATGATTGTCATTTTATAAAAAAAATCGATGCCAAAGCACAGGATGTGTTGCTCTGTATTCAAACAGGGAAAATCCTTGAAGATGACAATCGTATGAAGTTCACCACAGATCAGATCTATTTTCGTAGTCCAAATGAGATGAAGCATCTTTTCAGTGATATTCCGGAAGCAATAGAGAACACTGTAAAAGTTGCAGATAAATGCAATCTTGAACTTGATTATGATGGCTTTCTTTTCCCGAATTTCTCGCTTCCCAAAGGATATTCGGACGATTATGAATTTTTGAAGAAACTGGTGTATGAGGGAGTTGAGAAAAAATATGATGAGCTCACCGACGAAATAAAAGATCGCATCGAACATGAGCTTGCAGTAATAAAAGAAATGGAATTCGTGAGCTATTTTCTAATAGTGTGGGACATTATAAAGTCAGCCCGGGAAATGAATGTCACTGTTGGTCCGGGCAGAGGTTCCGGTGCTGGAAGTATAATTGCATATCTTATTGATATCACAAGGGTCGATCCCATCAGATACAATCTCTTCTTTGAGCGTTTCCTAAATCCAGCCCGAGTCAGCATGCCGGATATCGATACTGATTTTTCTAATGAAACCCGCCCAAAAGTACTCGATTATATTGTGAAGAAATATGGTCGTGTAAACGTCAGCCAGATCGGCACTCTGGGAAGTCTTGGTGCAAAAATGGTTATCCGCGATGTCGGCAGGGCAATGAGCATCCCTCTTTATGAAGTCGATACAATTGCAAAGCTAATACCCGTAGGACCGGATGTATATCTTGAAAGCGCATATGAGCAGAATGAAAAATTACGTGAACTGGTCAACTCAAAAGATGAATATAAAGAGCTTTGGGAATATTCCAAAACTCTCGAAGGATTACCGAGACATATAGGAGTGCATGCTGCAGGTGTGGTGATCGCACCTGATGATCTCACCAATCATATACCCCTTGCAATAAGCCCGAAAGATAAGACTATCATCACCCAGTATGATGGGAAATGTCTTGAAAACCTGGGTTTATTGAAAATTGATTGTCTGGGATTAAAAAACCTTACCATCATAGAAAAAGCCCTGCAGCTCATCAAGAAACATCATGGCATAGAACTCGAAATAGATGAGATCAACCTGCATGATACCGAAACCTACAAACTCTTTCATACCGCAGAAACTGATGGCGTATTCCAGTTTGAAAGCTCGGGAATGAGAGGAATTCTCAAACGTATCAAGCCAAATTCCATCGAAGACCTTGCTATATGCAATGCACTGTACCGTCCCGGCACACTGGATAGCGGCATGCATGAAGTCTATATCCGCAGAAAAAATAATGAGGAAAAGGTCGATTATCTGGATCCAATGCTCGAGGACATTCTGCGTACAACTTATGGTGTGATCGTCTTCCAGGAACAGGTAATTCAAATCGCACATACATTAGCCGGATTTTCTCTGAGCGAAGCTGATATTCTCAGAAAAGCAATGGGCAAAAAAGATAAAGCCCTTATGGATAAATACCGCCCTCTTTTCATCGAAGGTGCAGTAAAAAACGGCATATCCAGAGAAAAAGCCATCGGGATATTCGAGCGTATCGAAACCTTTGGCAGGTACGGTTTCAATAAATCGCATAGTGTTGCCTACAGTATTATTTCGTACCAAACTGCTTATTTGAAAACCCATTACACCGCAGAATTCATGGCAGCTTTGATGACCGTAGAAAAGGATACTGCAAAGATCGCTCGTCTCATAGAAGTATGTCATAAAATGAACATAGAAGTGCTTCATCCGAATGTAAACTTCAGCGACTATAATTTCACAGTAAAAGACGGTAAGATAATATTTGGTTTGAAAGCGATCAAAAGTCTGGGAGAAAATGCAATCAGAGCGATCGTTGAAACACGAAAAAAACATCCACCCTTTAAGAATATTTTCGAATTATGCGAAGAAGTCGATGCAAATCAGCTTAATAAAACTGCACTGGAAAGTCTTATCGGTGCAGGTGCTCTGGATGACTTTGATGGCAATAGAGCCCAGCTATACACTGTCGTGGAAACTGCACTGGAATTCGGTTCACAGAAAATGCGTGAACGTCAAAAAGGGCAATCTTCACTTTTTGCATCCATGCAGGCAAATGATCAGGATCTATATCCTATGCTTCCAGACAAAAAAGAATGGGAATTCGGCAGACGCCTCGATCTCGAAAAAGATTTATTAGGTTTTTACATTTCAGGACATCCTCTTGCATCCTATGAAAAGGATATTCAAACCCTTACTAATCTTAACACCAAACAATACAAAAAACTTGTAAAAAGAGGCAAGCGCGACGAATTGCGCAATCAAGAGATAAGAATGATCGGTATTGTAGCTGGAATAAAATTGATCAAAGATAGGAAAAAACGCACAATGGCTTTTGTCTCATGCGAAGATTTGCATGACAAATTTGAAGTTGTTCTTTTCTCTAATGAATATACAAAACTCGGTGATCTCATAAATGAAAAAGATATTATTTATGTCATCGGAAAACTCTCTTCAAAAGTAAGAGAAAACCAGGAACGACTCTCTATTGTTGCAGATCAGATCATTCACGAAGAAAACTGGCAAAAAGATATTTCCGGCAATATCTCCTTTGAAATAGATGAAACTCAATACTCGGAAAAGGATTTGAAGCATTTCGTGGAAGAACAGATACTCACTCATCCGGGAAATTTCAGAGTTGTGTTCAATGTTCGCACAAAGCTTTTCGGCACTCTCAGGATAGAATCTCAACGTTATAAAATATATCCGCATAAAAACCTTTACAGATATTTGCAGAATAATGGACATTTTATAGAAAATATGAAGGTGGACTTCAATGAAAAATAAATTGTTACTAACCTTTATCCTTGTATTCATTCCACTTTTTCTCATTGCAGAACTGAATGTGTTTTTCGACTGCAACTGCTTCCCGGCTGAAAATGAGAATACAACTTTCGAGATAACCTACAAGGTCTTCGATTCCAATCTTGATTTTACTGCACAGGATAATATCCTCATTACTCAGCTGCTGGTAAATTTCAACATTTATGATTCTGACGAACAGGAACTATATCATACAGATTTTATCAGGCAGATCAAAGTTGATCTGGATAAAACCTCTATTTACCATGATGAATTTTTCATTGATAAGGTGAAAGCAACTGTCACACCCGGCTTATACAAGTTCACGATCGATATTCAGGACAGGGTTAACAAAGAAAGCTTAACCTGGGAAAAAACATTTCATACCCTTGAATTTTCTCACATGAATTTGAGTGATATAGAGATAAGCTCTTTTCATCAGAGCGACTCTACAACAAGATTCCAAGATTTCAAGCGGGATAATGTCCTGTTACTTGTAAACCCGAATCATCTTTTTGACCCTGTTAAGGATGAGGGCTTCACGTATTATTTTGAGGTATTTCAAAATGTGACAACTGAAGAAAAGCCGTTAGAAGGCAAATGGATTTTAACTGTTCAAAATAAAGACCAAAACTCTGTGTATGATGAAGAAAAAGAGTTCTCATCTACCAATTCGATAAAACCATTCTGGGAATGGATACCCATCTCCCAATGGGAGAGTGGAACTTATACTTTATCGCTGAAACTCTACTCAAATGATAATTCCGACGAACCGGTTGCATCACGAGAAGAACTAATTTTTATTCAAGATACACAAGAAAGCATCTCAAAAGCTGAAATTGATAAGGAATATCGTTACGCCAAATATTTTCTGACGAACTATGAAGAACGGGTTTATAAGAATCTGGACGATGAAGGTCGTGTTGAATTTCTCAAGCGTTTTTGGGAGCAGAATGACCCGAATCCAAAAACAGAACAGAATGAATATAAAGAAGAAATCATTCGTCGCGTGAACTATGCGAATAGAAAATTTTCCCATTATGGCGATGGTTGGAAATCCGATAGGGGCAGAATTTATATACGCCGTGGCAAGCCCGAAGAAGTTATTGACAAAAGCTACGAATATCATGCAAAACCCTACATCATCTGGAAATATTATCTTGGCGGAAAACGTATCTATATATTTGTGGATTTCACCAAATTGGGAAATTATAAACTGGTCTATGTTGATAATGATGAATTTGAGTTCGGTGATCCGAACTGGCAGGATTATTTAGGACCCTACTTCGATGAAAACGAGCTGCAATAGTAATTCTTAGTAATCTTCTCCAAGAAATGCATTTTCAATGTGGCGTAAAGAATAATCCTTTGAAATTTTGTCATAATCAAGTGTAATAATGTCAAATCTAACCGGTATTTCAATGTCTTTTTTTGCGAGATAATGATAAGCAGTTTTTATGATCTTTTGCCTTTTGCTTTCCGTGACAGCGTCCAATGGTTCTCCAAAAGAGTGCGATCTTCGTGCCTTGACTTCCACGAAGATGAGCTCTCCATCCCTGTTACAGATAATATCGATCTCTCCATATGGTGAGTGATAATTCCGCTCGATTATGGTATAGCCATTACTCGTAAGGAACTGAGCTGCCGTGTCTTCGCCAAAGGTTGCTAATTCCTTATTATTCATGGCTCAAAATTGTAAAAAAATTATTTTATGTAAATAAATTATGAAAAATTATATCGAAGTTGCTCTACCTATTAATATTCAGGAAACCTTCACTTATTCCTATCCGAAGAATGTTTCACCTAAAATCGGGCAGCGCGTGATTGTGGATTTCAATTACCGAATTCAGACAGGAATCATTATTGGACTGTTAGAGAAACCTGCTTATGATGAAGCCAAGATAAAGGAAATCTACGAAATTATCGACGAGAAACCTCTTATCAATAAAGAGCTTTTCACTTTTGCGCAGTGGATTTCAAAGTATTACCACTGCCCTATCGGACTTGTCTTCAAAGCAATGCTGCCTGCAGGTATAAATGTAAATACAATTCAAAAAATTGTACTGAAGAATCCTAAATCTGAAAACATAAACTTCCTGAAAATTATCAAATATATAGAGAAAAATGGTGATGCCTGCACCATAGAAGATTTGAAAAAATCAAAAATTTCACCTCTGTATAAAAATCTCCTCGAAATGGAGGATCGGGGATTGATCGAGATCGAGCGTCAATATAAGAGAAAAATTCAGAAAAAAGTCGTGAACTGCATTAAGCTTATTTCAGACTCATCTGATGAATCTCTCAGTCTCAAGCAGCAGGAAGTTTGGAATTATCTACATAACCAGCCCGAACCGATCTTCGTGGCAGACATTTCAAAAATATTTTCTTACAGCATCATTAATAAATTAAAAGAAAAAAAACTTATTGAGATATACAAAAAAGAAATTCATCCGGATATTTTTTCAAATATTGTACAGCGCAAACCTGTTACTTTCGAGCTCACAGAAGAGCAAACTGAAGTTTTGGAAAAATTAGAAGCAGGGATAGATGAGAATAATTTTCACACCTTCCTTCTTCACGGAGTAACCTCGAGCGGAAAAACCGAAGTCTATATTCGTGCGATGAAAAAAGCACTTTCTTATGGGAAAACAGCGATACTTCTCATTCCGGAAATCTCTTTAACTCCGCAGACCGTTGATAGATTCTATTCCCACTTTGGGGACATCATTGCAGTACTGCACAGCAAGCTCAGTGACAGAGAACGCTTGCATTACTGGAACCTTCTGAAAAAAGGTGAAAGAAAGATAGCTATCGGTCCGAGAAGTGCGCTCTTTGCTCCGCTTGAGAATATTGGGCTTATTATTGTGGATGAAGAGCACGAAAACACCTACAAACAGCATGAGCGACCCCCTCTTTATAATGCGCGTGATATGGCAGTTCTTAGAGGAAAAATGAATAATGCCGTTGTGCTTCTGGGAACCGCAACTCCTTATCTTGAATCCTACTATAATACTCAAAATAAAAAATATTCTCTTCTTACAATGAGCAAAAGGGTGAAGAATCAGATACTTCCTAATCTAACAATAGTTGATATGCGGCAGGAAGAAGATCACACAGAGATTTTTTCTAAGATTCTCAAAAACAAGATCGAAGATCGGCTCAATAAAAAGGAGCAGATACTTCTCTTTCAAAATCGCAGAGGATATGCATCTTATGTGCAGTGCGTAAAATGCGGTCATGTGCTGCAATGCAAGGATTGTAACATCAGCATGACCTATCATTCCCGAAATAAAAAAATTATGTGTCATTACTGCGGATATGAACGCTCAATGCCACGCACTTGCCCTGAATGCGGAGGATATATCTTTAATTTTGGCTCACCCGGCACCGAGAAGATCGAGCAGAATCTGCAATTCCTTTTCCCGACTGCTAAAATTGCTCGAATGGATACAGATACTACAAAGAAAAAGAACAGCTTTCAAAATATATTTGATCAGGTTCATAATGGCTACATAGATATTCTGCTCGGCACACAAATGATCATCAAAGGACTTGATTTTCCGAACATAACTTTAGTCGGAATAGTTTCAGCAGATGTAAATCTCAATCTTCCTGATTTCAGAGCATCGGAGCGAAATTTTCAGCATATCATTCAAGTGGCAGGGCGAGCAGGACGCAGTGAAAAAGAAGGCGAGGTGATCGTTCAAACCTTTAATCCCAAACACTACAGCATTCAATATGCCCGGAAACAGAACTTTATAGGTTTCTACGAATATGAACTTCACCTCAGGCAGGAGCTTCACTATCCACCATCTACCAAACTTGCCCGAATACTGTTTATGCTAAATAATGAAGAGCGGCTCCGCTCATATATGGATATAGTGAGAAGAAAGATCGCCAGGTATCCCCCAAAAGATAAACTTATTATTCTCAGCCCGACACCTGCACCTATAAGCAAAATCAGAAAACAGTATCGTTATCATATATTGATAAAAGCTGAACATCAACAAGATATTAACCGCTTTTTTGAATGGTTACAAAGTAATGTGACAACTCCAAACTATATAAAAATGCAGATTGATATCGACCCCATTTCGCTTTTATAAAGGAAGTCAAATGCCAATTGATGCTGGAAAAGTTGACAAGAAGTTGCAAGTTTTGCACTTTACAATAAGTTCCTAATCTTAGGAGGATTGTTGATTATAGATAAATATTTTGAAAACAGAAGAGAGCTTATCAATAAATCTCTTGCGAAATATCTCGATTCTGATAACACAAAACCGGAGATAATTCATCGTGCAATGAGATATTCTGTGTTGGCTGGAGGAAAACGTTTACGTCCCACATTGATGCTGGCGACCTATGAGATGCTTGTGAACAGACGTGATAAAAGGACTATACAGCAGGCACTTCCAGTCGCCTGTGCGATTGAAATGCTTCATACTGCTTCGCTTGTCCATGATGATCTGCCTTTTATTGATAACGCTGATGAACGCCGCGGAAAGCCGAGCTGTCATAAAAAATTCGGGAATGCAATTGCGGTACTCACCGGCGATGCGCTCATGACAAAGGGATTCGAGACAGTTCTCAAGCTTCGCAACAGCACAAAAGCGATCCAATGCCTTGAAGAACTCATCGAAGCTGCATCCACACGAGGTATGATCGGCGGACAGGTGGTTGATATTACTTCTTCGCAGAAAAGAGTCAAACTGCATATCTTGAGAGATATTCACCTCAAAAAAACCGGTGCCCTTCTCCGTGCAGCAGAGCGTTGCGCTTGTATTTTGGCAAATGCTACAGAGCAGATCACCAATGCGTTAAGTGATTTTGCACTAAATATCGGACTTGCGTATCAGGTTATCGATGATATCCTCGATGAAGTTGGAGCAGACGATCTTCTCGACAAGGAATCTGGTGAAGATCAGCGCAATGAAAAAGTCACCTATCCTACGCTTCTTGGTATTGAAGAATCAAAGCGACAAGCCCTAAAACTCATCCAAGATGCACAGAATATCATTAAATATATTCCCAATAATCAAGTTCTCCTGGAAATTGTAGAACGCATTCATGATAGAATCCCCTAGTGATACAAAGCATTCGGGCATATATTCGCATCCTCAGACCGCTGAATTTTCTGTTTGTTTTGATCGCAGTCCTTTTCGGCGCCTACTACAAAGTGACAGCATATCCAATCTTTTATCCCCTTCTTGCAGGCATTGCAGCAGCAATTATCTCAGGAGGAGGTTATGTGATAAATGATTACTACGATTATTCAATCGATATGGTTAATCGTAAAGAAAGAGTTTTACCTTCAGGTATGATTTCTCCCAGAAAGGCAAAATATTATGCGATTTGTCTCTTTATTACGGGAATAATTATTAGTATCTTTTTACGAAATCTGTGGATGATCGCGATCGCTGCTTTAAATTCATTCCTGCTATATGTTTACGCAATGAGAAGTAAAAGAATACATTTCTGGGGAAATCTGCTTGTCGCCTATATTACTGCATCAACTTTTATTTTTGGCAGCTTTATTACAAACAATCTCAGAAACGCGTTCTTTGTAGCGTTATGTGCATTTTTCTATTCTATGATAAGAGAACTCGTTAAAGATATAGAAGACAAAAATGGCGACAGTTCTGCTGACGCAAAAACTCTTCCGCTTTTGTTGGGTGACAAAAAAACACTTCTGCTCTCACTGCTTTTCTGGATAGGATTCACAGCAACAATTATTTGGGGTTATCCGGAATTTTATTCTACAACATTCTTTATATTATTATTGATTGTAATCGTATTTATGCTTCTAATTGACTTAATAATACTTATAATTAAGACAACTACTAAAACAGCTAAATATTCGGAAAATTTTATGAAAGTACACATGCTAATATTTTTAGTTATTTTATGGGTGGCACAATGAAAGACAACATGTTACAATTTTTATATTCACTTAAGAGTGAAAAAAAAGCCGGCTTCTTCTGTCTTATTGATCCTGACAAGCAAGAGCCAGTAGAATCTGCAAAGCTTGCTGAAAAATGCCAGATCAATGGTGTCGATGTGATTTTGGTTGGCGGCAGCTTGATGATAAAAGATAATTTTGATGAAACCGTAAGAATAATCAAAGAAAAAGTATCCGTTCCTGTACTTGTGTTTCCCGGAATCTTCAATTTTGTCTCTCCCTATGCTGATGCGATCCTTTTCCTCAGTATGATGAGCAGCAGAAATCCACAATTGCTTATAGGAGAGCAGGTTCGGACAGCACCACTCATCAAAAAATACAGGGTCGAGGCAATTCCAACAGGTTACTTTCTGATAGAATCCGGTTCACTAACTTCAGTACAGTTTATGAGCAACAGCTTGCCAATACCAAGAACCAAATATGACATCGCAGCATCACATGCACTTGCAGCTCAATATCTTGGCATGAAGGTTATCTTCTTTGATGCTGGAAGCGGAGCAAAACAGTCAGTCCCAACAGAAATGATCAAGAAGGTTAAAGAAAATATTTCCATTCCAATGATAATCGGCGGGGGCATAAGAACTCCTGAAGAAGCCAGAGAAAAAGTATCGGCAGGCGCAGATTTTATAGTAATTGGCACTGCCATTGAAAAGAACAATCAGACCGATCTAATAAAAGAATTTGCAGATGCAATTCATTCATAGCTGATATGATAGATATTCATACTCACGTGCTTCCGGGAATCGATGATGGGGCACAAGATATTTTGGAGAGTTTTGAAATATTGCAAGCACTTGCCAATCAGGGAATCACAGAACTTGTCGCCACACCGCATATTATTTCCGGTGTGTATGAAAACACTCGCAGTATAATTGACAGAAAGCTTATTGAAGTACAAGATCTTATTGAGGAGCGGGAGCTTAATATCAAAATTCATCCCGGGGCAGAACTCTATTGCGAACCAGACGTGGTCAGCAAAGTAAAAAACGAAAACCTTACACTTGCAAACAGCAATTATATACTTATTGAAACTGAACTGCAGCGTTTTCCAGATAATTTTGAAAAGATCCTTTTTAACTTTCAGCAAGAAGGATTTCGACCAATTCTAGCGCATGCAGAGAGATTTTCACCTTTTATGAACAATATCGACTACCTGCTCAACATTGTAAATAGAGAAATATATATTCAAATGAACAGCGGAAGCATTCTCGGAGTGTATGGAAATGCAGTGAAGGACCTTTCATTGGAAATGCTCAATATCGGATGTGTTCATGTTATTGCTTCGGATGTGCATGGTCTAAAAAAACGTCCTATACTTATGAAAGATGCCTATGATTTTGTCGCCTCAAATCATTCTGAAGAAATTGCACAAATCCTTTTTTATGAAAATCCTAAAAGGATTCTTAATAACGAACCCCTCATTCATAATTTTGAAGGTTATTTTGAGGAAAGAAAAAAACCCGGATCACTTAAAAATAAACTGAAGTCCATTTTCAAATTTTAATCCGGGTAGTAATCCTATTTCAAATCTATCTAATCAGTATCATCCTCTTTATTATTTCTGAGCCGCCACTAATAAATTTATAGAAATATATCCCGTTAACAGCTTTATTACCGTATTTATCTCTACCATCCCAAACAACATCATATGAACCCTTGTCTTTGAATTCATTAACCAGATCAACAATAAGTTCACCCCTTATATTATAGATTTTCAGAGAGACCTTACTTTCCAACGGTATCGAGTATTGGATTTTTGTGTTATATGCAAATGGATTGGGACTATTTTGTTGAAGTATCAATTCCGGTTCTTGAGGATTGTTGACTCCATAATTATTTGTAATAATTGATGCTGCAATATTATGCATAATATCATTTTCATTCCATCTTAGTTTTTTGAAAAAGACCGTTGTCGAATCACAATTATTAAATCCATCTTTAGGATAAAACCTAATTGTTGCCATCACACCGTATTCCTCATATGGCAAAGCTCCAGATCCTACGAGTTTAAATTCACCATCCTCAACATCTGTCCATTTATAAAAACCATCCAAATATTCAGACCAATAAACTTCAGCTAATGTTAAACAGTCTGAGTCAAAATGAATCACACCCTCGAAAGAAAAAATATTTTCAGTATTTGCTATTATTATTGGCACATCAATGGGATCGCCGGTATATATTTGATCCTCCATTGTTATATCACCATTGGCAATATAGGATGGTCCCGGCTGATAGGGCAAAGTGTCTATAATCCCAACTCCATACTGTAAGATCAAAGTTGCGTCCAAAGCTGAGACAGTAGAATCAAGACTAACGTCAGCGACCGACAATTGCAGATCATCCAAGTTAATGTAACCTATCAAATATTGCAATATCATCGAGGCATCATACGCCTGAACCAATCCGTTGAAATCCACATCGCCATATATGAGAGCCACTATATCTATTCCTCCTGATGTAAGCTCTACAGGTACCAAACCCGTGTCAAACAAGGCATCCTCAAGCGTTATTGGGATAAAATCGGTTGCCGTGTTAGGTACACTGAACTTCATCCATATAAGAACATCTTCACCGGATATTGGTTCGGAACCAGCCATCCATATCGTATTCAGACTATCTGTTTCATTGTACTCATACATCCACCCAGCATCACCTACCAAACTGGAATCAGCGATCAACTCAAGAAATTCTAATGAGCCCAAATAGCCACCAATAATAATTTCTGCAGAGGTGAATGTTGAATCTTGAGGAAATAGAACATTTATGGGTATTAGAACAGTGTCACCGGGCAATGCATATTCTGTAGGAATCTCAAGATATATGTGCTGTTGATAATTATAATATTCATAACATCCCATATCAATAATTGCGATTCCGTCTCCATTTCCGTCAACGATACGAGGATTACCATCCAGATCATAGAGTGGTAAGTTCAAACCGGTAGTATCAATAATTCCTGCATCAATACAAGGGGAAGTTTCCGAAAGATTCAAATCCAAATCAGGGGAATCAATAAATTCCGGATCTAGATAAATATTATAATAAATATCGCAAGGATCTCCATTAGAATTTACCTGAACAATTGTACCTAAGCCAGAAGGAACAGAACCGCCAAATGATCCTGAGGAGTTTTCATAACAATTACAATATTCAATCGTCGCTTGTGCTTGAGAATGAAACGTAAATCCTGTACCGGTATTGTTAGATACTATACAATCGAAAATAATTGGATTAGAGCTATCCCATATACCAATTGTTGCCCAGCCATATGAAATATTATCAAAAAACGTACAATTAATTATCAGCGGATCGGCTGTCCAACAATCTATTGCCGAACTACCGCCATAAGAAATATTCTCGCTAAAAAGACAATTATCAATTAATCCTTTACAATGATTCAGAAAGATTCCACCACCATTATCATTAGCAATATTGTCATTAAATATACAATTAGTAATTTTCATTGATGAATTATTAAAACATGCAACACCGCCGCCATCGTCTGAAGCTGTATTATTTGAAATGATCAAATGGTCAATAACAGGTTTACTTGCATTACTACATTTAATACCACCACCATCTGCAGCGTAACCATTTGTAATCGTAAAACCCTTGAGTATTGCCGAGGATGTTTCACCATTTTGAAAAGTTACTACAACGCCATTGTGATTGCCATTAATAACCGTATCGTTAATATAATTTTTATTTCCTGTTGTGAGAAATAAAGATGCAACAACAATGTTCTTCCCATTGAAATTAATATTTTCATAATAAGTACTTGGATGTACTAAAATTGTATCCCCATTACTTGCGACATTGATTGCTTCTTGAATTGATAAAAATTGAGCACCACCATTGGCGTTCACAGTAATTAAATCAGCTTGTAATAGATAGACGTTTGCTATTATAACAAGAAATAAAATACCTGTTATTATCTTACTTTTCATATCGTACCTCCATGGTTGCGCCTTAAAAAAAATTATCTTAACAATTTTGTCAATAATTTAATTATTTGATTTCAAAACCTCTGTAAATCTTATCCCAATTGAAGAAAGTGATATTGCTCCAATTGCAAAAATTATAATTGTTGTCAGGATATGAACGGTTGCAACTGCAGCCCCGGTTAAGTTATTATTTACACCTAATGCAAAAGAAAAAATCACAACCCACATGAATTCATTTGAACCGATCTGCGCTGGTGGTGTTGGCAAGATATAAGTAAGATTCATAAGTGTATAACCAAAAAGAATTTTAATAAATCCAACATCTTGCAGTCCTAAACTTTTAAAAATCATATATACAAAAAACCCTTCTGACAAAACAGCAACAATTGTTAAAACATAAATCAGTATTGTGTCCTTAAGTCGTCCTTTGAGAATTCCCATTCCATCAATGAAGCTGACAAAAAATTCTTCGAGTTTAAGTTTGAGTTTATTGGGAAGGAAAAACGATAATTTCATCAATAGCAGATGCATAAATTCAGGTTTTTTTACTGATAATAACAAAACAATCATTAATATCGCATATATGGCAAGTATGGAGACAATTACCCAAGTGAGTGTTCTTCCAACAGGAATTGCTAAAATTGGAATTAGTATAATAATTACAATAATTGGGAATAAATCAGTTAGTTTGTCGATGAATATTGAAGGAAGGGATTTTAAAATTTTTACACCTTCATTTTTCTTAAGAAAAAAACTTTTTGCAACCTCCCCTGCCCGGACGGGAATAATATAATTAATTAACATACCCGCCATAAAATAGGAGAAAGATTCAATGATTTTCATAGTAAAGATCGGCTTCAATATAAGTCGCCATCTATAAGAACGAATAAAATATGCAAAAACATAAAAAAATGAAAATATTAATAAATTAAAAACATTTAATCGTTTTAGATATGACCAGATTTCATTTATATCAACCAGGAGAAACCACAAACCAAGAAAAGCAATACCAATTATTATACCAATGATAATATTCAATTTATTTTTCATCAACTACTCCAAATACCCAAACAACATGTGCTTTTCGTCTCTTTCTGTAAAATCGTTCAAAGACCGGAATCCAAGCTACAAATAAAATAGGAGCCAATTTTGATAAAATTGGAATCTTCATTTTTGATGATTTCTGGCCTGTTTCAAGAGGATCAGATTTCCATGGAGGTGCATCTGCATAACCGCTTTCCAGCAATTGCAAACCGTCATTTCTGACAGCACTTTCCACTTCTTCTTTTGTAAAACCTCTTCCCGAGTGATCCTTATTTGAAGAAAGATATAATACACCATCTTGATATTTTCTGATTAATTTTTTTCGAATTCTTTCAACTGATTTTATCTCAAAGATCTCTCCAAAACCTAATATTTCACATTCATATCTTTGTCGAACATCCTGCTTTATTATACCTTCCATTTATTCTCCTGCGATAAATTATGTACCAATCTATTAATTCCACGTTCGTATGAAAATATGGGCTTGAAATCGCATTCCTTCTCGATTTTTGAAATATCATATACCACATCTTTAACCATTGTATCTACTTTCTCTTGAGCAATTATTGGTTCTGGTCCTGTCAATTTTATACCAATTTGATAAATTTTTTCAATTATATTAGCACTAAATCGTGCAAACCATTCTGGAATCTTTATGTCAAGAATGACCTTTTTTTGTAATTCATTTCTTATTAATTTAACTAAATTATTTATCTCAATTGGATATTTATAAGAGACAATAAAATCATCGTTAGATGGGTGAAAATTTGTTCCAATCTTTTCAAGAATATTAATAAAATCTTCAATATAAATGCATTGAATTCTATTTCTGCCATTCCCCACTGTATGATATGAATTATTATGAATCATATTTATCAACCGAGTCATCATACCTTGCTGATCATTTTCACCATAAACGATGGTGGGACGGAGAATTGTATATGGCAAATCATATTTTTCATTATATAAAGTAACAAGATTTTCGCATTCCAACTTCATTTTTCCATATAAATTATATGGCTTTCTCTCTGTGTTCTCTGAAATTGGAAGTTCCTTTGAATATCCATAAACCGCAACTGAACTGCAAAATATAAAATGTGCTATTTTCTCAATGGATGATTTTAACAAAATTTCTGTAAATTCCTGTCCAGATTGAATATATTTGTTCCAGCTTGTTCCCCATTTATGTCGAATACTTGCAAGATGATATAATATATCAAATTGATAAAAATCTATTCGTTTATCCATTATATCTTCAATATAAACATACTTAATATTGAACTGTTGAAGCTTCTCAATATTTGAACTTCGCCTTACAACACAAGTAACAGTATGTCTTTTCATTATAAGACGGCTGATGAGATGATACCCGATAAAGCCGGTTCCACCAGTAACTAAGATATTCATTGCTTATTCCTTTAATATTCAAATGTGTATTTATAAAATTTTTGTAAAGTTTTCCAATCTTTTAATAACTTTTAAAGATATTTTGGAATTTGTTGACACGTTCATCTATAATTTGTGATTTCGAATGCAAATTGAATTTAAATTAATTGGAGTAATATATGAAAGCATACATTTTACTCATAATTCTAATATTTTTTCCATTCACCTTATATGCCCAGAACATAACATTCACTGCGGCAGACAACCCGAATGATGACGGCGGTGCCATTATATTAAAATGGATCGCACCTGCATCAATTCCCGAAATGATCATCAGCCGCAGTATTGATAAAAAAGAATATATCGAAATTGCGAGGGTCACTCCACTGCTTAAAACATATATTGATGATGAAAATATCGAGGACGGGCAGGAATATTATTACAAACTTTCCGCTCTGAATGCAGACGGAGAAATCATACAAAGCTTCACTGCTTCTGCAATAGCCAAAGCTCAGTGGTTCAATACAGACAAGATTCCCCTGCTCATCATAACAATACTTCTTGGCAGCGCTATTATCTATTTTATTTTTTCTGCTCGAAAAGGAAAACGGCTATATATCAGAAAGATCAGTGGACTTGATACTATTGAGGAAGCTGTTGGTCGTGCTACTGAAATGGGAAAACCTCTTCTTTTTGTTCCCGGTATTATGGACCTCGATGATATGCAAACCATTGCCGGACTGAACATTTTGGGACATCTCGCTGAAAAAGTTGCTCAATATGACTCGACAATTCATGTTCCCGTGTGCCGCTCGATGGTGCTTTCCACTGCAAAAGAAATTGTAAAAGAAGCATATATTCGAGCAGGAAGACCAGACGCTTTTAATCCGGACTCTGTATTCTATCTCACTGATGACCAGTTCGGTTATGTTGCGGGAGTTGACGGTATAATCATGCGGGAAAAACCTGCCGCAAACTTCTATTTGGGTGCATTCTACGCAGAATCTCTCATTCTCGCAGAAACTGGTTTTGAAAGCGGTGCCATCCAGATCGCAGGTACGGCAATGCCCACACAAATACCTTTCTTTGTTGCTGCTTGTGACTATACTTTGATCGGTGAAGAACTTTTCGCAGCATCTGCATATCTTTCAAAGGAACCGACTCAGCTTGGAAGTTTGAAGGGTCAGGATGTGGGAAAAGCAATAATCATCATAACCCTTCTTGTTGGTATAGTGCTCGAAATTTTCGGCATACATTTCCTCAAAGACTTTTTGACAACACACTAATACATAAAGAGGACACATGAGAAGACAAATTCCGTTGCTCATCACTTTCTTTGTTGGTACGCTTATCATCGTTTCAGAATTTATACCCCATAAGCCGTTCGGCAATCTCTCAACCAGTCTGGAAGGATGGTTTCTGATCATTTCCGGCTTTGCCATCATTCTTGGACAGCTCAACTTGTTTAAAGTAAACATCGTAAAAATTTCCCGCAAGGCACCCAATTGGCCATACTATGTTATCGCTCTTGTAAGCTTTTCTGTTATGGTAATTTGCGGTATATTGTGGGGAACTCAGCAGCAGCCCGGACTTATTCCTTACAGCGATAAAATGCTCAATTTCTTCGGGTACAAACCCTTTGATTATATCTTTAAATATATATTTGAGAATCTCTCTGCCACGATGTTTTCTTTGCTCGCATTCTTCATGGCTTCGGCATCTTACAGGGCGTTTCGTGCTCGTAGTCCGGAATCCACCTTGCTCCTTGTCGCAGCAGTTCTCGTCATGCTTGGAAGGACCACGATCGGAAGCACATTGACCGGCTGGATACCTGATTCTCTTGGTTTCCTTCATCTGCCGAATATTGCTTCCTTCATTATGAAATATCCAAATACGGCTGGTCAGCGTGCAATTCTGATCTGTGCAGGATTGGGTGTGATCGGAAGCTCCCTACGCATTATTCTTGGCATTGAACGTACATATTTAGGGGGTAAATAAGATGAAAATTTTTGAAAGATTCCTTCATATTGACAGACGAATTATTTTCGTGCTCATCTTCATAGGTGTGGCACTTCCTCTTATATGGACTTTGGGCTTCAATCTGGAAGTGACCGAAAATGTTCAAAGTGTGTACGATCTTCTTGAAGGATTAGAGCCCGGCACACGCATTCTCATTTCTTTTGATTATGGTCCTTCGACCAAGCCCGAGATACAACCCATGGCGATCGCTTTGATGGAGCAAGCATTCACTAACCGGATACGTATTATTGCGATAGCTCTTTGGCCTATGGGTGTGCAGATGTGCAATGAAGCATTCGAAAAGGTGAGTGCGGAATATCCAAATATCGAATACGGCATTGACTTCATTAATTTGGGTTACAAAGCAGGCGGAATGGTCACTATGAACCACATGGCAAAGGATTTTCGAAGAACTTTTCCTGCTGATGCAGGCGGAAATCCTATTGATGAATTCCCAATTATGAAGGGCATTAAGAATTTCGATAAACTTGGCTGCGTGATCTCACTTTCCGCAGGCGATCCGGGATTAAAGTTTTGGGTAATGATCGCTCATGACACTTTTGGCAAACCTGTTGTCGGCGGAACAACTGCGGTACAGGCACCCATCATGCTTTCGTATGTGAATGATCAGCAACAACTTGTTGGCTTGCTAGGTGGCTTGAAAGGTGCTGCAGAATATGAACTTCTCGTGAACAAACCCGGTTTTGCTACTAAAGGAATGGATGCTCAATCCGTTGCTCATCTCATTATAATTATTTTTATCCTGATCGGCAATATTGGATATTTTGCCACAAGGAAAAAAGATACATTGAAAGCATAGCGCTCGGAGGAATGAATGGAAATTTTAATGCATAGAATCGGAATCTGGATCGGTGTTTTTTTCACTTTCGCAATTTTTAGCTTCCTCTACAAGGATAATCCTTTTTACAAAATAGCCGAGCAGATATTCATCGGAATCTCTGCAGGTTATTGGTTCATATATACGATTTACAACATAATGATACCTAATCTCTTCGTGCCTGTCACAACGGATCTGGCTCATAATTTTCTCCTTTTGATTCCCGCATTTCTTGGTATCCTCATGCTTTGCAGATTGATCCCTTCAATCGACTGGGTTAGCCGATACGCACTTGCTGTAGTGGTCGGAACTACTGCCGGACTTTTCTTTAAGCGATATCTTCAATCCGATGTATTGAATCAGCTTACTGCAACGATCATAAATCCATTTGCATCAAGCAATGCAGCTCAGATAATCGGCGAGCTCATTCTGATAATCGGAACACTGACCGGTATTGTCTATTTCTTCTTTAGCAAGAAACATGAAGGAGCTTTCGGCACAACAGCCCGGGTGGGAATCTTCTTTCTTATGGTAAGCTTCGGCGCTGCCTTTGGTTACACAGTAATGGCGCGTATCTCACTGCTTATTGGACGATTGAACTTTTTACTTGGAGACTGGCTGGGAATTATAAAGCCGTAGAGCGAAGAGCGTGGAGCGACTCACCAATCTTTCGTAATCGAAAAATGGGGCTGTCCCATAACCTCAATAATATTTACAATAAATATGGTATTAGTTATCTTTAGCACATGATAAAATTTAGAGCTTACAGTCAGGATCAGGGATTGGCGTTGCCACCCTATTTGGATGAGTTAATAGAAAA
>JAUWMT010000062.1 GCA_030613025.1 Candidatus Cloacimonadota bacterium
TCTAATAATAGACACCATTCAAAATCTTGAGACTGCATTTCGTACGAAATGCCGTCTCAAGATTATTTTGGCGATGAGAAAAGAAAAATGTTGTTACCTATGCGCCCGGTTTAAAATGTAACCTATGCGTGAGTTGTACACATTTACATTACCCCATTTGGAAATCAATTTGTCTTTATACCAAATCCAAATTCTATAATCATGAGAGATATATGCCCAATCCAAGTCTGTTTTGGGATTAACTTTATTGGGTAAAGTTTTAATGGAATTAAATACTTTTGCAGAACATAGCAGAGGACAAAATTTAATTTCTTCAATATCTACTTTAAGTTTTTCGATAATATCTTTTGTTAAAAATATCCACTCTCCTTTTTCAGTATCTACATATCCAAAATCATTCCACACACCACTTTCAAACTCATGAAGAGAAATTTTTATACAACCAAAGGGATTTTCTCTTCCCGGATAATCACTTTTCTTACACCATTCAGAACCAGCTTTTTCTATAATTTTTTTATAATAACATTTTAATGATCTGCAAATAACATAATATTCAACGATTTCATCATCAATTTCAATCTTTTGGCTTTTCCAACCTCGCGTCAAATCTAATATGGTAAACAAAGAACTAATATCTGAAGTGCTGAATTCCGATGAATATATTATTTCTGTTCCTTCTCCTTCTTTAACAAATTTAGCTTGCCTTGAAATAAACCTGATAGCATCTTCCAATTTTTTTGAATTAGATTTACCAAACGATACTTTTATAATAATTTCGGGTCCCATAATTTTTTTACTTTGAATATTAGCGATTTGTTTCTCATTGTGATTTACAAGGAATAATTCAATTTTTAAATTTAAATTTTCAGAAATAAAATTATGCCAGTTTATCTGTGACTCAGACAATCTATCATTTTTACTCTTTACTTCAGTAAAAAAACATTCGTCATCTGAATATACTATAAGATCTGGAAGACCTGAGCGATACGCATTAAAATTCTTCAACAGCCTATGGCATATTTCAAGTGCTTTACTTTTATCAAGATATCGCAATGGTTCAATTAGATTTTCTTTCGAATATTTATTCCAGTTTTCAATTGGCCTGCAATTCCTTCCATAGTTCTTTTCATAGGAAATTATAAGTTTAGAAACAATATCCGAATTTTGTAATTCATTCAACCTGTTTGCGATAATTTGTTTACGTCTTGAATAAAAGCCATCAGTAAAAAAATCATTTGGCATTCCGTTCATTTGAATTACCTGTTTTTCAAAACATGAATCATATTCTTCATCATTTGGGCTAAGCACATGATCATATCTAGAAGAATACACTGAAATTGCCCCCCTAACTTTTGCAAAAATAACATCCCAAAAAAGAAGGCACATAATCTCCCACCAATAAGCATTCTCTGTCCATTGAGTCTTAAAACCTTCTGATTTGTATATTTTCATTGCCAATTCTTCAACGAACAAATACTCACCATTAAAATAATATTTTACTTTATCCTTCACGATAGATGATACTTCATGAACCTCGTATTTCTTGTATGTTTTCACGCCACCTCACAGTTTAAAGATTTCTTTTTTCTTTCTTCCATATCATTCCTTTTAAGCGCTATCTCAAATTAGGCAAAATCATTTTCTATAAAATACTTATCAGGTGTCAATAAAAAAAGACTCATGGGATAGACCATCCCTTAAATCCAACATTCAATATAAAAATATCTGCCTTTTCCTTATTAAAAAATGTTTATGTTATGCCAGCGAATGTGTGAGATCAATTTGATGATTGTATGAAAAGGAAGTTTAGGTGAAAACCTATTGTGGAAGGGGAATGAAATGGATTTATTGAGTATCTAACAGATGAACTCACCCACAGCGAGGATTCGGCGCGAGCAACATCGCTACAAGATCAACCACAATACGCGTTAGACCGACGATACAACCTAACGAAAACTATTTTAACAAGATACATTTCCTTATTTCAGAAAAATTATCTGTTTCCATTTTGTAGAAATATACGCCTGATGAAACGGGGTTATTGTTTTCATCTTTACCATCCCAAACTACAAAATTTAGATTTTGGATTGCGGATTGCGGGATTGGGAATGTCTTTATTTTTTGTCCTTTTATGTTGTAAATTGAAATCTCTACTTTACTGATCTTCGGAATTAAAAATGAAATTGTGGTTGATGACTTGAAAGGGTTGGGATTGTTTTGATGCAAATATAAATTTTTATGATGTGGATCATCATCTATTGACACCACATAATTGACTGAAAACCGTACTGGAGTGTTGTACGGACCCCAACCTGCAGCATTGTATCCTCTAACACGCCACCAGTAATCCGTATTATTACTGAGATTTCTCACCATGTACGATGTATCGGTAACCACAGTATCAGCGAAGAAAATAGTCATTCCCGAATCACTTGCAACCTGGGTCTGATAATAGGTTGCAGGCAACGGGGTCGCATGGTTCCATATCAACAAAACACTATCAGCGAATACAGAATCCAAAGGTACAACCATCATAATACTATCTGGTGGTGATATGGGAATAAAAGTATAGGTATTATTGTTAGGTACTCCGTCGCTTAGACCCCCAAACAGAAGTGCAGAAGTGTTATACAGTTCTCTTGTACTTCTACCGGTCTGCCATAATAGTGGCGAATGTTTAAAACCCGGAGGTACTATAGGCATTTGAGCGGACGCTCCGTTGGCCACGGGCTGTGGCATTAATTCTCCTCTCTGTGTCGTAACCCCGGTATAAACATCGTATTCATATACCGCATTGCTTTCATGGCTGTCGGCATCAATGCCGCCGAATATAAAAATTATGTTTTCCCCTGCGGCGTTCACTGTTTGCGCCGTGCAATTATAACCGCTCAGCGGCGGGCCCCCGGAATTAAGCGATCACGCGTCTGCAGTAAGAAAATAAACGGCCACGTTTCCCGGTTTTCCGATAACGATCAGCAGGTCGTCGACCACTAAATTGGCGCTGTGGTTATTGAAAGGATAGGGTGGAGCTTGAAGTGGTTCATAGGTGTTGTTCGGATTGCGTTTCCATAAATCTTGTAGATAATTGCCGTCGGCGTCGGTGCCTGCGAGTATCAGGGCGCTTCCATTGGCTGTGGGGGTGGTGGTATGTCCCTGCCTGGCCTGCGGTCTGTCGCCAACGCCGGGCAGGACTTCCTCCCAGGTATTGGCGACCGTGTCGTAGCCCCACATGTCGTCGAGCACGTTTTCGGTCCCATAGCCGCCATACACGTACATGATGTCGTCATATACCCATGCCTGGTGGTCCCGTCTCGCCGGGGGCGGGGCGTTGGCAGGACTTATCGGGACCCATCCACCTTCTTCAAAGGCGTGCAGATCATTAAACAATTCTCCATGCACGTCTCCTCCTCCAAACATCAAAACTCGTCCATCTGGCAGCGTCACCATGCTGTGACCATGCCGGGCCTCGGGTGAATTGGGCGGCGTTATCTGGGTCCAATCCTCGGCCCACGTGCTACTTAATCCCAGCATCATCACAAAAACGAAGATTATTGATCGTTTCATACTTAAACTCCTTGATTTACTTTTACTTTCATATTATTCTTTTTCAGCGCTATAACCAATCAGGTGTCAATAAAAAACACCAATCAGACTTGCTTCGTAGCGAAGCATGAAGCGAGGATGATAGAATCCCCGATTGCAATTCTCGATTCACACTCACGTCGTTCACTGCGAATCAAGTCTTGCACGATTAGCTGTAATTACAAATTCTGACTTCTGAATTCTGACTTCCGCCTTCTATTTTTCACAAAAACATTGCCAGAAATTATACAAAACGAAAAAGCTTTTATATCATGAATACAGGAATACTCTACATCGTACCAATGCCCATCGGCAACCTTGGGGATATGACACATCGTGCAGTGGAAGTGCTGCATAACGGTGGAGTTCACTTGCAGAAACGCAACTGGCTCTATGTCCTTAATTTATGAGATTAACTCTAAACTGGCATAACAAGCGATAGTTAAATGTCGCATTGCGTTTCTGTCAAGTGCAACGAGGGTTAGAATGCTTCAATACCTTTATTCATCACCTATAATTGTATGGCTTTTATAAATACAATCTCATATAAATTGATCAGGGGTTATAAATTGGGGGAGGTATATAAGTTTGAATAGGTGGTGTGTAGGTTGGAGTTGGTGTGTATGAATTAAAAGAGTTATATGAATTGAAGTTATCATATTTTGTTGGAGAGTATGAGTTGTAAGAATTAAAAGAGTTAAAGCTATCATAATGTGTAGTTGAAGGAGTATATGAATCATAGGAGTTGGAAGGGTTAAAATTATCATATGTTGTAGCAGTATTGCTTGAAGGTAGATCCCATTGCTGTTGAAAGCTTTGTATGTCATTAATTCCACTTGTCTCAATTACTTGATGTGAGCTAAGAGGTCTCGTTGTAGTAGTCATGGTAGGTGTATTGGGGTCCCAATAGTTTCCAACGGGATAATGATGATTAACAAATCTTTCAAAAGAGCTATTCGTAGGTGTAATTATCTCTACATTACGTTCGTAAATCCCGAAGTCAGTGTTAATCCAATCAGTATGAGTTCTTGTGATGTATCCGGGTTCTTCAGTTACTAGTTTCTCTTGATAATAACCACCTGGCATAGAACCTTCACCTTTACATCCCCATGAAGTCTTTTCATTTAAATAAGTGGGAGGATTCATTATTTGCATTGATGTCACCATTCTATCGATGGTTTCCAAAAAAGTTACACCTGAGGAAACAACTGCACTGGCAGGATTTGATGAGGTAACAAAAGAACCTGCAACACTTGTCCGAGAATTATTCATGTTTGGTAAATTTGACATACACCTATTACTAATATCTACGTTCCTGTTGAGTTCCCATTCTCTGATTTTCGTATAAGCATCGGAGAGTTGCTGTTTAATATTACTCCCATAATCAAAATTATAAGTTTGATTATTAATAGTATTATAACATGGAGTATAAGGCTCATAAGTTCGTGGTGGAGTGTAAGTTGGTGTGTAGGGTTCATAGTAATATTGGCTGGCCTTATAACTTGGTGCGTAATCATCAGAATTTTGTGAATAACATTCAGGTGAAAACGCAATTAAAATCAATACAGAAAAAATAAATAGGAAATAGGAGTAACTTGCACTAATTATATTCTGATTTTTTTTGATAATTTTCATGTTTTTTACCTCCTTAAGTAAAAAATACTACTTTTTTTTATTGTAAAACTTTGAATCATAATGGAAACCTTTCTTAATACAATTAATCTTAATTTAATTTCTTTCGCACTAAATCCAAATTTCTTTTTAAATCCGGAAAATCCGGTTCAATTCTATTAATAATTTCCCATTCAATTAAGGCTTTAGAATAATCTTTATTTTTAAAATAATAAACCGCTAAATTATGCCTGGCATCTAAAAATGCAGGGTTTATATCCAGAGCTTTCTTGAACAATTCAATCGCTTAAGTTAATCTTTCCTCAGCATATTTTACGCCTAAATCATTATATTTATACGCTAATTCATAATCTTTATTTCCAGAATTTTGTTCTTCAGAACTACCCTCGTTGGACTGTGAAGTAGTAGAAGTTCTTGTATGGATAGTGGATGTTTTCGCAATCACCACCCGTGCATACTCTATCTCATCAGCCCAGCTCTCGCCTGAAGCACATGCGACAAACTGCCGGTAGGAGGCCGCCGCTTCATCTGTTCGTCCGGCATTCTCACATGCAACGGCCTTGTTGTAGTATGGTATGTCGTCTGTAATAATATCTAAAGCTTTGTTATAATCAGAGATAGCCTTATCATAGTGACCTCTCTGATAATAGGCCACGCCACGATTGTTGTAGGTATAATTATCTCTCTGGTTTATTTCCAAGTACTTCGTATAGTCCTTAATGGCTTGGTCGTATTGGCCTTTGGAATAATCATAGGCGTTCGCCCGCCAATCATTGAAGATGAAGCTTCATTTAAACCTTCCAGAGGCTGGGCTGAGATGAGATCTCAAGGAGCTTTACAAACTCTACTCGGGCTCGATTTTAAGATATCTGCAGAGTGTTTCAGGAAACCGGTACTAGATTTTGCTCTTGTGCCGGTTGAAAAGCTGGGCCACCCGCTGGAAGGGATCTCTGTTGAAAACACAGCTCATATCGACATGAAATTCCTCGGGCTAGAACTTATATCGAGGGAGGATACAATGGAGGTCGCCGGTATCATGTTTGGCTCGGACGATATTGCAGTCCAGTCAATATACCAGGGCAACGGACAACAGGTTTATCTGACAATTGTAAGGCATTATCTCCCTGAAGCTAGTGCTGCTGTAATTGCTTCAAATCAAAATTCAAAATTCGACATTCCTTGTTCATTATTCATTTCAATCCTCACCTTCTTGTGTCCAAACAAGAATGCTCTAGTCCTTAAAATCTATAACCTTTTCATCATCAGAAAAATCTTCATAGACTATATGACCGTTTAGTATTGTTAAATTTACTTTTACTTTTACAAGCCGTTCTATTTTAAAATCTGGTGATAAAATATCTTCTGATAGTATAACAAAATCAGCATCATATCCTGCTTTTAATTTTCCAAGTCTGTCTTCAGCAAAGTTCGCATAAGGAGGATTAACAGTATATGTAATCAAGGCTTCTTCGACAGTAAGAAGTTTGAATGGCCATAAACTGGGCTTACCGTCTATATCAGTCCCATTAACCAATATATGCATTCCAATTAGGGGATCCATAGGGGCTAAAGGAAAATCACTTCCACTTGTAACAACTGCACCGCTTTTGATGAGATCATAATATCTGTTAAATATATCAGTCAATCTTTGTTTTCCATAATATGATATAAAGTCTTTCTGAAATCCCTCGTCAGGATAAGACGATATTGGATTCATGCTGACAATTACTCCCAACTCTTTAAATCTTGGAATATCTTCATCTTTGACAAACTCTGCATGTTCTATCATATGCCGTCTTTCTCTTTGGGGATTATTATTTATAATTTCTTCAAGTGTATTGAGGCACTCGTTTAATGCTTTATCACCATATACACTTATATTAATTTGCAAGCCTAATTTGTCAGCTTCATACATCTGCTTTTTAAAATAATCCATTTCGTAAGCAGGTTTTCCACTGTCTCCGCTGCCGTCAGCATATGGCTCAGACATCCAGATCCAGCCTTTAATCGGTAAATCGATAAAGACTTTTATAATATCAGCTCTTAAGAAATTTTCTGGTAAATCTGAATTTTTGATTTCATTTGCTCTGTCAAAAAATTTCTTTATATCGGGAATTTCAGAATAATAGGTGAACATATTATCTAGACATACTCTAACGGGCAGTGAATTGTTCTTTAATATTTGCTCATATACTCTTGTATTATCAATATCACCACATTTAGTCCAGATTGAAGTTACGCCAACTTTCGGATATTCTTCTAAAATCAATTGTTGTATTATAACTTGCTCTTCGAAAGTGTATGGTTTGACTTTTTTAACGAGGTTTATCATAAGCCCGTGTGTTGCAGCATACTCAGTTTCTTCCATGTATCCTGTTGCTAATCCGGTAGCAGGGTCTCTTTCAATAAATCCATCACCTCGCATGTCCGGAGGATCTTTTTCGAGAGCCCCTGTAAGTTCCAGAGCTTTTGTGTTTACCCAGTGCGAATGACCCCCGTGATGAACCAAATATACAGGTTTGTCTGAAACAATTGAATCTATCATCTGCCGTGTTGGATTTTCACCTTCTTTAAAGAGTCCAGACATCCATCCAAACAGGCGGGGAAATTTATCTTCCGGATGCTCATCCACGTAATCTCTGAGTCTGTCTAAAACTTCTTCCGGTGTCTTTGCTCCAAACAATGTCGGTGCTTCCGGGCTTGTTAAAATATACGGTGAATGCGGATGACAATGCGCGTCCCAAAAACCCGGTACAATTAGTTTTCCTTTTGCATCTATCACATCTCCTGTCGGCTCTTTATCGTCCATAGCGATAATTTTACCATCCTTAATAGTCATTGAAGATTTCCATGGATCTAAAGTATCACCTGTCCAGATTTTAGCATTTGTTATCGTTATATCACCGCCTTTCTCATTTATGCCTTTACTTGTTATTAAAAAATAAATGTCCCATCGCATTACATAGCCAATTATTGCTAAAATGCATATACCTATGATAATGAATATTAATAAATGTTTTTTCTTCTTCATAATTTTAACCTCCATTTTATATTTAGTTGATTGCCATCTTGCTACGAAGGCATTCTAACTCGTTCTTATCTTGCGATCTTTGCAAGATAACACCCTTATAGCATCGTTTCATAATATAAATCCATTTTTATAAATTATTTTCATAAAAAAAAGTGTATATGAAAAAGAGTTAAACATCTTTTATCTGTCAAGTTATTTATGAAAACTATTGCCAAAAAATACATAAATTCATATTTTTGCAACATAATATCAATATACTTACGAGGTTATATGAGTGAGAAAAAGATATTAACTGAAGTACATGAAGTAATGAGAAGAAAACATTACAGCATCAGAACAGAGAAATCTTATATTCACTGGATGAAAAGATTTTATTATTTTTCTAAACAAAAAAATCCAATAGAAATGGGAGAAGATGAGGTTAATGATTTTTTGGATTATTTAGCAGTAAAAGAAAAAGTATCTGCTTCCACACAAAATCAGGCATTGAATGCTTTACTTTTTTTGTATAAAGAAGTATTGAAAAGAGAAGATTTCTCATTTTCTAATTTTACTCGTGCTAAAAAATCAGTTAAAATACCTGTTGTGTTAAGTAAAAGGGAGATAGATTTAATTTTTTCTAAACTTCATGGGGTTCATTTATTGATATACAGTCTCCTTTATGGAACTGGTTCAAGGTTAAATGAATGTTTAAGGTTGCGTGTTAAAGATATTGATTTTGATTATCAACAAATAATAATCAAAAGTGGAAAAGGAGAAAAAGATAGAAGAACTATGCTACCGGTAAAATTAATAAATACTTTAAAAGAGCAAATCAGGAATAGAGAAAGGTTGCACGATAGAGATATTTCACAAGGCTTTGGTTTTGTAAACTTACCTTATGCTTTATTGAAAAAATATCCGGGTGCAAGTAAAGAATTCAAATGGCAGTATTTATTTCCAGCATTAAGAATGTGTTATAGTGAAGAACTAAAATTGAAAACAAGATTTCACTTACATTCCAGTGCTGTTCAGAGAGAATTTAGAAAAGCTTTAATAAAGAGAGGAATAAACAAAACCGCTGGTTGTCATACACTTCGTCATTCTTTTGCTACACATTTATTGGAAAATGGTTATGATATACGAACTGTTCAGGAACTTCTTGGACATAAAGATGTCCGAACAACTATGATTTATACTCATGTACTAAACAAAGGCGGTCTTGGAGTAAAGAGTCCACTTGATTATGAAGAATAGAGCGAAATAGTAAAATGAATACAGGAATACTCTACATCGTACCAACGCCCATCGGCAACCTCGGCGATATGACACATCGCGCAGTTGAAGTTTTGCAAAAGGTGAAGGTCATCGGCGCTGAAGATACGCGAACCTCGAGAACTTTACTCGGGCATTATAATATTGATACGCCAATGGTGAGCTATCACAAATTCAATGAACGGGCACGTCTCGATGAGTTCATTGAAAAGCTGCAAAAGGGAGAAGATATTGCGATCATCTCCGATGCAGGCACTCCCGGCATTTCAGATCCGGCAGGCATTCTCATTAAAGAAGTTATAGAGCACAAGGTCCAGGTGGTAACGCTACCCGGCGCAACTGCCTTTGTTCCGGCACTTGTGTCTTCGGGTTTGTCTGCTGAAAGATCTTACTTTGTTGGTTTTCTGCCCGAGAAACATTCCGAGCGCAGAGAGCTTCTGGAAAAGCTGGAGACGGTTCAGGACACACTTATTTTTTACGAAGCCCCCCATCGTCTAAAAGAAACACTCAAGGAATTACTGAAAAATTTCGATGACAGGCAGATATGTATTGCCCGGGAAATATCAAAAAAATTTGAAACCTATTACCGCGGACCGCTCTCATATTTTGTGGATAATTTCGAAGAGATCACACTGAAGGGCGAGTTCGTGCTTGTGCTGGAAGGTGCTCAGGAGAGAACTTTCTCCGATGAAGAGATACGCAAGCTCATCACAGAGAAATTTCACCAGGATAAGTCGGTCAGCCGGACTGCGAGAGAGCTGGCACAGGAATGCAAGCTCTCGAAAAACCGTGTGTACAAACTGGCTTTACAAATGAAGAAAGAAGCATAGGTTTTGGACGCATGAACATACCGAAGTCCTACATCAGCAAGATACCTCGTTTTTTTACGCCGGCACTTTCAACAATTCCAAAGACCGTTATGTATGTTACCAAAGAGATAGACGAACTTGGCGGCAAAGCATTTTTGGTTGGTGGCAGTGTGCGCGACATGCTGCTTGGCAAAAAGCCCACAAAGGACATTGACATCGAAGTGTACGGCATGGAACCCGGACAGATACAAAAAATCGTAGAAAAGCACGGAAAGGTCATGGATGTGGGAAAATCTTTTGGCGTGCTGAAATACTATGACGGCACTTTGGAGATAGATTTTTCTCTGCCGAGAAAGGATTCAAAAATTGGAGAAGGGCACAGGGGATTCGCAGTTGATACCGACCCTAACATGGACATCAAAGAAGCAGCACGGCGAAGGGATTTTACGATTAATGCGATGCTCTATGACCCGTTAACGGAAGTGCTCATCGACCCGTTCAATGGGCTTGCCGATCTTGAAAACCGTGTGCTGCGGGTGGTCGATAAAAAGAGCTTCGCAGAAGACCCGCTACGTGTGATGAGAGGTGTTCAGTTTATCGCACGTTTTGATCTTGCGGTCGATTTAAAGAGCTTCTCTCTGATGCAAAAAACAGTACCGTCCCTTGCAGAGCTCCCAAAAGAGCGCATTCAGGAGGAGTGGAAAAAACTGTTGCTCAAGGCAATGAAGCCATCTCTGGGATTAAAAACAATGCTCGACCTTGGCATAATAGAGAGGTATTATCCGGAGCTTTTTATACTAACCGATACCGAGCAGGATCACATCTGGCATCCTGAAGGCAATGTGTGGGTGCATACTCTGCTTTGCATGAACGCAGGAGCGCAGATCATTCACAGGGAACATCTTCGTGTGAGAGAAGCATTTGTGATCATGCTGAGCGTTCTGTGCCACGATCTTGGCAAACCGGAAACCACTATAAAGAAAGGTGGTCGAATTTCCACCCCGGAACATGAACCTGTAGGAGAGAAGCCGACCCGAGCGTTCCTCAACCAAATAGGAACCGATAATGAAACCAAAGGAAAAGTGATCCCGCTTGTGAAAAATCATCTTGCACCTTTTTCTTTTTATGAAGCTGAATTCCGAAAAGGCGAGAAGATCACAGATGGCGCGATACGGCGGCTTGCACGGCGTTTATATCCAGCCACAATATATGAACTCACCCTCGTTGCAGAGGCAGATTATATGGGCAAAGGCACTCGCCTTCATGACAAAGATAAGAATTTTAAATCCGGCGCATGGCTCATAGAACGCTCCACACAGCTCAAGGTTGACCGCGATAAACCGAAAAATATCATCGAGGGTAAAGACCTTATTGCAATGGGATTTACTCCGGACAAAATTTTCGGCAGGATCATCCAAACTGCGAACCGGCTTCGGGATGAACATGAGTTCTCAAAGAAAAAAATCTTAGATCTGATCAAGAAGCAGAGCTCGGCGAAGGATGCGCTGACATGTCTGCTGCAGGAAATAAATGAAAATTCTGGACGTGAAATAGGGTAATCTTAAAAATTCAAGTTTTGCAGTTGTAATTAATTATATTCTATATTCATTGTTTAAAACTACTCTTGTAGAAGGTAGAGAAAGAACAGAAGATACAAGGAATTAATATAGAAACACGGATTTCGATAGTTATATTGCGTTACCAAGCGGGGCTTGGTAACGAGGTAAGGTGGTTGGTGCTTGTTAACGAGGTAAGGTGGTTGAGGCTTGGTAGCGAGGTAAGAGTGGTTGAGCTTGGTAAATGGGACATAAGTGGTTAGTGCCGAGTCAAACGTATTCTCGTTCCCAAGCCCCTGCTTGGGAACGCATAAGATGAATTATTCACCAATCTCCACTCCTGCGAAACTTGAGTTAAAAAATAAAATAAATGCTCCAGGAGGAGAAATGGAAAAAATAATTGCTGCATGCGGAATAGTCTGTTCGGAGTGCCCTGCATACATTGCAACACTTAATGATGACGAAGAGATGAGGGAAAAAACCGCTGAAGAGTGGTCAAAAGCTTTTGGCGTAACCCTTTCTCCAAAAGATATTTACTGTGATGGCTGTATGGAAGAGGGAGAAATGTATTTCAACCATTGCTACGAATGTGAAATACGAAAATGCGTCCAGGGGAAAGGCATTCTTAATTGTGCTCACTGTGAAGATTATGCATGTGAAAAGGTTGAAGGGATATTCAAAATGGTGCCACAGGCAAAAGAAGAATTGGAAGCGTTAAGAAAAACACTTTAAGTTTTTCTTATTTGCTCAAAGAAAAGGATGATGCAGAACAATAACATGATCTTTGAAAAACTCTCTCGGCGGATTGAAGATCTCCTTCATGAAAAAGGGAGTATGCTCTTTAAACTGCAACGCATCTGCAAGCTGCTAAAGGATGAAGTTGCATATTATGACTGGGTCGGGTTTTATTTTGTTGATAAAGAGAATCCTGAAGAGCTCATTCTCGGACCATTTGAAGGAGCGCCAACTGAGCACACACGTATTCATTTCGGGCAAGGGATTTGCGGACAGGTTGCAGAGGATGAAAAAACCCGTATTGTGCAGGATGTAGCACGTGAAGAGAATTACCTTTCCTGCAGCAGAGATGTGAAATCTGAAATAGTTGTGCCGATCTTTAAGAATGAAAAATTCATCGGAGAAATAGATATTGATTCTTACAAAGTTGCTACTTTTACTGATGAAGATGAAAAATTTCTGAAAAAAGTTGCCAATATGGTATCCGAACTTTTGTAGAAGCCATGAAACGTTATAAATCAGACCGACGAATTGTCATGACCCTCGATGCAGGAGGCACTAACCTACGCTTTTCTGCTATTCGTGGTGAGAAAGAGATCGTATCTCCAATTCAGCTTGATACCTGCGGGCATGACCTCAACAAAAGTTTGAAAAATATCATCTCCGGTTTTTCTCAGATTGAAGAACAACTAACCGAAAAACCTGTTGGTATCAGTTTCGGATTTCCCGGACCGACAGATTATAAAAACGGCATTATTGGTGATCTTATAAATTTGCCTGCATACCGCGGTGGTGTTGCACTGGGACCAATGCTTGCGGAGAAATTTCAAATTCCGGTTTATATTAATAATGACGCCGATCTTTTTACTTTCGGAGAATCTATCGCTGGTTTTTTGCCTTACATAAATTCCTTGTTAGAGAAGAACGGCAGTTCGAAAAGGTATCACAATCTCGTTGGTGGTACTTTTGGCACAGGTTTTGGAGGGGGACTTGTTATTCGGGGAGAGCTTCTAATTGGTGACAATTCAGCCCAAGCAGAGATCAATCGTATTTGGAATCATCTTTATTCTGACTATTCTGTCGAGGAGAGTGTCAGCAGCAAAGGTGTTCGAAGAGTATATGCACGAGAATCCGGTATTTCTCCGGATAAAACTCCTTCAGCAAAGGAAATTTATGAAATTGGAATGGGTATGAAAGAGGGAAATAAACACGCAGCCCAAAAGGCGTATGAAGAACTTGGCAGAGCTGCAGGGAATGCCTTTGCACAGGTGGCAACTCTTATCGACGGGCTTGTGGTAATTGGTGGAGGACTCTCAGGCGCATGGAAGCTGTTCATGCCCCCTCTTGTCAGGGAAATGAATACCGCATTCCGCTCTTTTGATAATAAGAAGATAGGTCGGCTTGAAATGAAGGTTTTCAATCTGATGGACGAAATGGAGCTGGAAGAATTTCTGCAAGAGCGAAGCACACTCATAAATGTTCCATTTAGTAATAAAAAAGTTCCATATAATAAAGAGAAAAAAATTGGAGTGGGAATTACACGGCTCGGCACCAGTAAGGCAACTGCGATAGGCGCATATACTTTTGCCCTACATCGCTTAGACAACTAATAAGACGATTCGAAGAAAAGATCAGGTTTACGCAAAGACGCAAAGGGAAATTAGCAACTTTCACGCAGAGACGCAAAGACAAAAAGACGCAAAGAACGCAAAGGAGAAATGAAGAATATTTATTTGAATACGATCAATAATCCATACCCCTATGTGTGAGAACTACTACGGTTTATGGAAATATAATGTTTGGTGTGTGCCACGTTCATCTTGCTTTTCTCTTAAACTGAATGTGGAGGTTTTGTTATGCCCAGTCGACAATTCATAATCCAAATTTAAATATATCTATTACAACCTTACGAAGAATTATTTTTCTTATCATAAATGAGTATAACATCATTGACAAGCTTAATAGGCCAGACAAGAAAGCTTTATTAATTTTAAATAATGAGTTCACTCTAAAAACCTTTCAATATAGTTCACAAAATACTTTACACAAAGTAATGATCAAATATTAGTATGGTTAAATAAGTAATATTTTTTAAGGAAATCACTATGTTTCATACGAACGAAAATCATATACAG
>JAUWMT010000093.1 GCA_030613025.1 Candidatus Cloacimonadota bacterium
CTGTATATGATTTTCGTTCGTATGAAACATAGTGATTTCCTTAAAAAATATTACTTATTTAACCATACTAATATTTGATCATTACTTTGTGTAAAGTATTTTGTGAACTATATTGAAAGGTTTTTAGAGTGAACTCATTATATAATTCTTATTAAATATCGAATTCAACACCTTGAGCAAGAGGTATTGTTTTACCCCAGTTTATGGTGTTCGTTTGACGACGCATATACGCCTTCCAGGCATCACTTCCGGCTTCACGTCCGCCACCTGTTTCTTTTTCTCCACCGAATGCCCCGCCGATCTCAGCACCGCTTGTTCCGATATTTACATTTGCAATACCGCAATCGCTTCCTCTATCGCTGAGGAACTGCTCGGCATATTGGAGATTGTTGGTGAAAATTGCTGAAGAAAGTCCTTGAGGAACATCATTATGAAGCTCAATTGCCTGATCAATATTTTTGATCTTGATAATGTATAGTATCGGTGCAAAGGTTTCGTCCTGTACTATCTGCATATTATTTCTGGCTATTGCAATTGTTGGAAGCACGTAGCAACTTCCCGGCACATCTTCGGTCAGTACTTCACCACCGTAAATTATCTCGCCGCCTTGTTCTTCGATCTTTTCAAGAGCATTTTTATACGCTTTTACTGCAGATCGATCAACAAGCGGACCCATGAGCACGCCATCATCAAGTGGATTTCCAATTGGAACAGAGCCATAAGCTTTTTCCAGTTTCTGAACAAAATCATCAAAAACATCTTCATGAAGAATCACTCTGCGGGTGGATGTACATCGCTGTCCTGCTGTTCCGACTGCACCGAAAAGTACTGCTTTGAGCGCAAGTTCGATATTCGCATCTTCCATCACAATAATGGCATTGTTGCCGCCAAGTTCAAGTATGACCCTGCCGTAATGATTTGCAGCAGCTTGATACACTCTCTTACCCATCTGGCAGCTTCCGGTTGCGCTGACAAGTGGAATATTTTTATCATTGATAAGTTTCTCACCAATCTCGCTTCCACGCCCGATAACGAGATTAAAGATCGCTTTGGGTACATCTTGTTCTTCCAGAACCTTATGCACGATATTCGTCAAAGCAATAGCAGTTAACGGAGTGGATGTCGAGGGCTTCCATATCATTGTGTCGCCGCACACGCCTGCAACAAAGGCATTCCAAGCCCACACTGCAACAGGAAAATTAAAGGCGGATATAATACCGATCACGCCAAGCGGGTGGTACTGCTCAAACATTCTGTGTTCCGGACGTTCGGACTGTATTGTTGCCCCGTAAAGCTGACGTGACAAGCCGACAGCAAAATCAGCCATATCGATCATTTCCTGCACTTCGCCCAGACCTTCTGTGTAGATCTTTCCCATTTCCATAGTAACTAATCTACCCAGTTCGTCTTTATATTTTCTCAGCTCAAGACCGATCAGACGGATGATCTCACCACGCTGTGGAGCAGGAATATTTCTCCAGATTTTGAACGCTTCACGAGCTTTTTCTGCAACGATATCATAATCATTGGCAGTTGCTGTTTTCACTTTTGCAAGAACGGAATCATCGATTGGAGAATACACTGTTATCTCTTCACCAGTTGTGTGCAACCATTCTCCACAATAAGCACCGTGATTCACTTCTTTAATACCGAGTTTTTCAAGTATTTCTTTCATATATCTCCTAAATTTTAACCACACGTCTCCACTGCGCTTCAGTCTTCACTCCGTTACGCCCTGACAGGACTACGTTGCAGGCGAAAAGCGCGAAAAAATACGGAAATAAACTAATGTAAAGTTCAAGAGTATTCTCGTTCCTAAGCCCCTGCTTGGGAACGCAACAATAAGCCAGACCCTGTTTAGAAAACAAAACTGGAAAATTCTTAATTCTCAAAATTTGTTTCATATTCCGTGAATTAAGCAAGCTTTGTAGTTCATTATAATATTTTTTATGCCTTGTTTTTGAACTACCTGAACATGAAAATACGACAACAAATTTCAAAAATAAAGTTCTCTTGAAACATAAATTTAATCTTTCGTACATTTCGTGTCTTTTGTGTTTTTCGTGGTTGATTTTTATTTTTTTTATTCTTCTTCTATGCCATATTTTTTAACTACGAAAAGTACGAAAATATGATAACAGATTTCAAAAGCAATTTTCTCTTGAAACATAAATTTTACTTTTTCGTGTTTTTCGCTTGCCAGGGCGTAGTGCAACGAAGACTGGTGCATTTCGTGGTTCATTTCCTTCTATTCTTCTTCCATAAAGGGATAGCGATAATCAGTCGGGGGGCTGAAAGTTTCTTTGATAGTTCTTGGTGACACCCAGCGAAGAAGATTGATCATGTCCCCTGCTTTGTCGTTCGTTCCTGAAGCACGCGCACCACCAAATGGCTGCTGACCGACAACTGCACCGGTTGGTTTGTCATTCACGTAGAAGTTGCCAGCCGCATTACGCAGAATATCCTTGGCTAAGAGAATTGCTTCTCTATCATTCGCAAAGATGGCGCCGGTCAATGCATAAGGTGAGGTCTCATCACAAAGGTGAAGGGTTTCTTCAAACTTATCATCATTATATATAAAAAGTGTGATAACAGGTCCGAATATCTCTTCCTCAATCGTTTTGAATTTCGGATTATTCGTTAGAATGACTGTGGGTTCGATGAAATACCCTTTTGAGCAGTCAAAGTTTCCACCAATAAGAATCTCCGCATCGTCAGCTGCTTTTGCATATTTGATATAATCTGTAATGGAATCAAATGCAGCTCTATCAATGACTGCATTCACGTAGTTTCTGAAGTCCATAACATCGCCCATTTTGATGGTTTTGATATCTTCGACAAGTGGTTCTTTGAGCTTTGCCCACACGCTCCTTGGAATGTATGCACGAGATGCAGCAGAGCATTTCTGTCCCTGATATTCAAAGGCACCTCGAATAATTGCGACTCTGAGAGCATCAATATCTGCAGAAGTATGAGCAACTATGAAGTCCTTACCACCGGTTTCTCCAACGATGCGGGGATAAGTTTTGTAATGCTCAATATTTCCGCCGATAGTTTTCCACATGCTTTGGAACGTTGGCGTGCTTCCTGTAAAGTGCACACCTGCAAGATCAGGACTTTGCAGAACGGGATTTCCAACCTGCGCTCCGGAGCCGGGTATAAAGTTGATCACACCATCCGGCACACCAGCTTCCTGGAATAATTTCATAAGATAATAGGCGCTATAAACTGCTGATGACGCAGGTTTCCATAAAGCAACATTACCCATTATTGCCGGTGCTGATGGCAGGTTTCCTGCAATCGAAGTAAAGTTGAAAGGTGTTACTGCAAACACAAATCCTTCCAAAGCTCGATGCTCGAGTGTATTCCACATTCCGGGTGCTGAATTCGGCTGCCGCTCGTATATCTTCATCGCATAATAGGTATTGAAGCGGAAAAAATCAATAAGCTCGCAAGCAGAATCGATCTCTGCCTGGAACGCATTTTTGCTTTGCGTCAGCATGGTTGCTGCATTGATAATGGGACGATATTTTGTGGCAAGCAGTTGAGCGGCTCTCTGGAAGATCGCAATACGGTCTTCCCACGGCATGGCTGCCCATTTTTCACGAGCTTCCAATGCAGCTTCGATAGCCATCTCGACCTCTTCGGCTCCTGCTTTGTGAAACCTCCCGATGATATGCTTATGATCATGGGGAATTCTGCATTCGCCAATATTGCTGGTTTTGATCTCTTTCCCGCCAATTATGAGGGGAATCTCGATCTCTTTGCTCATCATTTCTAAGAGCGTTTTCTTAAGAAGTTTCTTTTCAGGTGATCCAGCCCCATAACCGAGAATCGGCTCGTTTTCTGGGTATGGCACCTGCAATTTTGCGTTAGGCATGAAGATACCTCCTTATTCCATTTTTTATTTAATTTGATTTAAGAACACAGAACACCGATTGAAGATTGCAGATTTATTACACTTCTCATATTGAACCTTCATAGTATCTAATTTATTTTCTTTAATAAACAAAGAAAAAAGGGCAATAATAGATTGGTATAATGTTCATAGATTGATTGTTTAAAAAAACATTCTTCATTTTTTCTTTGCGTTTGCGTCTTTGCGTCTTTTCGAGATATTTTACACGACAACTTGTTGGTAAGTTTCATTTTAAGTGACTAATGCGAAACTTGAATAAATTTATTTAATTCTTTAATAATCGTATCGATCTCCTCGTCGGAAAAATCCTTATCCTGCATCAGTTCTTTTAGAGAACCCCACACCAGCTCACCACACATCACACACACGATATGTTTCTTTGAGAGGAATTCCTGGGCTGTGGGATATTTTTCAAGAATTTCTTCGACCCACATCTCTTTTGTGATAAGCTTCTTTGTCATCCAGTTCACCACTTAGATTATTTTGAATAGCTTCTAAGCAGACATCATTTTTCGTGTCAAGTTCTTGGCTGAGATATAGGGAATAATAGAACGCAGATCCGCCGGTGGGCGGACAAGTAATTCGCAGATCGTGCGGACTTTCGCTGATAATTTTTATTAATGTATCAAAAAAAAACCTGAGTTGTCATGGACCATTCCATGACACCATTTCCAGTCAGGGAGTGGTCCCTGACTGCTCATTTTTGTTTGGAGTTGACGACTATGTCGTCTATTATTTTGCTATTGAAAAATGTTCGGGGTGTCATGGACCATTCCATGACACATTTCCAAATCAGGGAATGGTCCCTGACTGCTCATTTTTGTTTGGAGTCGACGACTCTGTTGTCTATATTATTAGCTTAAGGCATCGAGACGCTCGATGCACTCCAAAAATAAAAAGGGCTGGACTTCATAAATCCGATGAGTCGGGAGAATGGAGTTCAGTACTGACAGATAAAACACCTAGCAAATTCCATAAGAAACTTGAAAGCCCTCCAGGGCTTTACCAATAAAGGTAAAAAATAAAAATCAATAATCACCTGGAGGGTGAAGAAATGAATAAGAATGGTATAAATAATGTCAAGATAAAAATTGATGATCG
>JAUWMT010000081.1 GCA_030613025.1 Candidatus Cloacimonadota bacterium
GCTGTATATGATTTTCGTTCGTATGAAACATAGTGATTTCCTTAAAAAATATTACTTATTTAACCATACTAATATTTGATCATTACTTTGTGTAAAGTATTTTGTGAACTATATTGAAAGGTTTTTAGAGTGAACTCATTGTTAAATCTACAAAATATTATTTCGGGAATTTTTTAATCCGTCTCAATAAACCTGATTTTGTTCAATCCTATTACATCATTATCTATAAGCAACTGGGGGGTTTGATCCTGCCAGGTAGTACCTGCATCGGAAGAATACTTAATAACAGAATTTTCCTTTGAGCCGCCAGGACTTCCGCAGATCCAAATATTAATATTGTTCAAAATAGCAATACCCATTACCCAATTATTGGTATCGGCATAATATTCTGTCCAGTGTATGCCGGCATCGTTAGTACTACATATTCCACCATAGTCTGTTACAAGATATGCTTCTATTTCACTTAACAGGAAGATATCATTTGCATCACAATAACCCCCTAAATTTCCTCTTACATCTTCCCAGGTTGTGCCATTATCTGCAGAGCGGATAACAAATTTTCCAGCACCTCCTATAGCCCAAATGCTATTCCCATATATTTTAATCCCCAGGAAATGACCAAGTTGTGCTTCTGTAATATTCAAATCTTCGAGTGGATTTAATCGTTCCCAGTTGGTTCCACCATCTGTTGTGTGCAACATAATTGGCCAGTTATCATTTACATGCTTATCTCCAACAACCCAAATATCATCCGGACTTTTGGCAACTATATAGGTGAAAAAATCTTGCTGGTATTCTGCAGGGACTTCAATTTTCGTCCACGAATTTGCTACATCGGTTGAATAATAAATACTGCCTTGCTTTCCCACGATCCAGATATTGTTTTTATCAAGGGCAAAAATACCATAATACAAGAGATTTTCAAGAGATCTTGCTCCGGACAAAGTCCAGGTGTCTCCTCCATCGTCAGATTTAAAAACATTGTAAGTGCCATTCGGTTGCGGACCACCAACCACTAACAGAGTGTTTTTATCAATTATACAAATATCTCCAAAATCAGCATTAGGTAATTGTAGTGAATCCCCTTGCCGGATCCAGGTTGTTCCACCATCCTTGGTATGTAAGATAGTGCCATAATTACCTTCTGGGCTCCCAACAACCCATCCAATATATTTCTTTTCGTTATCTGGTCCAGTTGTGTCTGAACAACTCCAAACTAAAAATGATAGAAAAACTACTATAACAAAAATTTTCAATAAACGCATAAGTACTCCTTTTTATGGTTTGAAAGTTACAAATAAAGTCAATGTGACCCTAAGAATTGTCAAGAAAAACAAAAGAAATGTTCAAGCAAAGTTATATGAATTGTTCAATCACTATAAACACGAGATATAAAGGACTTTCATCATTGCTCCTTGCTACTTAAATTTTGACATGAGATTATCTGTTATTTTTTTCCTGTTTGAGATTGGATGACTTCCAGAAGTTTATCCGGCTCATCCGTTCCGATACGAAATGCTCTTCCGTTTGTCAATTTCAATTCTACCGCATCGAGTCCTGCAACATTATACATTTGCCCGCCCGGAATGAGACGTATGCCAAATCCGTAAAACCATTTATTTCTAACTTTCTCAGCTGTTTTAATTCTAGTAAAAGGAATTGTTTTATGAATGAGACCTGATCCGAAAGCGGCTGTTATTTTATCTGAACTTACTCTTACAGTAAGAGAATTAAAAAGATACAAAGCCATGATCATTATAATAAAAACAACAACATTGATCCAGTTGAATCCGAATCTGAACATCAAGAACAACATGAACAGCAGCACTACAATGATCACGCATAAAAGTATTTTACTCTTCTGTGTATGTTGATATAGATACATCGTTATTCTCCTTATTTATTTTCCTGAAATTGTTATCCCCTTCACCTGTACCCAGGGATAAATTTCACTGCCGTAATCAATTCTCTCTTTTGAGATATTGATAATATTCTTTATCATTTCTGCAAGATTGCCGGCGATCATTGTCTCATTAACAGGTTTAGTAATTTTCCCATTTTCAATGAGATAGCTGTTCTTTGCAACGCCCGAAAAATCTCCATTATCACTGGGATTTCCGCCGGAAAATCTGCAGAGCAGCAAACCTTTGTCAATTGATGAAACCATTTCTTCAAAACCAGCAGTGCCCGGTTCCACAATATAACATCCACCGCTGTTCACTGCTTTGGGTTTCCCTGTTTTGTTAGCTCCATACTGAGACAGCAGGAAGGACTTCAGCACACCTTTATCAATAACAGTCATATTTTGAGCTTCAAACCCATCTCTGGTGAAGAAATAATTCTTTGCGATCTCGGGAGAGCGCGGGTAGGAATGCAGCGTCAGAGTATCATTTGCAATTTTTTCATTCAGTTTATCTTTATAGATCGAGCTTCCTGAAATTAATGAATAATCGGACAAATATGCCGTAATATAATAAATGAATGATGAAAGGCAGTCAGGTGTTATTATCACATCGCCAACCATTTTTCCAGGGAAAGCAGAAGTATGGATCTGCTCGCCGGACTGTTTGAGAAGCATATCAACAGAAGCATATTCGTGAAGGGGTTTATCCAATTCTTTTGAAGCATAGTCGGAATAATTAAAGGAGGATGCTTTTTCTCCTTCCTTCGAAGTGAACATTACGGAAGATGAATACAGACCGCGGTTTCCGGCAAAATCAACACCATTTGAATTCTGAATAAGAATATTGGACTGTGTAAAATCAACGATCGCCTGCTCTATCATGGTTTTGGGATAGTGTTCTTTCTCATACAAAACAAAATCATGCAATCTATCATACATCAGATCGAGATCGGCTTCTTCTCTGCCTGCTGTAAATTCCTTTGGCGGCTGATTATCCGCAATATCATTTGCTTTATCAGGCAAGGAGGACTGGGCAAGTTCAATGACTTGATCAACTGCCCTATCAATGGAACCTTCATCCTTCTTATTGATCTTCAGATCGCCTTTTTGATCATTGATAATAGCTTTGAGAAGAATGCTTGTGTCAAAGGTGGTTCGCAAAAGTTTCATTTCGCCTGCATCGACATTGAGCTCGTGTTTCTTATTGTGTTTTAGATAGCACTGCGCTTTTTCTGCACCGCGTTCTATCATTTTATCAATACAATATTTTACTAATTCTCTATCTGATTTCATTATTTACCTCCAATATTCACTTTACATTTCAACGCAGGACCGCCCATTCCAACCGGGATAAGCTGTTTTTTGCCGCACATACCGCCGCAAGACCATACCATGTCATCAGAGATCATTGTGATCGTCTTCATCATATCAAAAGCAATACCGGAAATTGTCGTATCTTTGATAGCATTCCCGAGCTTGCCGTTTTTGATCTCATACCCTTGTACGATACCGAACATGAATTCACTCGTGGAATCCGCCTGCCCGTTTGATGACTTCATAAGGTAGTAGCCATCATCAATCGAAGCGATCATATCATCCAGTTTGTCCTTTCCGGGCACGATCGCTGTATTTCTCATGCGGATGATCGGCTCATCGGAAAAGCTATAAGCACGAGCATTGCCGGTAGGCTTTACTCCAAAATGCTGAGCGCTTTCTTTATTATGCATGAAGGTTTTCAGAATCCCATTCTCAATAAGAACTGCATCTTTTGCCTGTGTGCCCTCATCATCCACAAATAAAGGAACAGGGCAAAGCTTACCCATTGCAGTGTGTGCAAAATCAACCATATTAATGATCGGACTGGCAACCTCTTTATTCAGATAATCCGCAGCTACGGAACCGCCAAGCACAATATCGGCTTCGACTGTATGCCCGATGGCTTCGTGAGCAAGTATGCCTGCAAGATCTGGTCCGAAAATACAATCTGAGATACCTGCTTTTGGGTACACACCTTCGGATTTTTTCTTCAGATGTTCGTACTGCTTATCGATCTTCTCATAAAGATCTTCGGGCTTGCTAAATAGGTTTTCAAATTGACCGAATCCGCCGAATATCTCATACAGTTCAAAGGGCTGCCCGTCCTTCGCCAGATTTAATAACGTATAAATAAGCGTTCTTGGAACCATTGAATATGCCTGAGAACCTTCCGAAGTCAGAAGCGATTTTTCCATTTCCAGAGAACGATACACAGTGGTTCGTGCTGTAAGGTCAGTATATGTTTTTCCAATGTACCCATCAATTTCTCTGAGGAAATCGATCATTTCTTTTTGAGTTTTTCTTTTTCTTTCGGTCATGAAATCCTTTTCAGACGTGCCCACAGAAACTGGAAGCGGTTCTTTACTCTTTCGCTCTCTATCATTAAGATACAGCGCATTTTCTGTCGCAGCTTTGATGACCGTTTTTACAGTTTCGTCTGCGATAGTGGGATTGGACGAAAATCCCCAAACGCCTTTTTTATTAACACGTGCAGACACTCCACTCTCGGAAATTCTGTTATTCCCCATTACATCACCATTGACTAATGAGATGGCACAATTTCGATTTTCCTGAATACGAAGCTCTGTATATTCGGAAAACAAGTCCTTGTATTTTGAGATATCTTTCTCGATCATGAAAACTCCTTTTTATATTCTAAATAATATCTTTTCGCTTTTGAACATCTTGATCATGAAATAGATGAGTAATGCTGCAAAGATCAGACTGCTCGCAGCTGCGATCAAAACATTTCCCCACGAGGATGCTTTGATGAATATTGATTTAAGCCCAACTACCGTATTAATGAATGGAGCGAAATACATCCATGAGGGAACCGTTTCTCCCATAGAGCTTGTACCAATACTAACGATCAAAACGACCATGTATAGAGGCATGACCAGACCGGCTGCCTCTTTTGAATTGCGTGCATAGGTTGCACAGATAAGCACTAAGGATACGAGCAAGATCGCAACAGGAATGAGTAAAATTCCCAGCTGGAATATTTGATTGGCGCTCAATATAAAATCAGACATTTCGGCAGAGGAGCGGAACAGGTCTTTAAGAAAAAATTTGCCGGCGATCATCAAGCCAATTACAGAACTGATCGCACTCGCAAAGGCAGCACACACGACTGCCCCGAGCTTGCCAATTATTATTGAAGCTCTATCGACCTGATTGACAAGTAAAATTGCCAGGGTCCCACGCTCCTTTTCACCGGAAACTGTATCGATGCCAACCTGCATGGAGCTCACAAATAGATACAAAATAATAATGAACGGAAGAAGTACTCCGAATGCTTTGCCAACCTCGCTCCCCTTTTTGGCGAGATTTATCTCTTCATAGCTTATCGTTCGATTTGCAGTAACAGGTGTAAGAATTTCCGTTGGGATATCAAGAGATTCCAATCTCAAGGTTATCAAGGTGTCAGCTAAAGAACCAATTGCTTCGTGTGTTCTTCTATAAAAGTAGCTCGAATAATCAGAAGCGGCGTTATAATAAATATGTACATCAAAGGGTTTTATCCCTTCATAAGCAACATCCATATTATCGGGAAAGGTTATCAACAATTGAGCATCTTTTTCCGTTATAAGATCTTTAGCAGTTGGAATATAAGCTTCAGGGATTTCATTGATCGTAACATTCATTTGTTCATCAATTATGGAGATAAACTCTTCGTATATCGGTGATTCCTTCTGCATTTCTGGAGCTATGAAGACTGTTCCATGATAGGATCTAATATCAGCCGATCTGGATTGACTGATCTTTCCCATGACAGTATATAAAAGCGGAAGCATTATGAGCGGAAGCCCAACCATAAAAAAGACAGTTCTCTTATCAGTAAAAAGACGTTTTAATTCCTTTTTCAGTATGATATAAGAATCTCTAAACATCTTGCGCCTCCAGATATCTGAAGAATACATCTTCAAGGTTGTCCGTATTGTTGCTTTTAACAATCTCTTCGAGGGTTCCCAATTCTTTGATCAGTCCTTCTATAATAATTCCGATCTTATCGCAGATCTGCTCTGCAACGCTCATAATATGCGTGGAAATGAGTACGGTTTTTCCTTCTTTCGCATATTTTTTCAGGAAATCGGTGACGTTCTTTGCAGTGATAACATCCAGTCCGTTCGTGGGTTCATCAAAGATAATAATATCCGGATCATGAATTAGACTGATCGCAATCGATGTTTTCTGTTTCATCCCGGTAGAGAGTTTATCGATCTTTTTATAACGGAACTCCTCCATGTGAAGTTCTTTGATGAGTATCTCTTTTCGTTCTGCAATCGCTTCGGGAGTCATCTTATTCAAGCGACCAAAGTAATCCATCATGTAGTCAGGAGTGAAAAATCCGTCCAACTTCATATCACTGGTAAGGAAGCCGATAATGGAACGGACTTTTCGTTCGTCTTTCAGCACGTCAAACCCGTTAACAGATATGTTGCCTGAAGTTGGTTTGATCAACGTTGAAATACATCGAAGAGCAGTTGTTTTCCCTGCACCATTTGGACCGAGCAGACCGAAAATCTCACCAGGCTTGCACACAAAGCTGATTCCCTTTAGTGCTTCTTTGTAAGAAACCGATCCCTTCTTCTTATTTTCAAAAACCTTTTTCAGGTCATGAATTTTTATCATGAGACCTCCTCGTCTATTTTTTTCAAAAGAAATTTAGATTTATTTGTAAACGAATCAATCTGAGATTTTTACGTCAAGATATACAATATCGATTCCAGCATTCCTGGACTTCATCAGTTAGCAGGCGGATGGAGTTCAGAGAATGCGGAAATACTGGATTCCCGATCAGGTCGGGAATGACATCTCTTTTTTGTTGGGAATTACCTTGTCAGATGGTATAGAGTACGGAATAGTACTTCATTCTGACAGCAGGCGGATGGAGTTCAGAGAATGCGGAAATACTGGATTCCTCCCGACAAATCGGGAGGAATGACATTTTTGTTTGTTGGCGGTGTAAATCACGAGTCGGTCGCGAAGAGAACGACTCGGGATGGTAAAGTCGTAAAGCGAAGAGCGATCCATCTCCGTTTCACTTCAGTCTTCGCTACGCTTCCGTCTCCGTTACACTACGCCGAGACAAGACGCCGTGACAAGTAGAACACAGATTAACATTGATTAGGTAGATCGACACTGATTCAAAAAAAAAATGAAGAAAAATAAATTAAATTCTTAATCTGCGAAAATCTGCAAAATCTGCGTGGGTCAGCGTGCTATTTCAACCCGACTCATCTTTGCAAGCTGGGCGGTGCATATACTTTTATTTAAATTCATAATTTATGATGTACTTTTTTTTTATTATATCAATTATGAACAAACGAAACTTATTAAAATTAAACTTATAAGAGCCTAAGAAACAGATAATTTAAAAAAAATAAAATTTTAATTGACAATGATTTTTTTTACTACCTTAAGTGGTAAAAAGAATTAAAAGGTAAATATTAAATAATGAAAGAAAGTAAACTTATTAATGAGTTGAAAGGTATTGGACTTACTGGATCTGAAGCTAAGGTATATTTTTATCTTTTAAAAAAGAAAAATTTCACAGCTACTGAAATTTCAAAATTAGCTCAAATACCTCAATCTAAAATTTATGGAATATTAGCCAAATTAGTACAAAAAGGATTATGCACAGAGATATTGGGAAAAATAAAAAAATATTCTTCTGTAAATCCTGAGGTTGGTTTTGTTAACTTGTATAACGAACTAGAAGATAAGAAAAAAAGAATTTCTGATTTGTCAAAAGTTCTCCTACCTTTATATAATTCTGAAAAAGAAAATTCAGACCCACTGGATTACATACAAGTATTAAGAGAAAAAAGTAGAATAGCTGAAAAATTTTGCTTCTTAGAAAGAAAAGCAAAGAAGGAAGTACTTTGTTTTACAAAACAACCCTATGCCTTTAATTTGGAAAAAAATGAAGAAGGTTTTAACTTAAAAAAACGTGGTATAATAGTTAAATCAATCTATGAAATTGATGATGCGAGAAAATTGGATTTCTTTAAGTGGATTGAAATGTATGCCAATGTTGGTGAAGAGATAAGAATTTCTTATGGATTACCCCTAAAATTGGTAATTTTTGACGAAAAAATAGTATTAATCGCATTAAGAGACAGGTTAACTTCAAAACAAAGTTTAACATCATTGCTTATTGAACATCCTGATTTTGCAAATGCCTTTAAAAAACTGTTTGAAGGTTATTGGCAAAACTCAATGACTTTGGAAGAGTTTAAAATGAAAGAAAAAATCACGTAAAAGAGAAAGGGCTGTTACCTTTTGACTTTGGCGGGTCTGTTAACAGCCCTGTAAGAATGACATGAAAACAGGAATCGATCAAAAATGGCCTATTTCCATTATGCCATTAGTCGTTAATGGAAAACCCGGATTCACGCTGTCAAGAAAAATGAAATGAAGCTGAGAATGTTAATGTCAAAAATAGGAGACCCCGATTTTAGTTTGGGTATTAGAGTATTAATGTCATTGATAGGTATCTATTCCGACCGGTCTAAAGAGATGTAGATGTATCGGGATAGAATAATTATAATAACAAAAAAAATTAAAAAATTATAGGAGCTTAAGATGAAAAAGAGTATTATCTTATGTATTGCGGTTTTATTTATGATATCCGCAGTATTAACAGCCCAAGTTCCACAATGGCAGTGGGCAGAACAAGCTGGCGGAATAGGGACTGATCTCGCCTGTGGTATAAGCGTAGATGCAAATGGTAATTCCTATGTCATCGGACACTTTAAAGAAACAGCGACTTTTGGAGCTTTCACACTAACAAGCAGCGGAAGTTACGATGTTTTCGGTGCAAAATTTGATGCAGACGGGAACTGGCAGTGGGCAAAACAGGCTGGCGGAAATTAATCTGATTACGGACGTAGTATATTCCAAGCTGAAAATCGTAA
>JAUWMT010000073.1 GCA_030613025.1 Candidatus Cloacimonadota bacterium
ATACCTTTATTATGAAAATATAAACGCCTCTCAAGGTTGTTTGTGTAGCCAATATAGATCTTATTATATTGAGGAGAATGTAAAACATAAGTATAATATTTCGTTTCCATAATTCCTATTCATTTTTTTTCATCCTTCGACAAGCTCAAGATGACAAAAAAAATGGCTCCACAGGAGGGATTTGAACCCCCGACAAAGTGGTTAACAGCCACCTGCTCTACCGCTGAGCTACTGTGGAACGCAGTGGAGACTTACATCCAATGATTGCTCTTTCGTGTCAAGAAAAACGAAGCTAGGCAATCATTTGATCCTGGTTTTTTTTCTCTTTTGAGTTTATAAATTGAAAGGTTGGAGCTCCATTATCAACAATAACATCACGAGTGATGATACACTTATTCACATCCTTCATATCAGGTAGATTATACATGATGTCCTTCATGACATTCTCCATGATAGCTCTTAATCCCCGTGCTCCGGACTGCCGTTTTGTCGCAATTTCTGCAACTGCTTCCAAAGCATCATCTTCAAATTCAAGATCAACATCTTCCAACTCGAATAATGCCTGATATTGTTTGATTAAAGCATTCTTTGGTTCAGTAAGAATTCTTATCAATGCTTCTTTGTCAAGTTCTGACAATGAAGTATTAACCGGAAGTCTGCCGATCAACTCAGGAACCAAGCCGTATTTGAGCAGATCTTGTGGCTGCACCTTGCTGAGGATATCACTTCTTCTATCCTCATAAAGTCCCAGAAGTTCCGAGCCAAAACCGACTGTTTTTTTATTTATTCTTCGCTCAATGATCTTTTCCAAGTCGTTGAAAGCTCCGCCAACAATAAATAGAATATTCTTAGTATTGATCTCAATAAATTCCTGATGCGGATGCTTTCTTCCACCCTTGGGAGGAACATTGACCTTTTCGCCTTCGAGAAGTTTCAGAAGTGCCTGCTGCACACCTTCACCTGAAACATCACGTGTAATAGAAGGTGCTTCGGATTTGCGAGCGATCTTATCGATCTCATCCAAATATATGATGCCACGTTCAGTTTTTTCAATATCATAATCTGCTGCCTGAAGCAGGCGAACGAGAATGTTCTCAACATCTTCTCCAACGTAACCAGCTTCTGTGAGCGTAGTTGCATCTGAAATAGCAAAGGGTACTTTGAGAAATCTTGCAAGAGTCTGTGCAATAAGTGTTTTCCCTGTACCAGTAGGCCCGATCATAATAATATTGCTTTTTTCAAGCTCTACGTCTTTTATAAACTTCTGTTTAAAAATTCTTTTATAATGATTGTACACAGCAACAGAAATTGTTTTCTTTGCATTCTCCTGACCGATCACATATTCATCGAGGTATGCTTTTATTTCACGAGGAGTTGGTAGTTCAAAATTATCATCAACCTTTTTCTCGCGTTCCTTCTCGAGAATTGTATTACAGATCGTGATACAAGTATCGCAGATGTTGCCATCAACACCACGCACAAGTTTATTAACCTGATCTCGGGTTTTTCCGCAAAATGAACATTTTTGTTCTTCCATATTACTTCCTTTGAGTTATAACCTCATCAATAATACCGTATTCAAGGGCTTCTTTCGCATCCATGAAAAAATTTCTATCAGAATCCATCTCGATTTTTTTTATATCTTTGCCCGTATGTTTACTAAAGATATGATTGATTCGTTCCTTAATTTTTATGATCTCTCTTGCATGAATTTCTATATCCGTTGCTTGTCCTTGCACTCCGCCAAGTGGTTGATGGATCATAATTCTTGAATTGGGCAATGCTGAGCGTTTTCCATGAGCACCTGCTGCGAGAAGTAAAGCACCCATACTTGCAGCTTGTCCCATGCAAATTGTGCAAATATCCGGTTTGATATACTGCATGGTATCATAAATAGCAAGACCTGATGTGACTACGCCACCTGGAGAATTGATATACATATGTATGTCATTTTTCGGATTATCCGCTTCAAGATGAAGAAGTTGGGCAATAATGATGTTTGCCATGTCGTCATTCATTACAGAACCCACAAATATAATACGATCCTTTAAAAGGCGTGAATAGATATCATAAGCTCTTTCACCCTTTCCTGTCTGCTCAATGACCATTGGAATCAGTGTCATTTTTCCTCTTTTATACTTTCTTTTTTCTTGGATTCCTTTTGCTTTTTCGGCTTTTTGAAATCCACGGTTTTCTCAATATTTTTAATTATCTTATCACTTATGAGATTTTCTTTTATTTCTTCTTTATTTATCTGCTTCTTATAGAGTTCCTTGTACTTTTCTACGTCCATGCCCATTTTCTCGGCTGAACGCCTGATCTCATTTTCAATTTCTTCATCAGATACTTCTACTTTTTCAAGCTCTTTCAATTTATTCATTACATAATATATGCGAATTTCGTTTTCTGCATAACTTTTATAGATATTTTTCATTGGGGCAAGTTCTTCTGCATTGAGATTTTTCTGCTGCTGTGTATATTTTCTCATCATATCTTCAGCATAATTATCTACAAATGACTCTGGAACTTCAAAGGGATTTTTCTCAATTATTTTTTGTAAGATGAGCGATTTCGTCTGATTTTTATTTTTTTGAGTGATCTGTTCTTCGATGCCTTTTTTAATTTCATCCTTCAGTGCTTTCAGAGAATCAAATTCCCCTACTTCTTTTGCAAAGTCATCATTCAGTTCAGGAAGCTCAACCTTCTTCACTTCGTTTACCTTGAGCGTCATTTCTTTCTTTTCCGGTTTTTCCTTATCATCTAGAGGACCCAGCTCGACAATAGCAGTTATCTCACAACCCTTAGTTGCACCGATTAGCGCTTCATCAAAAGCTTTCCCATAAGTTTCCTGCCCAATTTTATATGAGCTTTCTTCTTTTTTTGTAATGTCTTTTCCGTCGTATTTCAGGATAGTATAATTGATAACATCACCATTTTCAGATAGAGCATCCTTATCTGAGATCGTTGCATAATTTTCCTGTAATCGAGAGAGTTCACCATCGATTATTTCTTTAGTTACTTTTTCCGGTTCGAATTCCACAGAAAAATTCTTGTATTCCTTCAGCTCGATTTCGGGATTGACTTCGAAAGTGAATGACAATTCCAAATCTTTCCCGGTCTCCCAGTCTGTATCTTCGAGGACTCCCTGATTGATGGGATTGACACCCATTTTATCCAGTTCTTCCAATGCCTGCTTATAATATTTTGGTATAGCATCTTCAAAAAATCCCTGTTTTATCTGATCTTTGTACATTCTTTCAATCGTTTTCAGAGGAGCTTTCCCTTTACGAAATCCGGGGAGAGACACATACTGCCTGAAGCCCTTAAGGGTAGTTTCATAATCCTTTTGAGCAACATCTTTCGGTACTGAGAAACTCATTTTTCTTTTTGTATCGCTCAACTTTTCAATTTTTGGTTTCAATTCCATTCTATATTCCTTTTTACTTTATAAAATCTTGGTGCGAAAGAGGGGACTCGAACCCCTACAACCTCTCGGCCACTGGATTCTAAGTCCAGCGCGTCTACCAGTTCCGCCACTTTCGCACATATCTACGATATAATATTGCAATGCACAACTATGTCAAATAACGCTTGGGTTATTCAAGGAACGAAATATTTGCCTTCAGCTTTTCTATTGTATTTTCAAGCTGCTCTTTTCTTTCCTTCTCCTGTTCAAGGATATTAGCAGGTGCATTATTTACAAAATTTTCATTTTTCAATTTGCCAACACATTTTATCAGACTGTTCTCGACTTTGGACAGCTTCTTCATAAGCCGTTCACGCTCTTTTTCAAGATCAATAATGCCTTCCAATGGCATGTATATTTCGATGTCGTCAACAACAGTAGTAGTTGATTTTTCTGGTTTTACCGCATCGTCACCAATATAGATTTCATCGACTTTTGCCATAACTTTTATATAATGACGACTGTTTTGCAATACTGCGCAACGCGCAGGAAGAACATCTTTTACGACGATCACAACATATTCAGATGGTGAGACATTCATGTCTTTTCGAATACTTCTAATCGCTGTGATCATCTTAAAGATGAGTTGCATTTCCTCTGATTCTTTAAGATAGCTATCCCCATCTACGGAAACTGGAAATTCAGAAAGCATGATCGATTCTGCGGATTCCGAAGGATAAAATTCCTTAACCCTCTGCCATATTTCTTCAGTAATAAAAGGCATGATCGGATGAAGCATTTTTAGAGATTCATCAAGAACTTTCAGCATGAGATATTTCGCCATTCTCCTGGATGCCAGATCATCAGACTTATAGAATCTGTCCTTGATTATCTCAAGATACCAGGCGCAGTACTCATTCCAGAAAAATTCATATAGCTGATGAGTTACATCGAGGAAACGATATTCCTCATATGCACTATTAACAGCTTTTTTGACTTCATTCAATCTATGAAGTATCCATTTATCCGCAAGCTCGATCGGCTCTTCAGATTCATCCGGCAATCCATCGATCTCTGCAGCATTTGTGAGTGCAAATCGAGCAGCATTCCAGATCTTGTTTGCAAAGTTTCTGCCGGTTTCAATCAGTGCATCATTATACATTACATCATTTCCCTTAGGAGTATTGAAGACCATGCTGAACCTGAGTGCATCAGTGCCGTATTTTTCTATGACGTCAATTGGGTCTGGAGAATTACCAAGGGATTTGCTCATTTTGACACCGTTCTCATCGAGAACTAGACCATGAAGATAAACTGATTTAAAGGGAATCTCTTCAGTCATTTCCATGCCGCCCATGATCATACGTGCAACCCAGAAGAAAAGAATATCATAACCTGTGACAAGAAGATTGGTGGGATAGAAATATTTTAGTTCAGGAGTTTTTTCTGGCCAACCAAGAGCTGAAAAAGGCCATAGCCATGACGAGAACCAGGTGTCCAGAACATCAGGATCCTGATGAACATGAGTGCCTTGACACTTTGGACACGCTTCAGGTTTTTCTTTTGCGACTATGATCTCACCGCAGTCATCACAATAATAGACAGGTATCCTATGTCCCCACCATATTTGACGGGAAATACACCAATCCCGAATATTTTCCAGCCAGTTGAAAAAAACCTTTTTATATCGTGGCGGATGGATCGTAATCTTTCCTTCTTCGATAACCTGCATCGCCTTTTCCGCAAGTGGTTTCATCTTAACGAACCATTGGTTTGAAAGATAGGGCTCAATAACTGTTTTACATCTGTAGCAATGCCCGACATTGTGTTGATAATCTTCGATCTTATCAAGCAATCTTCTTTCTTTCAGGTCCATAATGACCTTTTCGCGGCATTCAAATCTATCCATGCCTGCATACTCTGCACCGGCATTTTCGTTCATAACACCGTTCTCATTAATAACTGTAATCTTCGGCAGATCGTGACGCATAGCCATATCAAAGTCATTAGGATCATGAGCTGGAGTAACTTTAACACAGCCGGTTCCAAACTCTTTATCAACAAACTCGTCAGCAATTATTGGAATTTCCCGATTGGTCAGCGGAAGGGTCAGTGTCTTACCGATAAGCTCTGCAAAGCGTGGGTCTTTTGGATTGACTGCAACTGCGGTATCTCCGAGCATAGTTTCGGGACGTGTTGTGGCAACGTTGATAAATTCGTGTTTTCTATCTTTAAGAGGATATTTTATATACCAAAGATGGGATGCCTTGTCTTCGTGCTCAACTTCAACATCAGAAAGCGCCGTATTACAGCGTGGGCACCAGTTTATAATATATTCCCCGCGATAGATAAGACCTTTTTTATAAAGTGAAATAAACGCTTCATTAACTGCATTGGAGAGTCCTTCATCCATAGTGAAACGCTCTCTCCTCCAGTCGCAGCTCGCACCGAGACGCCTAAGTTGATCGAGAATGCGACCGCCCTTTGTTTTTCGCCATTCCCAGATAAGCTCGATAAGTTGCTCTCGTCCAAGATCGTGACGATTTTTGCCCTGTTTTTCAAGATCGCGTTCAACAACATTTTGCGTAGCGATCCCGGCATGATCTGTTCCCGGAAGCCAGAGGGTTTCAAAACCCTGCAACTTTTTGAAGCGTATCATTATATCCTGAAGTGTATTATTAAGTACATGACCCATGTGCAAAATATCTGTAACATTGGGAGGTGGAATCACAATAGTATAGGGCTTTTTCTGAGGATTAACCTCGGCATGAAAAAGCTCCTTGTCAATCCAGAATTTATACCATTTCTTCTCAATCAAATGAGGATCATATACTTTTTCCATTTCTTTCATGGTTGCTCCTTTGACGTTCAGCGATGGAAATCGGGTAGAAGCCCGATTTTTAACAGCACTTTATGCTGTCAAGTTTTGTCCATTGAGTTACGTACTTCTTATATATACTAAAAAAGAGCAGTGCATGACTGCTCTCTGTCAGGAACCGGAAACTCAAATGAGTATCAAATCCCTAACAGATAATCTATATCCACTTCATCAACGGTTTCCTTGCGTAGCTCTTCCAATATCTGTTTGAATATCTGACGTACACGCTCGCGGGATAGTCCAAGTTCGCGTGCGATCTGTGCAAAGTTTTTTCCCTTATCATCATCACCGAAGCCGAAGTATTCCTGAATTATTCTCGCATCTCTTGGATTTAGGGTTTTGATCTTTTTATTGATCTTATCGTGCAGTTTTTTTCTGTAATATATCTTTTTAGGATCGCTGACATCTTCGTGATAAGAGGGCGCAGTGACTTTTTTCGCAGCCATTCGTGAGAGAGCATCAGATTCTCCATACATATTTTCGAGAGGAACAATATCCGTAGTCGTATTCATCAGTTCCTGTGCTTTTTCTTTTTTGACATCAACCTGTTTTGCAATTTCTTCTACAGTTGCTTCCTCACCACTTTTTGCACGATGCTTTCTTCGGGCATCTCGGATCTTGCTTATGGTCGTTATGGTCTTTGCAGGAATTCGTATTAGCCGGTTCTTCTCATAAATAGCATACTGAATTGACTGCTGTATCCACCATACCGCATATGTAATGAGCTTTGTTTCCCTGCTCAGATCAAACCGTTTAATTGCTTTTATCAGACCCAGATTACCTTCACTGATGAGTTCGGATAAACTCAGTCCTTTTCCCTGGAATTTGCTTGCAACTTTGACCACGAATTTGAGATTACTTTCGATGAGTTTATTCATTGCCTTCTCATCTCCGGACTGAGCTTTTTTAACCAGCTCGCGCTCTTCTTCGCGGCTCAGAGTGGGGAAATCTGCAATATCGGAAAGATATTTTTGCAATCCCCTGTCCTCAGCAGGATTCATCGGAATAATTTTTGCTGCCAAAATTCTTTAGTTTAGTTGAATGGTACTACCAATTAACGTCTTTGATCTTAATCCTATTCCCTTTTTTCAAGATATCTATTTATTGAACTTTTATCGCAACATAATGATAGAACTGGGGAGGAGTCAACACATAGATAAGCATAGAATCGGCGTCTTCATCCTTCATTTTTTCAACAGCTTTGAAATAATCTTTCGTGCTCTCTATCTCCTCATCTCCGAGTTCGAGAATAACATCGCCAACATTGAGATTGGAATCATAAGCGGGAGAATCGATGTCAATCTTAGAGACTATCACACCTTTGTCAATATTCAAATTGAACTGCCTGGCAAAATCAGAGTCTATGCTCTTTACTTCAATACCGAGCCAGGATTTTGCATCCTTAGCGTTCTGAGGTTTGGATGCAACGCTGGATTCAGGAAAGGATTCCAGTTTTGCAGTTTTAGTAAGCTCTTTTCCATTACGTATGATCTTCATTGAGATCTTATCGCCAACCTGTTTGTTTGCGACCATTAATCTGAATTTATTTAAGTTTTTCACGGGTTCGTCATCAAACTTGATAATAACATCCCGTTTTTTTAATCCGGCTTTTTGGGCTGGAGTATCATCTTCAACCTTACCGATCAGTACGCCTTCAAGATTCGGCAGATCAAGACTTTTCTGCAGAGCAGGTGTTATTTCCTGAGGAAGAATACCGAGATATGCTCTTTCTACAAATCCTTTATCAATAAGATCATCAATAAGCACTTTCACAATATTTATCGGGATTGCAAAACCAATGCCTATGTTTCCGCCACTCACAGAAGAAATTGCAGCATTGATGCCGATCACTTTGCCGTGAATATCCACAAGTGGTCCGCCGCTATTACCGGGATTGATAGCAGCATCGGTTTGAATATAATCCTGATAAACCGGAGAATCTGCACCAAAATTGAGATTCGCACGTCCTTTTGCGCTCACCACACCGGTCGTAACTGTACCTCGAAGATTTTCCGAAAACGGATTTCCAATTGCAATGACCCAGTCGCCTACTTGTATCCAGTCAGAGTCGCCAAGAGGAGCTATGGAAATATCAGCATCTTTATCAACAACAATTTTGATCACCGCAACGTCTGTTTTATCATCCAAACCAACAACTTCTGCAACATAGCATTTTTTATCATCCATCGTGATAGTTATCTTTGCATCATCGCTTTTGCCTACAACATGATTATTTGTAAGAATGTATACAACATTTCCCTCTTTCCTGAAAATGAATCCGGAACCATATCCTACAGTACGTCTCTTATTTTTCGGTTCAGGAAAGAAAAATTTGAAGAAATCTTCATTAAAAGGAAGTGGGGATGAGAACTGCTTGTAGCTACTTTGAGTTTCCCATTCTACCTTAATGTTAACTACCGTGCCAATAAGATCATCAACTATCTTTACAAATGGACTGTGTCCATCATTACCTACAAGTGGAATAGATGCAAATGCGGTTGTCGAAAAACAAATTACCAGCAAAAGAATGATCAATGAATATTTCACTCTTTGGTGGAACATATACGTAACCTCCAATTTCGTTATGCTTTTTTTACTTTTCCGCTCTTGATACAGCTTGTACAGACCGTCATTTTCTTAACGGTTCCATCTACTTCAACTGAAATTCTCTGAAGGTTCGGATTCCAGCGACGGTTCGTGCGTCTGTCTGATTTACTTCTATTATGACCAAACATTGGGCTTTTCCCGCATATTTCACATTTCTTTGACATAAAAACCTCTTATTAATTTAATTAGTTTTAGTTTAGATGACATTTTTCTGAGACCATAAATTTTGAAGCAAGTTTTTTATTTCTTGCTTCTTATACAAAATAGGTTTAGGATTTATTCATGGCAAGAAAAAAAGCATTATTTTATATAGAAACACTTGGTTGTCCCAAAAATCTTGTGGACAGTGAGGTAATTACGTCCAATATTCAGGACGTAGGTTATAAGCTTGTGAGCAATCCCAAAACAGCGGAAGTACTCATAGTGAATACCTGCGGATTCATTCAACCGGCAAAGGAAGAATCAATAGATGTAATACTGGATTTTGTGCGTTTTAAAAAAGAAGGTAAGTGCAAGAAATTAATCGTTGTAGGATGTCTTGTTCAAAGGTATAAAGAGGAGCTGACAAAATCAATACCTGAAGTCGATCACTTTTTTGGTTTGGATGAAATTTCTGAGATCAATATGATTTTTAACTCAGAAAATCCTTTCGAAGAAAAGCGCTTCATCCTTACTCCGAAACATTATGCATATCTACGTATCAGTGATGGCTGTGAGAATTTCTGCTCTTATTGTGCAATACCATTCATTCGCGGACCGGTTCGCAGCAAGCCGATCAATGAAATTGTGGACGAAGCTCAGCAATTAGTGGATCAAGGAGTGAAAGAAATAATTGTGATCGCTCAGGATATTGGAAATTACGGAATTGATATTTATGGTGAAAGCCGACTAAATGATCTCCTACTTGCTCTGGATAAGATCAATGATCTCAGTTGGCTGCGTCTTTTATATTTGAATCCTCAACATATTACTAAGGAACTGCTTTTTACAATAAAAAAAAGCAAGAGAATCTGCAAATATCTCGATATTCCAATTCAGCACATTAGCGATAATATTCTCAAAAAAATGAATCGCAAAACTTCTAAAAATGATATTATACAAGCTCTTAACATGATCCACAATCTCGTTCCGGAACTCTCTATCAGAACAACTTTTATCGTGGGATTCCCCGGTGAAACTGAAAAGGATTTTGAAGAACTTCATGATTTTGTTCAGAAACAGAAATTCGACCGTCTCGGTGCATTTAAATATTATCAGGAAAATGGCACGAAAGCTGCTTCTTTACCGGATCAAGTTCCCGAACATATCAAACAAAAAAGATTTGAAAAATTGATGAAAGCACAAAAAGCTATCTCGCAGGACAGATTGGAAAATTTTATTGGAAAGAAGCTGTCCGTTATTGTTGACAAGAAAATCAAACCTAAAATCTATGAGTGCCGTTCAGAATTCGATGCTCCGGATATAGACGGTATTGTTTTTCTTGAAAAAGCTGAAGCGAATGTTGGTGATATAATAGAAGTAGAAATTGTCGATAGTCTTGAGTATGATCTCATTGCTCATCCGGCAAAATAAGCGAATACATAAGGAGTAACAGCATGAGAAAAAGAATCTTTAGTGGCATACAGCCCAGCGGAAAATTGCATATTGGAAATTACCTTGGTGCGATCAAGAACTGGATCGGACTTCAGGATGAGTACGACTGCGTCTGGGGTATTGTTGATTACCACTCTATGACCATTCCCTATGATCCAGAAGGAATGGAAGGACGTGTGATCGATTGTGCTGCGACATATCTTGCTGCAGGTCTTGATCCAAAAAAATGTGTGCTCATGATCCAATCAAAAGTTAAAGAGCATACTGAGCTGACATGGATATTGAATACAGTTACTCCTGTTTCATGGCTTGAAAGAGTGCCAACTTTTAAGGATAAATCCAAACGATTCAAAGATAATATAAATATGGGTTTGATGGATTACCCCACGCTCATGGCTGCGGATATCATCCTATACAAAGCTCATGCAGTTCCTGTCGGCGAAGACCAGCTTCCCCATCTTGAATTGACCAGAGAAATCGTTCGTAGATTTAATAACACATTTGGTGACCTCTTCCCTGAGCCAAAAGCAATTATCCAAAAGGGTGCGCTTATAAGAGGTTTAGATGGACAGGCAAAGATGAGTAAATCTCTTAATAACTGCCTGTATATTGATGACACGCCTGAAGAGATCTGGAAAAAACTTTCAGTTGCAGTGACCGATCCTCAAAGAATTCGTAAGACCGATCCGGGTGATCCTGAAGTTTGCAATCTTTTCTCCTTGCATCAGCTTTTCTCAACTGACGAACAAATTGCCTATTGTGCTGAAGGATGCCGCACAGCAGGAATTGGGTGTTTACAATGCAAAAAGATACTTTCTGAAAATATTGCTCAAGAGCTAACTCCGATCAGAGAGGAAAAGCAAAAGCTTCTTAATAATATGAGTTATATTAAGGATGTCCTCACAGAAGGTATTGCACATAGCCAAAAGATCGCATCAAAAACCATTGAAGAAGTGTACGAAAAGATCGGCACTAACTATAAATTCATGAAGTAGAAGTTACGAATGCGCGTTCACACCTTCAGGATATTACTTATTCAAGTTTCGCAGGAGTGGAAGGATAGTAAAAATTAATTTCTAAATCCTAATTTCTAATTACAAATGAAATGCCAAAACTCAAATGTCAAAGTAATTTTTTCTTCATCGTTTAATTGTAAAAATGTTTTTTAAAATCATCCTCAACTAATATTTTGATTCTTTAGCTCCCTTTTTGCAAATACTTATTTTATGTCCAAAATCTCTTTTTGACTCTGAACAATCTGTTTCGGGGTTATCTAATCTTTAGGGATTTTTTAGCAAATTCGATAATATCTTCACCAAATTTTGCAGTTCTCTCCTCTAAACAGAATCTCTTTTTTTATTTGACATTTGAGTTCACTTTAAAAACCCCAGTTTTGAGTGAGTGATAAATTTCATATACTTCATATTTCAACAAAGCATAAATATCTAGATTTTGGATTTTGGAGTGTAATATATAGAATTTTATTGGTAATTATTCGAAATATTT
>JAUWMT010000071.1 GCA_030613025.1 Candidatus Cloacimonadota bacterium
ACAATCTGAAACCTTGCGAATGGTCTTGACCTTCGCAATGGTTGTGAACGGATTACCATTGCGGAGGTTTTCAACCATCCGCAAGGCAATCGAAGTGTGGCTGAAAATAATAGTTGGGGTAAAATTAATTCAACCTATAATAAAATTATTCCCTTTATTACAGGAGACAGACGAGTTGATCTCAATACTTTTGGCGGATACGCCCAGACAAGACGCCTCGATAAATGGATATTGGATATTCCGTGCCTGCCGAGCCATAGCCTAAGCGACGGCTGGTTGGATATTGGATATTTATATGCATTGGCGTATTCAAATTATAAGTATATCAACCCACTTAAAACTCAAAAGAGCCTTTTTTGTAAAAGTTTATACTTTGATGTTCTCTTTATTCTAGAGGAGAATTACACAAAAAATAATATTTCAAACAAATAAAAACAGAGTTTATTCGATTCGATCCTACTAAATTTAAAATTAAATTAATTGCAATCAAATTTAATTTGACAAGCATTTTAGTCTAATATTTTTTGACCAAAAATTTAAAGGATCAATCAATTGATAGAGAATGTATTCGTCATAAATAAGCTCTCACAAATGAAAGCCATCAATTCTGAACTGAAATTACAAATCATTAATGAGTTGATATTGAATCCTGTAACCGGGCAACAATTGTCAAAAATATTTGGACTAAGTAAGCAAAAAATACACTACAACTTAAAAAATTTATTAGAAACTGGTTTGATCCGCATTGTTCATTTCAGAGAAAATCACAAAGAAATTTATTATCGGGCTAAAGCAAAAAATTATATCCTCGATTCCTCATTGGGTGCTCAAATTAATGGCGATCTTAAAATGAATAATCGCGGATTGATAAATCGGATAATCGAAGCAGATAATAATATCAATCTTTCAGACATTGCTGCAAATGTTCTTGAGAATTCTCTTAAAATGAAAGCAAAGGAAAAATTGCTCTTAGTTTCAGGCGAATATAATATGCCGCTGGTAAATAAAATTTTGGTTGAAGCTTCAAAGAGACAAATTGAGGTTACCCTTCTTTATAGGGACAAGGAAATGATCGAAGCAAAGCATAACGAATTTTCCCTGGCTACTTACAATTGGGATTTTGAAAAATTCAACAGATTATTGATAGAGCACAATGTATATATGTATCTTAATGGTGAATCAAGATTTATTCCCTTAGACAATCCCGAAAAAAAGAAGATCCAGCAGAAAGCTTTTGCAAAAAGCAGGGAAATTGTTAAAAGGCATAATATCAGAATAGCTATGATGGAAGGGCTGATAAAGGACAATCTTTCTGAGAAAAATATCCTATCTGAAATCAATTTCTGGAAATCACTGGATATTGATTACAATAAACTTGCTGAGGAAACAGAAGAAATATCAAAAAAATATCTCGGTTCATCCGGAATTAAAATTCAAAATGACCAGGGAAGCGATTTTGTTTTCGAAATACAAAAAATCATGTGCGACTATGGCTCCTTTACAAATCGTCCCAGACAATGTCCTCTTATATTTATCCCTGGCGGAGAAATATTATTCATTCCTAAAACGAAAAGTATCAATGGAGTGATTAATGCAAAATCCGGTTATATTTATGGTAAAACTATTATAAATCCGAGTTTGACAATAGTTAATAATGAGTTAGTTGAATATCGAGCGGATGAAAATGAGGAGCTAATTACTAAAGCAATTGCAGAAGCAGGACCTGACGGACAAAAAATATCTCTCGTATGTCTCGGAACAAACTACAACATGAATAAAACAAACATTGACCCCTCTTATATAAGTAAGTCAACAGGAGTTATAACAGTTAAGTGGGGAGAAAATGTATCTATTGGAGGATCAATAAAAGGTTTTGTAGAATGGCAAATTCAATTAGAAAATCCAAAAATATCAATAAAATAAACCCGGTTTCGTCTTGATAAATATGGACTACGCCGGGACAAGGAGAAAAAAGATGATAAGACAGAAAACTAATCCTCGAATTTTCAGGGGGAAAACAGTGTTACTCTTGGCAGTTATGCTTTTTATAGCAACATCTGCCTTTGCGCAATGGACAATCGATGAAGGATTTGAAAGCGGAGTTATTCCGGCAGACTGGACCGTTTACGATGTTAATGGCGATGGACATGAATGGTCTGCTTACGAAAGCGCCTCTCATGCTCATAGCGGCGATTGGTCTGCAGCCGTAGATTGTTATGAGAGTGATGGCAATGACTGGCTGATTACACCACAAGTGACTGTTCAAGCAGGAGACTCTTTCATATTTTTTGCCAGATCCTGGTACAGTACAGAAGATTTCAATGTTAAACTTTCCACCACCGGAAATGCAATTGGTAACTTTAATGTTACTCTTGATAATGTTACAGGAATCACAACGGATTATGTTGAATATTCATACGATCTGTCTGCCTATGCAGGTCAAAACATTTATCTTGCTATTCAATGGGTTCAGGATACTTATGCAATGCTTGTTGATGATGTAAAAGTTGGTCAGGCAGAATCAATTGATGTAGGAATGCTATCAATTGAAATTCCTGCTGCTCACCATTATGTGAATACGGACATATATCCATCAGGAACTATTAAGAATTACGGAACTTCCGATATTACCGATAATTTCAATATAACCTGCGAAATTGAAGATTCGCTTTTCGCAGTTGTTTACACAAGCACATTTCTTCACACCGGAACTCTAACTGTAAATTCAACCGAGGTAATCAACTTTGCAGACTGCTGGGCTCCTTCTGTAATTGGAGATTACACTGTAACAATGACTACTGACCTGACTGGTGATGCAAATCCAAATAATGATTCTCTCACTGAAGAAACAGAAATTTATCAACATTACGGAATAGGCGGACCTGATGCTTTCGGCTATCGATGGATAGACAGTACCGAGCCGGGCGGACCGGTTTATAATTGGATCGATATAAGTACTACCGGAGCTTCTGCAATAATGTATGGAGTCAATCAATTTTATGGTGATGATAATTTTTCAGAACCTATAGATTTCGGCTTCAATTTTCCGTTCTATGGTATTGACCGCACCTATTTCTATGTTGATATAAATGGTGAATTTCTTTTGGCAGAGAATACCTGGTACAATCCTTATCCTTCGATTGGTTGGGGGACTGATGGCAATATCTTTAACTATTCATACCCGATTCCAGGTTATACTCAAATGCCAGCATTAATTGCTATTTATTGGGATGATCTGCATGCAGATAACGGAACAGGAGACATTTATTTCGAGACTTTTGGAACAGCTCCAAATCGCTATTGCGTGGTACAATGGCATAATGTAAGATTTCATGCCGGAACAGGTGGAGCCCCAACTCTTTGCTTCGAAGTGATCTTCCATGAAAATGGTGAGATGATCTTCCAATATCAAAACGTTGCCAATGGACAGGTCAGCAGCATTCCTCACGATTACGGACAGAGTTCTACAGTTGCAATTCAAAATGATACAGCAGATATTGGACTTTGTTACCTGAGAGAAATAGTAAAAAATAATGAGTACGTCGGAGTTGAGCCATACGGAAATCTCCTTCAGAATGAACTTGCTATCAGATTCTATATGGGAGAAGATAATCAACCTCCTACTTTTGTATATGAAGAGATGGGAAACACTTTCGATAACACACCTGAAATTTCTCTTACTATTTCCGACATGTCCGGCATCCTTTCCGATACTCTATATTATAATATTGGAAATGGCTGGGAAGGTATTACTCACACTGATTTTGTAGAACCAAACACCTATTCCTATCAGCTTCCGCAAATTCCAAACAGCACACCATTAAATTATTATTTTGCAGCAACAGATGATTCTCCTGCACAGAACAGGGGAACTTCTCCTGCAAATGCTCCACAGGAAATCTATTCATTAAAGATACTTCCTACAAATGGCGTAGATGTTCTTTTTGCCTACACCAGTGGCCAGGATTATAACTATGTTGAGTATCCAAAATATATTATGGCTCTGGATAATGCGAACATAGTTTATGATATCTACGACTGGTGGGAGTTTGATGACTATAGTTTTCCTGAAAGTTATAAAGCCATCTTCACTTATGCTAATTCTGCTGGAGGTAGCGACAAGTACGATACTCTTTCTGTTGCTCTTATGGAATATATGGACAGCGGAACGAGCGGGAATCCTAAGAACGTCTTTATGGCTTCAGATGATTGGGGATTTACTCAACATGGTTCTCCTAATTCAGACCCGAGAGGAAAATTCTTTTCTGCTTATTTAAGAAGTGGGTATTACCCCCAAGGAACTTACGGCTATCCTCCTTTTGGCGGAACAAATGGTCTGGGAGGACCAAATTGCTGGGCTTATGAAGATGGAACAGTACTCGGAGTTGGTGGCTCACCGATCGGTATTGCAGGAGTGGAATATCCTGTTTATGCAAATAGTCCTGATGTGCTTTACACAAGAGCTTGCCCCAGTTGGTATGCTGACGAAGTAACAAATCCCACAATAAGCTCGGAATCTACATTCCTGTTTGAAGACGGTCCCGGTCCTTTAATACCAGGACAAGCATATTGTTATCACGGTGTTTGTGCTCTCTGGCTGGATAACCTCATCTATAAATCATTCTTTACAAGCTTTGATCTTTCCCAGTTCACAAGTGATACTGACATCAAAATGATCATCAGCGATGCCCTTGACTGGTTCGAGATCGACCCGGTTGGAACTGACGATGAATTGCCTGAAGTTCCAGCTACTTTTTCATTGAGTCAGAATTATCCGAATCCTTTTGCTCATTCAACCACGATTTCCTTTACTTTACCAGCAGGAAACCATAATGCATCTATCAAGATTTACAACATCAAAGGACAACTCGTGCGGGAACTTCTCCCAGTCGCCCCCTCTACCAATCTCCCTGTCTCTGTTACCTGGGATGGTAAAGATGAAAACAGCAATCTCGTCAGCCCTGGAATCTATTTCTATAAAATGGATACAGGTAATTATTCTCAAACAAAGAAAATGATCCTAATGAAATAGTATCGCGTGAATTAACTAATTAGAAATAAGCCCTGTCCGTCATTAACCGGCGGATGGGGCTTTTTTATTATGATAATGATAAATATTATCAAAGAATTATTGGAAATTATTTGAGCAAATTTATTGACAGATTTAAAAGAATTTAGCAGAAATCAGAGCAAATCGGATTAATAGAAGGAGTTTACTCTAAAAATGAGTAATATAGAAATATGTTAGAAAATGTATCAAATTATTGGGAAACCGATGAATCGGTTAAAATTAGCTGTCTTCTTATTAACCACCAACTTAAGTTGGTGGTTAATGAAACAAAAAATACATTAACCGTTTCAACGGTTTCTCGCTTTCTTAAATTTAACTTTTTAGAATGGACTCATAAATATTAAATAGAAATGAAAATTATTGAAAAATACACTCCCAAGGGGATAAAAGAAATAATGGTAAAATATGTAATAAATATCCAGAAATTTGTTCGGGCATACAGATGATGTTATGGGCAACAGAATAGGAGGATTTAATTGTCGTTATTTCAAAAAGTAATAGTTAAAAAATATCTGAAGAATTTACCTTCTGATTTGATAGAAGAGAATTATAAAAAATATACAAAGTATTTCAATGATTTTGGGAGAGCTGAAAGAATCAGAGCTCTCAAAGAAGAACAATATCAAGAAGGATTTTTACGAGAATTATTTGTTGAATGTTTAAATTATACAATTAATCCTGATAAGAATTTTAATCTGACAACGGAATTTAAAAACAAAACAGATGCAGAAAAAGCTGACGGTGCAATCCTGAAAGATGGAAAACCAATTGCAGTTATTGAATTAAAATCAACAAAAACAATAGACTTAAAAACAATCGAGAAACAGGCATTCAATTATAAAACACATCAATCAAATTGCAAATATGTAATGACTTCAAATTTTGAAAAAATCAGATTATACATTAATGATGCAACTGAATTTGAAGAATTTATTGTTTTCCAACTTTCAAAAAACGATTTCAAATTCCTTTATCTATGTTTCAGTAAAGAAAGTATTTTTGAAGATATTCCAGCAATAATAAAAGAAAAGTCCAATCAGCACGAAGAGCAGATTTCCAAAAAACTTTATAATGATTATTCAGTTTTCAGAAACAGTATTTTCCAAAACTTAATAAAAAATAACCCTAAAATTGATGAACTGCTGCTTTTCAAAAAATCTCAAAAATTATTAGACCGCTTTCTATTCATTTTCTTCGCAGAAGATAAAGGATTGGTCCCTCCAAATTTAATTTCCAAAATAATCGATGATTATAATAAACTAAAAGAAATGGATCATTACACACCTTTGTATAGTGAATTCAAAAGATATTTCGGTTATATTAATGAAGGTAATGAAAAATACAACATCGATGCTTACAATGGTGGTTTATTCCAATTTGACGAGATTTTAGATAATGTAGAAATTGATGATGAAATACTGATCACAGATTCTATCAAACTCTCAAATTATGATTTTGATTCCGAAGTTGATGTGAATATTTTGGGACACATTTTCGAGCATTCATTAGATGATATAGAAAACATAACTGCAGAGTTATCTACCTCTCTGATAAACGAAACCGCTACGAGCGTAACAAGGGGATCAATCCCTTTGTCCAACATCACTACATCTGTGAAGAAAAAAAGCAGACGCAAAAAAGAAGGCATTTTTTATACTCCGAACTACATTACAAAATACATTGTTGAAAATACGGTCGGCGCACTTTGTAATGAAAAGAAAAATGAACTGAAATTAAATAACCTTGAAATTGATGAAACCTGTTTCAAGAAAACAAAAAAAGCAAAGAATGCTCTTTCAAAAAAAGGCGAACAGCTTTTTGAGAAACTTGAAAAATACAAAGAGTGGCTTCTTTCACTTAAAATTCTCGATCCTGCTTGCGGAAGCGGAGCATTTCTAAATCAAGCACTAAACTTTTTAATTGATGAACACAATTTTATAATTGATCTTAAAACTGATTTACGAAAGGATCAATTAGTTGCTTTTGATATTGATACAGCAGTTTTGGAAAACAATCTTTATGGAGTGGATATAAACGAAGAATCGGTTGAAATCGCAAAACTTTCACTTTGGTTGAAAACCGCAAAAAAAGGAAGAAAGTTAACTGATCTTAGCAAACATATAAAATGTGGAAATTCGTTGATCGATGACCCTGAAATTGCAGGAGATAAAGCTTTTAACTGGCATAAAGAGTTTCCTCAAGTATTTACACCAAAAGAAAAGCAAACCTGGCATATCACAACCGCAACGCATAATTCACGATATTCACAAAGAATGTTCGATAACCATGTAATACTGGGTGAACCTGTATGGCTGACGGAAAAAGAAGAAATGATCATTACTGAAACTATTGCTGAGATAATAGAAGAAGATAAACTAAATATTCCAGCATATAACATCTGCGGTGATCATCTGCACCTGATACTGGTTTGTGAAGAAGACGAAATGCCGAAAATAGTTGGGAAAATAAAAGCTGTAAGTGCTAGAAAATGTAATATAGAAAAAGGGATAACCGTTCCCGCTACGAACGAGACGCTCTCTACTCCCGTAGCTACGGCAAACTCGCCGAAAAAAAAGAAAAAATACAACCCACTATGGACACAGAAATTCGGAAGAAACGAAATAGTAACAGATGAACAACTGTACAATACACTGAACTATATTCGGAACAACAGGAAAAAGCACAAATTGCCTGAAAACAAAAAATTGAATGCAATTATAGACAAAATGACCTGCACGATCGACCAAGCTTTCAGGTTGGAGTATAAAGGTGGTTTTGATGTTGTGATTGGAAATCCACCATATGGTGCAAAAATATCTAAGAATGATATAACATTTCTATTATCCAAACAAGAAAGACACGGTTTAAGCAATATTTTATCGGATACTTATATTGCTTTTTATATTCAATCGTTAGAAAAACTGTTAAAATATAATGGATTACTCGGATTTATTACACCAAATACTTGGCGATTAATTCAAAGTGCCAACAAATTTCGTAACTTCCTATCAAATGGAAATTACAGTTTTCAAGAAATAGTACAACATCAAGAAAAAGTATTTGCAGATGCAACTGTTGATTGTGATACTGTGATAATTAAAAAACAAAAATCTAATAATCACATATTAAATATAGAAATTAGAAATAATTTTGATACCGTATTATCTCATTCTATATCACAAAATATAGTTGCAAAACAAGAATATTTTAATTTATATCTTACAGAGAATATTTATAATCTCAAACAGAAAATTGAAAATAAATCAGTATTTGTAAAAGATAGTTTAATAATTAAAAATGGTGTTAAACCGTATGAAAAAGGCAAAGGAAAACCACCACAAACGGCAGAAACAATGAGAAAAAAACCGTTTACTTCGGAAAGCAAAATTGATGAAACATTTTCACCTTTAATTGGTGGTAGTTCTTTTCATCGTTACAAACTATTATGGAATAATGATTACTGGATAAAATATGGAAAGTGGCTTGCAGCTCCGAGAGACAGTGAGATTTTTAAAGCAAGTGAAAAATTGATTTTCAGACAAACTGGTGACAGTATTATTGGATATTTTGTTGATAATAAATTTATTATGAGAAATAATACTCATATTTTATTACCAAAAAATAACGATTTTAATTTGAAATATGTTCTTTCTGTTTTAAATTCAAAACTGTCTAATTTTATTTATTGGACAATAAATCCAGAAAAAGGTGAAGCATTAGCTGAAGTTAAAGCATTTCATTTGGGTTTATTATGCTTCCTTAAAATTAGCACTGACAAACAACAACCTTTCATCGAAAAAGCTGATATTATGCTTTCTCTAAATAAGCAGAAACAAGAAAATATAAATAAATTTCTCCATCGAGTTGAAACCAATTTTGAAATTGAGAAATTTACTAATAAAATGAAAGCATTTTATAATTATGATTTCAAAACTTTAATAATTGAATTGAAAAAGATAAAGATAAAACTTACTCTCTCTAAACAGGATGAATGGGAAGAATATTATAATAATTACAAAGAAGAAATCAATAAATTACAAAAGCAAATCAATCAAACTGACAAAGAAATCGATCAAATGGTTTATGAGCTTTATGGTTTAACGGAAGAAGAAATTGGGATTGTTGAAAATGAATAAAGAAGCCCCTAACATGCGTGTATACAATAAGCAAAAAAAACAGGAAGACTCGTGGCAGGCTCGAAACATTAAAATCAATTGATGTAAATAGTGAGGATTAACAATGTCAAAATTGAAAACTGACAAGTTAAATGAAGAAAATGTTAAAATCAAAATAGTCTTGCGTTGGTTGAAAGAAGAACGTGGTTTTAAAGAAGAAGATTTATCTTTTGAGGAATCTTTTGAAATCAAGTTTGGAAGAAGTAATAAAACTATAAAATCAAGATATGATATTCTTGTAACAGACGAGCTGACAAAAAAACATTTGTTTATTGTTGAATTAAAAAGAGAAGGTCTCAAGCTCGAAAATGATGTTAGAGATCAAGGGATATCATATGCAAGGCATACTAATCCAATTACACCTTTTGTAATTACAACAGATGGAAAGGATTGTAAGCTTTATGAAACTATTACAGCAAAAGAAATAAAAGATAAAACATTAATTGATGGTTATGAAATTTCATTAAATACGGTCGATTATTATGAAGATTTAAAGAACTTTATTGGATTAAACGAAAACAATTTTAAACAATTTTTTAAAAATGAATACAAAATCAACTCCAGTCAATTAATTGCAAAATCTATCGAAGAAGAAAAATTTTATTATCCTCCTCTTTTTGAACCTCACCCTGATTTAGAAAACCATTTTAATGATTTCATAAAATCTGATAAAAGAGCTTTTTCTGTTATTGCACCATCTGGTATGGGTAAGACTTGTTGGATGTGTTTTAAAGCAAATATGTTGATTGAAGAGAATAATTTTGTTTTTTTCCTTAGATTTGCTGATATTCGCAATGGTATTTTTGAAACAATAGTTAATGATTTAAACTGGAATCCAAATTTTACTCGAATATATTCCGCTCAAGATGGTTTCAATAAATTTAATAAACTAATTGGAGAAAAACCAGTATATATATTTATAGATGGTCTTGATGAAGGTTCACAAACAGATAAAGGAAAAATTTTTGAGGAATTTTTTAATTATGCAAAAAATAATTATCGCTTGATAGTATCTTGTAAGTCATATTATTGGAGTGATTTTAAGAAATATCATTCCGCACCTTCAAGAATATTTGAAAACCTTTATAAATTTAAAAGCCATAATGAAATTGAAGATCATCATTATAAAGAAATTAATGCTTTCCTATTGGATAAACTTTCAGATTCACAATTGAAAAAAATGATAAAAAAATATAAAACTCATTATTCATATACAAAACATATCTCACAAAAATTAATTGATGAATTCAAAAAAAATCCTTATTTATTAAGAATAGCGTTTAGTATTCTTTTAAACAATAAAGATTATGTCATAGATTTAACCTCACGAGATCTCATTGAAAATTACTTTGATAGTATAAAAAAACGATTCCAAAGTAATACTGAAAAAATTGGAGATCGTGAGATACAAGCAATCCTCAAAATTGCGAAACTAATCTTTGAAAAAAATAAAGATAGAATTAGTAACAGGATAATCATTAATGAAATTGGTAAAATTCCAGAAATTTTATTTAAAAGTAATATCTTAATTAAAACTGAAAAAGATGCATTTACATCAGATATTGAATTCTATTTCAGTAAATTACGTGATTTCATTATTGCATTTAAAATAGAAGATTTTGATAATAAAGATGAAAATTATTTTAATGAGTATAAAAAAGATTTAACTAATGTACGATTTGAAGTTCTTACAACATATTTTTCTATTTCTGGTATCAAGAAACAACAGCAAATATGTAAAAAAGCTTATATAAAAGCCAATAATTTTTTAAATAAACGAATTGAGATTGTTAATAAAAAATATTCCAATTTTAAAGAAGCTATAGAGCCTTTCACAGCTGGGAGTTTAGCAATTGTAACAAATGTCGATTTAGAAGATGAAAGATGTGCCACATATTCTTTCAAAAAAATTAATTCTGGTGAAGGACCAGTTATTTTGGAAACCTCTTCATCCGCAGATTTATTTCAGGCAGCAATAAATAAATATGATATAAAAACAATGCATTACTGTTATGATCTAAATGAAGAATTCTTAGAAAGAGATTTAACCAAAGAAATATATGAAATAATAGAGTTAAATAAAAATAGAGACTACGTTAGAAGCTTTAATATTTCTCACAATAAATACATCTTAATTGAGCGATTGTTAGTATTGGTATTAAAGAACTACAAAACAATTTATGGTGAAAAAATAACTCAATTTCATCCAAGTTCAAGTTATTTACCATTGAATTTATCAAAATTAGAAGAGAAAATATTAAACAATAATTCAAGCAAAGAGACTAATCTTATTTTATCATATATCCAAGCTTTAAAGGAGTTAGAGGTTTTAGAAATTACAAGCCCAATCTTACCTGACTGGGGAAAAACTAAGTTGCCAAGAAAATTCTCATTTGAAAATTATAATAAAAAAGATCTAAAGGGATTAATCAAAAAATTATACCTAATATTTCTACAAGAATATAAAATTTTCATTGATATTAATTTTCCAACTCTAAAATCTGATTTTTCTTTTTATAATTCATTAAATTGTAAAACTGTGTTAATTGTAGATCCTGACACTTTACGATTAACCAAAATAGTTACAAAGTCCCAAAAAATCGAAGTCATTTGTTTAATTGAAAAAATACCTCCCAAAGATAATATTATTTGGAAATATTCCTATGAGAACATATCCAAATCAAGTAGCATTATTGAATACATAATGTGTAAGAAAACCTAGCGTTGTTTACAGATTTATGGATGATCGTAGGATGCAGAAAAAAGGAGAAAGTTCTATGGTATTGCATAAGCATACGCGATTAACTCCGCTACAACGTAAGGAGATATATCGTCTTCATATAGACGAGAAAAGGCGAGTGAGTGATTTATCGAGAGAGTTTCATGTAAGTCGTCCGACGATTTACAAGATATTAAATCGAGGACGCCTGCGAGATTTTTCTGTTCATAATAGTGAGAACCGTCGCTTTCGATGTTTAAAGTATGGGATCAGACGATTAGCCAAGGTAGAGAAGGCGATAGAAGAACAGCTAAAGAGACAGGCGAAACGTTATAATAAATTATATCCTGGTGAAATGATTCACGGTGACACGAAACGCCTACCTCTTTTAAAAGGACAGAGCACATTTAATAAGCGAGAATATATGTTTGTAGCAATCGACGACTATTCCCGAGAGCTGTTTGCAGCAATACTCCCCGATAAGACCCAGTATTCAGCAAAGACGTTTCTTGATCAGGTTTTAGATGAATGCGCATATACGATTGAGTGTTACTATACTGATAATGGAAAAGAATACAAGGGTAATATTTTTTCACATGCTTTTATGAGAACATGTGAAAAAAATAAGATAGAGCAGCGTTTCACGAAGGTACGACGACCTCAAACAAACGGGAAGGCAGAAAGAGTCATTCGAACACTAATGGAGATGTGGCATAATAAGATAGAATTTAGCTCATCAGCTCATAGAAAAAATGAATTAAAGCGTTTCGTAAATTATTATAATTTAGTCAAACCTCATAAAAGTATTGACGGGTTGACTCCAATAGAGAAATTAATAACCTATTTCTTCCCTAAAAGTGTAAACAACGCGTGAAAATCTCACA
>JAUWMT010000017.1 GCA_030613025.1 Candidatus Cloacimonadota bacterium
CGTTAAATGCGAAGCAAATTTAACTGTTCCCACTTTGGGAACGCAATGTCTTATCGTCTTCCGTTACCAAGCCAGTCTTCATTGCATTACGTCTTGGTAGACAGGGGCTTGGTAACGAGAGTAGAAGTTGGTGGTTAATGAAACAAAAAAATGCATTAACCGTTTTATTTATTCCGTGAAATGGCTTTTATCTTTTTTATTTCATCGGGAACGGTTTCTCGGTTTATTAAATTTCCCTTTTTAGAAGTTTAGTATGAAGAAATGTAAAATTGTCTTTACCGACCTTGACGGCACATTGTTAAGGCACGATTATACTATAAGTGGCGAGGACCTTGCCGTTCTCAAAGAATTGGGTAAAAAGAAGATCGTTCGAGTTCTTGCTACAGGCAGATCACTTTATTCTCTGAGCAGAATATTTGAAGACGATTTTCCACATTTTGATTATATAATTTTTTCCTGCGGAGTGGGCATCATGAACTGGAACACAAAAGAAATTCTCTGTTCGCATTTTCTTTCAAAGTATGAGATCAAGCGTGTTCGGAAAGTTCTTGAGCTTCACAATATTGATTATATGATCCACAAGCCCGTACCGGATAATCATAAGTTCCATTATCAGAAATTTGGTGCAGAGAATCACGATTTTGATCGTAGATTTTCATATTATAAAGATTGCGGATCGCGCATTCCGGAAGAAGGGATCGCTCTAGAAAAAGCATCTCAGGTAATTGCTGTTATTCCGGAGGATGTTGAGATATATGAGATCGTAAGAAAGTTGTTGCCTGACCTGAAGGTTATAAGAACTACATCTCCGATTGACCATAAATCTCTTTGGATTGAGATATTCCCGAAAAATGTCTCAAAAGGGCATGCTGCGGAATGGTTATGTGCGCATCTCGATATCTCAAGAGAAGAAACTTTTGGCATTGGAAATGATTATAATGACATCGATCTGCTGGACTGGACTGCGCATAGTTATGTAGTGGAAAATGCTCCCGATGAACTGAGAAATAGATTCAAGACCACGGCATCAAATCAGTGCAGTGGATTTTCAAAAGTGATAAGAGAGAGTTTTTTATAATGAAAGACAGTAAAGAACAAAATGAGCGAGCAAAAGAACTTGAAGTGTTGGAAGAGCACAATTCTGAAAACCATTGGAAGTGACGCATGAACATGGCCAAAGCAAAAAGACTTATTTTATAAAGGTTTAGTATGAAGAAAATCATAGTAATTTTTATCCTGACTTGCATTGCATTTACTCTTAATGCAGAAGTTTTGAAAGATACAGAGATCGAGCTGATGGAAACGCTTCTTCAGCAAAACGATATGTCTCTTCAATCTTTGAATTTTTTGAAAGACTGGGCGAGGGATACGAAATTCAAGCTTCCGATTGTCGTAGAGATTCTCAATAATCCGCTCCAATTCCCAAAATTTGTGGATCAAACTGAAGCTCTTTGCGAGGAGCATGATCCGTCTGAAATGATCTGCGAGTATGCAGATATCCTGTTTCAGGCAAAATGGATCGACTCTTTTGATGAAACCGTTTTTAAAGAATATTTCTCTCAAAACGTAAAAACTTCGAAGGATATTTTCAGATATGTCGAATATGTGTGGGAATTTGTAGATCATTTTTATCAGAAAGCATGGCAGCAATTATCTCAGGAAGATAAAGATATGCTTCAGTATCTCTCTTATTCACTCTGGGAGGAATCGGAAGATTCACTTCGTTACGATGAGTTTTATCAACTCCAAGGAATAACTGTGTATGACACTCTGAGCATTGAAGACGATGTAATTCCTGTCATTGAAAAAATTGATTTTGCTTCATTGATGTATGCGGCAAATATCTCACAAAAGGGCTTTGATATACTTCAACAGAATTTGCCGCTCATTGGTTTTCGGAATGATAAAAAATTGATACAGGATTCTCATTTTGGTTTGATGTGTATTGGCAGCCCCCGGGCGGACAGATATGATAAACAATTTTCTTTTATTCTTGATCCTTCCGGAAATGATATGTATGCAGCTCCGATAAAGACCGACTGGGAGCATCCTTTTTACTGGATTGTCGATATGCAGGGAGATGACACCTATCGGAATGATATGATCGGAAATCTGTTCCACGTTTTTGCAGGCATAGGAATTTTCTGTGATATGATGGGTGATGATGTGTATGCGGGAGATGACTACACACTTAGTTCTTTTTTGGGCTATCTTCTTGCCTATGATATGGATGGAAATGATATTTATAATGGTGGCTTGAACAGCATAGCAGCAGCGACCTTCGGCTTGAATCTGCTTATTGATGAAAAGGGTTGTGATCACTATTCCACAACTGAGCTTGGAGAAGGATTTGCAGGTCCGCTCGCAGCAGGATTTCTCATTGATACTGATGGAAGCGATATGTATTATGCAGGCGGGAAGTATCTGCACGTTCCCCTTGCACCATTTGATCATCGGGCGCTATCGCAGGGCTTCGGTTTTGGGGTACGCCCTTATCTTGGAGGTGGCATAGGAGTGCTGTATGACGAAACAGGAAATGATGTCTACCAGGGAGGTGTGTACAGTCAGGCGGTGGCGTATTGGTATGCACTTGGCATCATCATAGATAAAACGGGCAACGATTTTTATATTGCGGTGTATTATCCGCAGGGAAGCGGCATCCATCTTGCAGGCGGATTTCTGTATGATGAAGAGGGCGAGGATCATTACTATTCGAAGCACGGACCGGGTCAGGGAGCAGCACACGATTATGCGGTTGGGTACCTGATCGACAGAAAAGGAAATGATATTTATTCAGTTGAAGGTGGGAACGGATTGGGATTGACTAATTCCGTTGCTTTTTTTCTCGATGCTTCCGGAAATGACAGATACGAAAGGAATGTTTCCAGCAACTACGGCTATGCTAATACTGCTCGAAATACCGGAAGTATAGGCATTTTCCTTGATACCGGAGGAACGGATATATACCCAATTTCGTCAGACACAAGCGGGTATCATGAAAAATATAAGAATGATACGAAGTGGTCTTACGGCACTTATGGCGTTGGATGGGATACGCTCATGATTTTCGAGGAGAAACCTGCGATGGAAGAGAAAGCAGAGGAAGATGCTGCAACGGTGGATTCCCTTGCTTCAATAAAAGAGATATTCTCCATTGCTTCGGAATGGGGCGTGGGAAGCAGCACGAAACGGGTGGCAAAAGCTGCTGAAATTCTGTTGAAAAGAGATGCTGAATCATCGGAATATATCTTCGAGAACAAGCTTGATACAAAAGGTTCGCTGGAATACAGGGCAATATTGAATTTTGCAAAAAAATCTGCCGAGTTTGGCTTATATCTTCCACGTGCTCTTGCCAATGAGGATAGTATTGTTGTGAAGAATGCACTCGCACTGATCGGAGAAATTCGAGATTCGAGTCTTATCGATACTCTGTCACTAATGCTGGATCAGAAAAAGTATGTGCCCAGTGTACTTTCTTCCCTTGGAAAAATGAAAACGGACAGTGCAGTTCAGCTCCTTGAGAATTACATGAACTCACCTTCGGAGCGTATAAGGGTTATTGTTGCACGAGGATTTCTGCTCACAGATACACCACGAAGTATAGACCTTCTCCAGCAGATGAAGGATGACTCCTCCTTTTTGATCAGGACGATGTATAAGTTAAAGAATAGCAAATTATAATCTAATAATAAGTCAATTGTGAAATGACGTAAATTGAATTTTAACAAAGTTTGAAACCTCATCCCCCAGTGAAATATTCAGCAAGCTGATTTCACGGGGTAAACTAACCTTCTCCTATTTGAGGAGAAGGCAATATTAAGGAATGTCAAAATTCAATTACCGCTTCCAATCTAAGCTTGACTTGACACTAATATTCACCACAGAGAGCGCAGAGAAGAATATTAACCCGACTCATCTTTGTAAGCTGAGTCGTTTATTGTAGAATCACGAGTCGGTCACAGGGGGAACGACTCGGGATGAAAAAAGATGGTTTTATTATACTTGATAAATGAAATAAGAGAGATTCTTCATTTTCAATTTTCTATTTTTAATTTTTCATTTTATATTATCAGCGTCCATCAGCAACATCTGTGAAAAACTTGTTCGCCCACTGGCGAATCTGCGTTCTATTAATTAATATTGTATTTACTTAGTGTATTTTAGAGACTTTGTGTCTTCGTGGCTATAAGTTTAATATTAAAAAATGGTACCCCGGAGAGGATTCGAACCTCCGGCCAACGGTTTAGGAAACCGCTGCTCTATCCATCTGAGCTACCGGGGCATGTGTGTACAAACAGAAAACCTACTCTACAATGTCAATCTTATCAGCCGATAGGATGTTCTGCAAACCGGTCGCCGTTTCGAGCTTCAGCGCACCATCTTCAGTGACGGCTTTGACAATTCCCTCAATTTGATTCTCACCTGAATAAACGAGCACTCTTTTATATGCAAGGTAATGATGATTATTGAAATATTCAACAAAATGAGAAAATCCTTTTTCATTAAACAGGTAAAAATCCCTTTCGAAGGATTTCAAGATTATTTTCAGGAGTTTTTTCAAAGAGATTTTCTGTCCTGTTTCAATAAGAAGCGAGGTCGCAATCTCTTTGAGATGATCGGGAATTTTTTCGATATTACAGTCTATGCCAATACCGATCACTGTGCCGTTTTTATTGGATGAAGTAAGTATTCCGCCAAGTTTTTTCCCATTTGAAAATATATCATTTGGCCACTTGATCGAGAAAGTGAGTTCCTGAAAAATCGAGCTAAGAACCTTGTGAATGACCACTCCTGTAAAAAGTGTTATGGGTGGAGGAAAAATTTGATCGGGAAATGAAAGAGTGAAATACAGCCCCCCGACCGGCGAATACCAGTTTCTCTCAAGTCTTCCCTTCCCGTTTGTTTGCTCCCCAGCGCAAATAACAAAGTTACTTTGGAAGGTAGTATCTTCCAAATATTGGTGTGCCAGCGCATTTGTTGATTCTATTTTTTTATAGAATTTTATAACAGGAAAGAGCTCGATTTTCATGGCACATTTATTACATGTTATTCTTTTCTGGACAAGAAAAATCTGCATCGTGCTTTAAGAAACCATAACTATGGCAGATTCATTTGTTCAAAGATTGTTCAGAAATCATTTCAAGCGATTTGTAAAATTCGGCATCGTGGGCGGAAGCGGCACAGTTGTGAACCTTGGTGTGCAGTATCTTCTCACTCTTGCAGGGTTGCATTATATTTTTGCCGGAGTAGTCGCTACGGAAATTTCGATCATCAATAATTTCCTGCTCAATAATTTCTGGACATGGCGGGATAATCCTGCTAAGACAAAACGCAGCTTTATAGCACGGCTTCTCAAATATAACTCTTCCATGATCGTTACAGGCATTGCCCAGAACCTGATGATGATCTTCCTTACCGAGTTGTTTAAAATCAACGATCTGATATCCAAATTCATTGCGATCGTTATCATTACTTTTGTGAATTATATAATACACTATTTCTGGACATTCAAAGGTGAACCAGATGAAAAATAGATTGAGTTACGACGAGAAAGCGTTCATTCTTGTCGGTGCACTGACTATCTTCAAGCTTATCTACACGATCGGGCTTAATGTCATTCCCGATGAAGCATATTACTATCTCTGGGGTAAGAATCTTGCACTTTCATATTTTGATCATCCTCCTATGATCGGATGGATCTTCGGCTTCCTGTCATTATTTTTCCGAAGCGCTGAATTTGTAGTGCATCTGCAGCCGATCCTTCTTGGAGCTGGCACCTCTTTGTATGCTTATTATCTCGGCAAAGAAATGTTCAACGAGAAGATAGGATTTACTTTTTTGGTGATGAGCAATATGACACTGCTCCTTTTTGCAGGGACCATCATTGCCACACCGGACACGCCTATGATATTCTTCCTGATCGCGGGCATCTTTCATTTTCACAGAGCGTACAGAAATGGAAAATGGCTTCAATGGATACTTGCAGGAATATTTTTCGGATGTGCTTTGCTCTCAAAATACGTGGCGGTTTTGATCTTCCCTGCAATTTTACTTTTCTTGATATTCACACGCGAACGTACGTGGTTGAAGAGCATTAAACCCTATATTACATTGGTGATTTCCTTTATTGTATTTCTCCCTGTGGTGATCTGGAATGCACAGCATGAGTGGCTCTCATTCTCATTTCAGTTACAGCATGGAATTGGTGGCAGCTTTCCAAACTGGCAAAAATTCGGAGACTTTCTCGGAGGGCAGGCAGGAATATTGGGTCCGCTTTTATTTGTCATTTTTGTTATTGCGATGATAAAAATTATTGTTGAATGGAAGTATCATTCAAAAGAAGTAAAACTACTTTTCTTTATGGCGCTGGTGTTTTTTGGTTTTTTCCTTATCTCGTCCATGCAGAAGAAGGTGGAAGCGAACTGGGCTGCCTTTGCATACATTCCGGGAATGCTGCTCATTACCTATCTGTATTTGCAGGACTTGCAGATGCGCACGGGCTGGAGGATCACCTGGGTCATAAACTGGTTTCTGCTTATCATTATACTTCTAATTGTGCTGGTTCAGGTCTATGTGCCGATTTTCCCGATTAAGTATGATCCCACTGACCAATTTTACGGCTGGAAGCAACTTGGACAGGATGCTGCGCTTATTATTGGTGATTATCCCGATTTGATCCCTGCAGCAAACCGGCACCAGATCGCAAGCGAGCTTATTATATATTCCAAACACGATTTTGTATGCTTTGATCTCGGAAATCGAATTCATCAATTTACTTTGTGGAGACATGATGAGGAATTACTTGGTAAAGATTTTCTGCTTTTTGATAAGTCAAAGAGATTGAGTAAGGCGATTATTAACAGTTTTAAAAATATTGAATATATAACTTCAATACCGCGTTTTCGTGGAATGAAATTATTGCAAGTAGTGATGGTATATAGAGCTGAGAATTTTCTGGGGGAGAAGTAGCAGATCGAAGAACGATCCGCCTTCATTGCACTACGGCGTGATAAAGAAGCGTGGAGCGAACCAACTTTTCAGACTTTCTTGAGCAGTCAAGGACCATTCCATGACTGTACTAAACGGTGCAGGGTGAACCTGCACCTATCCGCCAGCTGGCGGATAACGACGGGTTTATCCCATCGGGGAGGAAACAAACAATTTGACAAAGATAAAAGGAAATGAAATAAACGATTTTAAAATTGAGAAGAATGCTGTTTTTACTATTGAAATTGGGCGGAAAGAGACGTGGATTTAATTTAAAATGTTAATTTTATTTAGATTAGGAATTATTGGTGTTAATAATTAATGATTTTAGAAAATATGAGTTGTTAAAAGTATAATAATGTATGTTTGCTATTTCACCTCCAGATATTATCAATAAAAAAAAGTGAATTAAATATGAAAAAATATAGAATACCCTTACCGGGAAGAAAATGCTCTTATTTAATAGGAGAATCAGAAGATGTTGAATATGTTAATCCGATTGATAACTATAAAGATTTATTTTTTAATTTTAAAACGTTTATTTATAAAGAAATAATTTTAAAAATTCATACTTTTAACTCTGAGATTTTTATTGATAATTATGTAAGAAAAAGGATAGAAACAGAATGGGAAAAAAGGTTTAATGAATTAATAAATACAGCGTTTCCAAATGAACTTATGACAGTTTTAAAAGCAGATACTAAAGAACAGCAAGGTAGTGCTTTAAAAAATATCTCATTAACAGGTGATGAATTTATAGCATTTACTTTTAAAGCTTGGGAAAATTTCGGTTACAGTTTCAGTCAATATTCTGCTTTCCATCATCATAAAGGTGTTGATTTAAACAATCTTCCTAAATTCATTGAGCTTGATAATGATGGAACAGTATTAACCGTAGGTAAAACAACATTATCTGAGGGTGAGCAAAAACAAGTAGTTAAACATAGAAAAGTAATTATTTCCAAAATACTTGATCTAAAAGATTCTTGGCATTGCTTCTTTTGGACATATAAAAGCTTGGGAGGTGAAGAAAGATATAAATGTGGTCAATCCCACATACATTATATTTCTGATAGATGGGGTATTCCTAGAGATAATGTTTTGGAGCAACTAAGAAGTCCAAAATACAGCTTACCATCTTTACCTCATATTGATTTTTACACTTATAGAAATCCAAAATAATATTAGGAGAAAAATGAAAACTAAATTAATTTGCATTTCAGCAATTATGATAGCAATTTACATGTTCTCTTCTTCTGCCTTTGCAAATACAAATGAAAATTTACAAACAGTCGTAAAAGGCAATAACAGCTTCTGTTTTGACTTGTATCAGGAACTCAAGGGAGAAGAGGGTAACTTGTTTTTTTCACCCTACAGTATCTCCACTGCCCTCGCCATGACTTATGCAGGCGCAAGAGGGCAAACCGAAAAACAAATGGCACAGGTCTTGCATTTTTCTTTAACGCAAGAACTTCTGCATCCCGCGTTTTCTAAACTCCAGTCAGATTTGAATAGGATTCAGAAAAAAGGAGACGTGCAACTCAATATAGCAAACTCATTGTGGGCTCAAAAAAGTTTTCAATTTCTGGACACCTTCATCGATCTGAACAAAAAATACTATGGCGCCGGTTTGTATTTTGTTGATTTTATCACAAAGAGAGAAGCTGCACGAAAGAAAATAAATGACTGGGTGGAAAAGAAAACTCATGATAAGATCAAAGAATTGATAAAACCGCCAATGCTCGATTCGTTAACACGATTGGTTCTGTGCAATGCGATCTATTTCAAGGGTAACTGGCTCAGCCAATTCGACTCAACAAAAACTACGAAAACAGATTTTTATGTTTCCCCTGACAAAACCATCAAAGTTCCCATGATGAGCCAAAGATCAGATTTCAGATATAAAGATTTTGATAAGTTTTGTGCTTTAGAATTGCCCTATGACGGTAATGATCTATCAATGATCATATTTTTGCCCAATGAAATTGATGGCTTAGATGAATTTGAAAAAGATTTAACAAACGATACGGTAAAAATCTGGATTGATGAACTTATGGGAAGCCATGAATCAGAAGTTTTAGTCAGTATTCCTAAATTTAAAACTACCTGTGAATTTGAGTTATCTAACACACTTTATGGTATGGGAATGCCGAGTGCTTTTTCACTTCCTCCGGCTGATTTTTCCGGAATGACCGGAACAAAAGATCTTTTTATAAGCAAGGTAATTCACAAAGCTTATGTTGATGTAAATGAAGAAGGCACGGAAGCTGCTGCAGCAACGGCAGTAGTTATGATGAAAAGTGTAGCTGTAAAGCCGTTGATTTTTCGGGCAGATCACCCCTTTGTATTTTTGATCCGGGAAAACCAAACAGGGAGTATTTTATTTATCGGCAGAATTATTGATCCGACAGAGTAAACTTGACATGAAGATCCTGCTTCAAACAATTGACACCAAAGGCAATAAAGTGTCAAACGTTGGAGGCAGGTTTGAATAATGAAAAAAAGATAATAACAAGGGAAATAAAGAAGAAATATTCATCTTCAGAAATTATTACTCGTAAGGATTTATATGATTTTCTGGAGCAGAACTTTTTTCCCGATCTTAAAGAAACGACCTTTCGTTGGCGTGTATATGAACTAAAAAAAAGGAACGTCATTGTATCTGTGAAGCGGGGAGTGTATAAGTTATCAGATCATAAAAATGTTTATTGTCCAAATCTAAACTCAAACATTATAAAGATGAATCGTTTGCTGTTAAGACAATATAATGATCTTACATACTGCATCTGGGAATCAAATTGGTTGAACGAGTTCGCAAGACACCAAGCCGCAAGGAAGATTATATTTGTGGAAGTAGAAAAGGATTTGGTAAAATCTATATTTAACCTTTTGCTCGACAGCTCATATAAAAATGTGTTTATAGAACCGGACAGATTTATTTCTCAAACCTATGTGTCGGAAAATCAAACCTCGATTATCGTAAAATCTTTAATTTCAAAATCACCGGTTCACTCTGTTACAAATGTCAAGGTCCCCAAGTTGGAAAAAATGTTGGTCGATCTCTTCTCTGATGATATATATCTGGTTGCCTACAAAGGACATGAACAAACAGTTATTTTTGAAAATGCGTTCGATGAGTATCAGATTAATTTATCTAACCTTATCAACTATAGCCGTAGAAGAAAAAGAGATAAACAACTCACGGACTTCCTGATAAAGAATTTGAATTTTGTGAAGGAATTGATGAGATGATTAAACCAAATTCATTTAGTAGAGAGTGGATAGATAATTTAAGAAACAAAAAGAAGAAAATAGATCCCACGCTTTGTGAAAAAATGATCAGAGCGTTAGGTCTTTTAGAGCAATTGATTGTAAATAAACTGGAATTTGTTTTCAAAGGTGGAACTTCCCTTATTTTGCTTATTGAAGAACCGCAAAGATTTTCAATCGATATTGATATTAATGTACAAGAATCGAAGGAAAACCTGATTGAAATTTTAGATCAAATAAATTCAACAAATCTATTCAAATACTATAAAGAAAAAAAGAGAAAAGATAGAGGAGTTCCTAAAGCTCATTTTTACTTTTACTATGACTCGGTTGTGAACAATAGGGAAAATTACATAATGCTTGATATTCTCTTCGATGAGCATTCATATCCTGAAATAGTTAAAACTCCCATCCAGTCATTTTGGATTGATACTGATGATGATATTCAATACGTTAAAACACCAAGCATTGATTCGATCCTTGGCGACAAGCTCACTGTCTTTGCTCCTCATACTACCGGAATAAAATATGGGATTGGTAAATCGATGGAAATGATAAAACAACTTTTTGATATTTGGAGATTATTCGATCATATTGAGAATATGAAGGTTGTATCCACTTCTTTTAAAAATACTGCCGATAAAGAATTGAGCTATAGGAATTCAGGTAAGACCTATAGGGATGTTTTACAGGATATTGTTGATACAACCTTAATCGTCTCCAAATTCCCAGGCGGGAAAGAAACTGATCCTCCCGAACTTGAGGAACTTTGGAGCGGAATGGATCGTTTTAAAGGATTCCCAATCGACATACGCTTCAGGATGGATGATGCCATACTTGCCGGGGCAAGAGCAGCTTACCTCGCTGTAAAAATATTGAATGAAGATTATAGCAAGATTGAAAGGTTTGCGGGGAAGATACGATATGAAGAAGCGGATTTCCCTGAAAACTATCAACATTTGAAAAAAATTCAACGCAGATTGCCGGAAGCATATTTTTATTGGCGCAAAACTTTTGAACAATTACATAATAGGTCTCAAAGTTTATTTGGATAGAGACGGGTTTATCCTGTCGGGATATGAGTTGTTTTGAGTAAATAAACCCTTCGACTGGTCTACGTTAAGCTCTGCTTCGACAAGCAATCTCGGGGTGCCAATTGCTTTCTTTATTTTTTGTATAATCTTCTCTGTAGTCTCAGTGCTCTCTGTGGTTGGATTCTTTTTTTTTCACTCAGCTAGCATTGGTAAAATACTAAAATGTAAAAGAAATTGAAAATCCCAGAGGTAGTGGATTTATTGTCAGATTGTTTTGATCCTTTTCAGCATGAAGAGAAACGATCTTTTTCGTAATAACATGGCTTAGTATAGCACCAACAAACACATCAGAAACCCAGTGTTTGTTCTTATACACTCTTGAAAAAGCCGTACCTGCAGCGAGTGTGTAAGATATGATGCCGACAATAGGTTTGTCCGAAAATTCTTCGGCAAGAACAGTCGCCCAGCTAAAGGCAACAGCAGCATGTCCCGAAGGAAAAGCAATGTTGTGAGAGGAAAAAGATACTCCATCCCAGATGTCGGGAGAGTCCGAAGCTGAAGGGCGATGCCGGTGTGTGAGAAATTTTAATCCGGTAACTGTTACTCCCACAACTGCAAAACTTTCGAGCATTTCAAGAGCAATTCTCCGCGCTTTCTCATCATTTGCAATGTGTCCGTAACAATATAATACCGCTTCTGCAGGAAGTACAAAATACCCGTTGCCAAGGTAGTTAGTTGCATCGGTCAAAGAGGTGAGAAAATCTGTTTTATGCTCCTGCACAAAATCGTGCGTCTGCCGATCATAGGCATAGAGCAAAATAGCCGATCCGGTGAAGATGCCGGCTTTCAGCCAATCTCCCGATTCCCAGTGCAAAGGAGATTTGAATACTTCAATGGTATTATCGAAGGCATCAGAAACGAATGTCGGATTTAAATAATAGTCATGCTCTTGTGCTTGAAGCATCGAGGAGGAGAGAAAAATGAGTGTCGAAAGGATCATTATAACTACTATCAAATCAAGCATCGAATGGTGCAACACACAAATAGGATTTGGCTTATTATTGCGTTCCCAAAGTGGGCTTTGGGAACGAGAATACATTTGATTTAAAACTATACTTCTTTTCATAACTATAAAATCAGCATTGCATCGCCGTAGCTGTAAAATCTGAAATTATCTTCGATCGCTCTTTGATATGCTTTCATGATAAGTTCGTACCCTGCAAAAGCAGATACAAGCATCAAAAGGGTCGACCTTGGCAAATGAAAATTCGTTATCAATTTATCTACTATTTGAAAAGAATATCCCGGGTAAATAAAGATATCCGTATGCTTATTCCCGGATACAATATGCCTTCCTTCTGCAAAACTTTCAAGCGTACGCACGCTGGTAGTGCCGACGGCTACAATGTTTTTCTTGTTTGCAAGAGCATCATTAATTTTTTCTGCTTCTATATCTGTGATCGAGCAGTACTCGGTATGCATTGTATGATCTTCGATGTGCTCAACCATGACCGGACGGAAAGTGTCAAGCCCAATACGCAGGTTGACTTTTGCAGAGGAAATTCCATTTGATTCCAAAGCATTAAGTAATTGCGGTGTGAAGTGCAAACCCGCAGTGGGAGCTGCGACCGATCCCTGCTTATATGCAAAAACAGTCTGATAACGCTCGGCATCCAGCTCGGTTGCTTCTCTTTTTATGTATGGCGGAAGGGGAACCTTGCCGATCTTATCAATGATCTGAAAAAAATCTCCATCATAAGAAAACCGGATTAGCCGCTCGCCCTTGTCTCCCCATTCAATAATTTTGCCTTTCAGGATTTCGCCAAGGATCATCTCCGAACCGATCTTCAGGCGTCGTCCGGGTTTCACAAGACATTTCCACGTAAGGTCATCAACCTGCTCAAGAAGCAGGACTTCGATCTTACCTCCGGTAGGTTTTTTGCCGACAAGCCGCGCAGGAATGACTTTCGTTTCATTCACAACAAGAAGATCATTCGAATCCAGATAATTTAATATATTTTTAAAAACATCGATCGAGATCGAATTTTCTTTTCTTTTCACGATCATCAGTTTGGATTCTTCCCTCTTTTTCGAAGGATATTGCGCAATCATTCCCTCGGGAAGTACATAGTCAAAATCAGAAACAGTATAATTTCCCATGAACTAATTATTAGTGCTCAATCCTGTATTCTCAGCATCTTTCAAGGACAAAGTAAAATTTCCATATTTTATTTTTATGACCAGTTTTGCCGGTATTTTGTATTCATCATCAGTAACCCAGATGTCCATCACTATCGAGGTTCTTTTCTGTGACACTTCAGGAATGATCGGAATGATCTTGAAGCATTCCTTTTCGCCGAAAATCGTATTCAGTATTTCTTTCTTCTCTACGAGCAGTTTTACGGGATGATTATCTCCATCGAGACTGATATTTAAATGAAGAGTGTCGCCGACGACAAGTTCCTGCAAACGTACCCAGTATATGATGGTATAGGTATCCTGAGGATCGACAAGCGAAGTGCTCTGTTTTTTTATTTGTTCGCCTTTTTTGTACGTTACATAATAGTAGGTCGTATCTTCAGGAAAGTAGTAATGAATGCGGTATTGTTTCCAGCTTCCTTCTGAGATCCTTTTGATGAATTTGCGAACAACAAATTGCTCTTTATCCCAGTAGGATTCTGTTTCATCACGTATCTTATACACAAGATCAAAGACAGAATTTGTTCTCGATAATGTCTTGATAAGGTAGCAGGGATGACCCATAATTTCACCGCCATCTTTAAGAGACATGGTAAAAGTACCGGCGTTTATGATACCGAAGTTCGTACTGTAAATGAGCTTCTCGTCGATCTTAAAGGGTGATTTATCTTGAGCGTGAAGTAAGCTGAAAGACAGCAATATTAATAAGAAAATAGGGATGAGTATTTTTGTGATCTTCAAAATATATCTCCTCAATTTTTATGAGTTTATCTAAACCAGTTTGTAATATGATCTGTTATTTCCAGAGGACTGGATACTCTATTTGGATGCAGAGGCATAACATTAATAAAATAACGACCGTAGTTTTTTTTAAAGATCCGTGAATCAAGTATGATAACAACGCCTTTATCGGTTTTGTTCCTGATCAGGCGTCCGAAGCCCTGCTTGAAATGAAGCAATGAAATTGGCAGAGTGTAATGCAGAAATGAATTTTTTCCTTCCGCAGTGAGTTTGTCCAGATGTGCTTCCACAAGGGGTTCTGTCGGAACCAGGAATGGAAGCCGGAACAGGACGAGTATTTCCAGAGATTTACCCTGAACATCGACCCCTTCCCAAAAGCTTTTTGTGCCGAGCAAGACGGAATTCTCATCATTGCGAAAGATGTCGAGGATGGTTGTTCTGGAACCGCTTTTCCCCTGTGCGAGGAGAGTCATCTCACTCTTTATTGTCGAAGTAGAAAGCTCTGTATATGCAGCATCGAGGTCTTTGTAAGAGGTAAAAAGAACAAGCGTTCCCTTTTTGTGTGCGCTGAGAATTTCCTCTACCAATGAGATCGCCTGAGGTGTGAAGAAAGGGTCTTTGGGATTTGGAAGAAAGTCAGGAATGAGCACTTTCATCTGCTTGGGATAATCAAAAGGAGAAGAGGCAATGTATTCCATAAGCCGGCTCTGCTCGACTTCTTCAAGACCGGTAAGATGCTTGTAGAATTTGAATTCCTGCCGTATTGCAAGGGTGGCGGAGGTTAGGATAGCTGTTTCAAGTCTATCCCAGAAATATTTAAAAAGCGGCTCTCTCACCTCGATGGGTGCACACACGATCGCCGAGCGAGGCATAAAATCCGGCTTGAAGGAATTGTCCGATGTCTCAAGCCAGAATGCATAGTTCTCGAAATCCGGATTGAATACATGCTCAAAGCAAACAATGAGTTCCACGATCTGATTGATGCAGCCCTCGAGATCAGACATGTTCTGATCGTATTTGGGAAAGGTCTGGGGTTTCACATCGAGAAGAGCGGTATGCAATCTGGTAAGTTTTTTGTTTATCTCAGAAAGAGCACTGGAGATGTCTTCGAGGGGCACTTGTGCCGGTTTGAATACATCCAGATTTTGGAAACGAAGTTTCTTGTAACTTCCTCTTGTTAGTATGATCTGTGTCATGTATTGGAAAAAATCTTTGCCCTGAGACTCGATAGTATCTATTGGATCTTCGCATTCATCAAGAATGCTTTTATATGTTTTCTTTTTCTCCTCATGCAATGTACTTTTTGTGAAACCGATCCGAAGGTTGTTTATGATACCATATTGAAATTCTCCCTTGGTGAGAAGCTTGCGTGTGATATTAAGAAGATCAGGCATTGTGATGGAAAATCCGAAATATATAGCAGCAGCATTAGGAAGATTGTGCGCCTCATCGATCACGAGATTGGTGTAATTACCAAGTACGGAAAAATCATTTGTTGCATCTGAAAGAAGAAGTGCGTGATTGATTATCACGAGGTTCGCATTCTCTGCAAATTTACGGATCTTCATGACAAAGCAATCTGCGTGATAGGGACATTTCCTACCGTGGCAAGAGGTGCCATCTGACGCAACCTTCGACCACAACCCACTTTGATAAGGTATGAAGGCGTGATTTTCTTCTACATCTCCGGTTTTGGTCATCGATGCCCAGATAATAAGATTGAGCAGGAATTTCATCTCATATTGCGTGAGGTATCCGTTTATGTCGGAAAGTACATTATACCATTTTCTCATGCAGAGGTAGTTTGATCTGCCTTTCATAAGCACTGCAGAGAACGTGAGTTCTGTGGTTTCCTGAATTGCAGGAATATCTTTGAAAAAGAGCTGCTCCTGAAGGTTTTTTGTATTTGTCGAAATGATTATTCTCTGTTTGGAAAATTTTGAATAATAAATAGAGGGAATAAGATAGGCAAGTGATTTGCCGACGCCTGTCCCTGCTTCGATGAGAAGAATATTTCCTTCTTGATATGCTTCGGTAACCCAGGCAACCATATCAATCTGCCCTTTGCGATATTCATACTTTCCGAAATTTTCTGCGAGTGAGCCGCCTTCTTCAAAAAGCTGCAAAATTTTGTTTTCATCAATAACCGCACCGGGAGGTTCACCCTTCTCGATATTTGAGATATAGTTCGGACTGGTGAAGAAGGGAATTTCCGGAATGCTCTGTGTTTGTCTTTGCAGATACATCTTTGTCAGATAGCCGAGTATCTTTTTTATATAATTCAGCATTGCATTTTGCTGAAATGCAAAGGATGCTATTTCCTCGACCTGCTTAACCAGCTTCAGGTCGATGTAGTTGATAATGAAATCTGTGATCGAGTGAAAAATTTCACCTGTTGCCTGCGCATCATTCTGTGCCCTGTGTGCCTGCTGATTGATGATGTCGAAATATTCCGCCACAGAGCCGAGAGAATGGGATTTCAGATGAGGGAGAAATATTCTGGAAAGATCAAGCGTGTCATAATATTTATTTTTGATTGGAGAAAGATTGCATTTGCCAAGAGATTCGTTCAAGAATCCGAGATCGAATCCGGCATTGTGAAAACAAAGCGTAGTGCTGCCGATGAATTCAATGAAATCCTGCATTGCCATCTTAAGGGAAGGTGCATTCACGAGGTCTTTATCAGCAATATGTGTGAGTACTTTTATCGCATCGGGCAGAGATTTGTTAATATGGATAAATGACTGAAAAGACCCGATCTTCTCGCCATCTTTGAAATGGACAGCACCGATCTCGATCAAATCCTCTTTTGTCGCATCCAGACCGGTGGTTTCAGTGTCCACTGCGATGAATTCAAAAGTAGGATATCCTTTGTCTTTTTTTGCCATATTTTATTAACCTCGTGTGTGTAGAGAACCGAATATGGCGTGATCACGTCAAGCTAATTATGGAAAGTATCTTGTGCTATAATTGTATTTCTGTGGATTGTTGTAATAATTTGAAATTGTATTTATTGCGATTTATTTTTTATATGAAACAATGCTATCTCAATTTTTATTCTATCAATAAAGGTGGGAAGAATAATATTCATTATTTTCGAGATAGCATGGGAGTCGTATGTTGGACATAATTGGTTTTTGTATGTGATTATATTTAGTACAGCAGGATATTCAATTTTCTTCAAGCTAATATTCTTGCTAATAATTGAACCCGTACAACCATACTTATCGTCTTTATCACTTTTAAAATATTTTAATTCATCTATACCGTCAATTTTATTAGGAAAAAATATTATGTCATCTTTTCCTTTGAGAATTTGATGAGCAGAGGTTTCAGGATTATCTATAACTTCATTCAGATTTAAACCGTCCTCTATTGCTGATTTTTTGATCCACATCCATTCGTCATTTTTTTCGTTTTTAAAAATAATACTCATGCCAATTAATTTATCATCAATTCCAAATATCGTTGAGAAAGTGTTTACCATTTTCTTTAAAATAAATACAAGTTGTTTTATAGGATCATTATAAGTATCGAATTCCTTTGCTTTCAACTTCACGGGATTTTCAAGGATTTTAAGTAAAGAGTCAAATTTATAATTTTCAATAGAATCTGTTTCTTTTAATAATTTCAATAAGACAAAATTGCCATTATTTATTACAATGTCGTTATAAAAGTCTCCAAATGATTTTAGGAAAACAAATATAATTGAAATTGCAACGGATACAAAATATATTATAAGTACCGTGCGGGGTATAACAAAGACACTGCTAGATGAAATAACATTGTTTTTGTAGATAATAATATAAACAAATAGAATTACTGAATTCAAAAAGATGATAAGTATAAATAGAGGAAATTTTTTAAGGCAAAAATTATAAATATTTCTTAGAAAGTTTGATTTTTCCATGGATAGGTTCCCACATTTTTTTTAAAGAAATTCGGTTTGTCAAAAAATTTTTGTCCCATGACTCAATCTCGATATTTGCGATATAGGAAATAAATATTTTGTTCTCCTTATCAATATTTTGGAAACTTGAAAAATTAAATAATGAGTTTATCATATGTATTGCTAAGATTAATCTACTGAAAATTAGTAATTTATCTTCATTTAATATTTTCTCAAAAAAAAGATAAATTTTTTTTTTCTTTCCTGGAATAGTTTTTAATATTCCCGTAATAATAATGTAGGCTAAATTTATTAGAGATATACATAATAACAGTTTGATAATATTAATCATGTCTTCTTCTTTACCTTAGGCTTGTGCCAAAAAAATATTGCAAAAAGAGAAAATCTCATTACAAAAGCGATAATTAATAATAAAATTGTCCAGTCAAAATATTTGTCTGGAAAATCCGCATTTCTTATAATTATGTAACAAATAATGCATAAAGTGAAACATACGAAGGAAACACAAAGAGTGCTTTTGGCTCCAACTACATTTTTCTTTGTGAAAAACAAATCTCCAAGTACAATACCATATATTGGTATTATAACCAAAAAAAGTTCGCCATTCCTGACCACTTCTTTGAAGTTATTAATTAGAGTTATTGAACTAACATTTCCCCACTTAAGAATATGATGTGCAATAATTGGAATTATTGAAATAAAAAAAACAAAAACCAACCATTTCCATAGATCATTCAAATGTTCTTTTTTTCTCATATCAATTTTATTAAGCCTCTATCGTCAAAAGTTGATTTGATTCTTATATATGTCAAATTATTTTAATAACCACAATTGCTTATAGATGAACAATTTTATAATAAATAGTTGTGTCTCCTGATTTTAATTCCAATAATAGTATTTGAGGAGGGATATCTATGGAATTTAACTCAAAATAATAAATATCAGGTACAAGAATATCAGAAAAGATTGTTTTTAATTTCTTCCCCCTAATATCATATAAGAATCCAGATACATAAGAATGATCTTCTAATAAAAATGATATACTGAGCTTATTGAAGCAAGGATTAGGTGATACTATTATATTAGTAATATAATCTAATGGAAGATTATCCGTCGAAACTGGCAGTTCAAGTTTGCACACACCAAAACCGACCCATGCAGGAGCTAAAATTTGATCAATAACCTGTCCGGAATAGTCGAATTGATAGATATATCCCAAACTGCCGTCCAGTCCTTCGGTTGACCAAAAATAAGTGCCGTCGAACCAAAGACCCCTGCAGGAATCAGATGGTGGTGAAAAAGCATTTGCGGTTATTTCAATGAGATTGGGCCAAAGTGCTACATCCCAGCATTTGATCTGAGCTTCATCATTCAGCATCCAGAGATACACTCCATCCCATGCACTGCCAAAGACATCTTCACTGAATGATACTGTTCCTTCATAGTTGCCATTGACATCGTAACGATTCAAGTCCCATTCGGTGACGTAAAAATAAGTTCCATCAAAGGCGATATCATAGAAATAGAAGAGCGACCAATCATCGATGATAACTTCGAGATCGCCTGTATCGATATCAATCTTATATACTCTTGGTGCAAATGCTTCGGCTGCATAGAGTTCATTATTTACCACTTCCATATCACAGAAGTGATAGTTATCATAGGAAAAATAGTTCTGCACAGTTCCATTAGTGGAAAGAGTGTATATCCGTGACATGAAGTATTGATTTGCAGTGAACATCATTAATTCCTCGGCTGGAAGTGATGCAGAAAATAAAAGAAGTATAATGACGAATAAGACTTTTTTCATTATATTCACTCAGAAACATCCAGCTTATTCAGAATGCTGAAGAAATCAGCAGCATAGAAATCCGCTTTTTCGCAGATATCGACTTTATCTTTTAAAGAATAGTTATCTTCAATAGCATATACCTGCATGCCTGCATTTTTTGCTGCATTTACGCCGGCAATAACATCTTCAATGACAAGGCATTCCTCGGGCAGAACTCCAAGCTTTTCTGCAACTTTCAGGAAAATGTCGGGATAGGGCTTGCCCCGCAGGTTTTCCTGACCATCGACCACAGCGTCGAAATAATGCCATACATCATGGGCTGATAAAACCTTCTCGGTAAGATGGTGAATGTTGCTGGTGCCGACTCCGAGTTTTATATTATGTGAGCGCAGAAATTCAATAAATTCCTTTGCGCCGGGTTTGAGAGAAATGTCATTTTCATAGTGCCATGCAACCATGTCCGTCCACTCATCCATGATCTCTTGCGCACTCTCGGGCAGGTTAAATTTTTGCTTAAAATGCTCTGCTACTTCCACATAGCTATTTCCAACCTCAATACCTTCAAAAAGGTCATCGGGAACAGGTATATTGCGCTTCCCAAGGAATTCAAGATCTACACGCGCCCATAAATCCATGGAATCGATGAGCGTACCATCGAGGTCGAAGATAACTGCTTTGAAATTCATTAATAGGATTTAAATCCCGATCAGCTTTTCACGAACTCTTGCACTGACCATATCCATTACCCAGACAACGAACGCGATGAGCCATATCAACAAGCCGACATTATGCCAGCGGAGGAGCTGCTGCTGTTGAAGAAGGAGCAGACCGATACCGCCGCCACCTACAAAACCGACGATCGTTGCCATACGGACATTGATGTCCCAGCGGTAAATAGTAAATGCCAGGAAAGGTGAGACTATCTGCGGAATGACCGCGTAAATCCAGGTTTGAAGAGTGCTCGCACCGGTTGCTTTTATCGCTTCAACCGGACCGGTATCAATATTCTCGATCTGTTCGGAATAAAGCTTCGTAAGTGCTGCAACTGAATGGACCATAAGCGCCAGCATTCCCGCGAAAGGACCGATACCGACCCACACACTGAAAATGATCGCCCACACGATTGCCTCGATAGAGCGGAAAATAGTTGCGATCGTTCGTATAACGAGATACACTATATTCCCGAGCCATGTTCGCGGCATCAAATTTCTTGCTGCAAAGAAGCTGAGCACAAAGGCAAATGGGATAGCAAATACCGTTGCCAGCAGCGCCAGGAAGATGGTCTCGGCAAGGGCGGAAAGGGCTATATTGAGAAGCTTGGTATTCTTTTCAGCACTCTTTAATATAGTTGATTTGTATTCTTGTAAGGTCGATTCGCCAAGTCTTTTTTGAAGGTCATTAAGAAAAACTTTCCTGGTTGAATATTTCCTGTTCTGAATTCCCTTAAGTGTATTGATAACATCCGGAGGCAGGTCATCTTTCTCCAATTCATTGATGGATTCAGCGGAGAGAGAGTATCCCGTTACACTCGGATCAAAAATACCAGACGCTATGCCGCCTGCATTCTGGAATTTGGTGAAAAATTTATAAAAGTCAACCTCTACAATATTCAAGCCAACCACAAAAGTGACGACCAGTGATAGAAGGATAAGATAGCCCCACAAAGATTTGAGCACACTTCTTTTCGGCTTTCCGGAAGATAAAAATAATTTTACTCCAATAGATCCTCGAATGAGCTGAAAGATGATCGTGGCGAGAAGTGCTGCAATTCCAATAAAGGTTAACTTTGCAGTAAAGCCGGTCCACTTATGCATAAGATAATACAGGCAACCGAAGATATATATCCAGAAAAGAAGGTCGGTGGCGATTGCTTGAATAAATTCTAATGTTCTATTTTTTTTCTTCATCTTATTTCAACCTCCTCCGCGTCTTCTCCGTAAATATCTTTGAATTTTTGTTCGTCGATTTCTTTTGGCGTACCGTCAAAAACAATATTTCCATCTTTCAGGGCGACAACCCGTGTGCCGTATTTTCTGGCAAGACTGAGAAAATGAAGAGAACAGAGAATTGTGATGTTGTCATTTTTATTGAGTTCACCCAGGTATCTCATTACGGAATCTGCAGTTGCCGGATCCAGACTGGCGACAGGTTCGTCCGCAAAGATAACTCGTGGATTCTGCATAAGTGCTCTTGCGATTGCCACACGCTGCTGCTGTCCGCCACTCAGGTTTCTGGCTTTGTTCTTTGCAAACTGTTCCAGCCCGACGCGCTGCAGGTTACTCATTGCAATGGCTACATCGTTTTTGTGCATGGAAAAGGTGACTGAATGCCAGAGTGAGACATAGCCAAGCTTTCCGGAAAGTACATTTGTCAGGGCGCTCAGGTTTTTGAGAAGATTGAACTGCTGAAATATCATGCCGATGTGGCGACGGATCTTACGAAGCCGTTTTCCTTTTGCAGTAATGACATTTTCTTCATCGATCTCAATTTCTCCTGAGGTAGGTTCAATAAGCCGGTTCATACATCTGAGGAGTGTGGATTTGCCGGATCCCGAAAGACCGAGAAGAATAAGGAATTCCCCCTCTTTTACTTCAAGATTGACACCCTTAAGTGCATGGGTACCTCCCTCGTAGATCTTATGTAAGTCGGTAAGTTTTATTATATTTTTCATTTGATAAATTGGAATGCGTCTGTACCAAGTGCCTGAAGCGTCTCTCGGACGACATCATAATCTGAATCTTTGGCGCGGACAAAGTTATCAATATCAAGAAGATCAAGTAGTATCTGGTGACCTTCTTCTGTGTTTGCAAATTCTACAAGTGTATTTACAATCTTAATTTTCATATCTTCAGGAAATCCTTTTCGGAAGGTAACAGTATCATTTGGTATCCATTCAGTATAGCCGACTATTACTATCTTGTCTACAATATCAGGATAGGTATCAATAACAGCTCTTCGCGCATCACGAATGTCGCCATTTTTGTCCGGAGGAGACCAGAATGTGCATCCTACGTCAGCAGTTCCCTGATAGACTGAAAGGATCGCTTGTGGGTGACCACCTGCGAAGAGTGAACGAGCTGGCTTGATGCCTTTTTTTGAAAGTAATGCAGAAGGATAGATATATCCGGAAGCAGAAGCCGCATCAGTATATGCGATCACTTTACCTTCAATATCATCGATGTCTTCGATGCCACTTCCTGCCAGGGCGACAAATTGTCCCTTGTATTTTTCCAGTCCATTTCTCACGGTTGTAAGCGCTACTTCTGCACCAAATTTTTCATTCGCAAGAATGTATGCAAAAGTGGCAAGCCACGCAATATCAGTTTCTTCAGTACCGATCGCTTCTATGACCGAGGCATAGCTTGTTGGTACGGCGACCTTGAAGTAATAACCTGTTTTCACGTGCAGGGTATCAGCAATTTCCTGACCGCTGGTGACGATCTTTCCTGCTTCCATGGAAGGAACAAAGTACATCTTTATCGGATTTTTCTTTGTTCCAAGTGGAGCATTCCGGCTGCATCCTATCAGCAGAACAACAACCAACAAAGCAACGAGCGCAATTTTGTAAACTTTCATTAAACTCCTTATTTATAGTATTCGTCTAAAGGTTCATTTAGATTTTCGGTACCTTTCAAAACAAATCTTTCATCTCTAAGAATGTCAATTTTTGTTCCATTTTTACTTACTGCTGTTATATGTCCGATAGATTCGTAAGGAAGTGTTATGTCGATATGGGTGAATGTATAAGCTTTACTCATATCTTCTTTTCTTTGAATTGTTTTTTCATTATCACGTGCAATGATCTCCTTGCCATCAGGATTGTAAACTTGCTTATCCTCTTCAAAGGTGAAGCATGTGTCGCCGACAGCAAAATGAGGTCCCATTTTTTCGATTATAAGAACAGGAAGCAGATGTAAGATATTAAATTTCTGAGCTACAATATAAGCCAATGTGTTGGTACCGATTGCAAATTCACCCATTGGAAGAGTTTTGTGAGGGAAAAGAATATTCTCTTCAATATATTTCTTGTTCTCTTCATCGGTATCAAAATTTAAACAGGAATAATCTGTTACAAAGCCGTCTTCAAAAGTGAGCTTCAGATCCTTAAATCTCAAACCTTTCAGATAAGTATTTTTTATATGTAGAATTCCATTTGTGCCTTTCAATTGAGGAGTAGTGAAAACCTCGCCGAGTGGAATATTCACATCAGCAGTGCAGTTTACGAAATTAGTTTGTTTTTCGGGATTTGATATTTTTGGTAGCTGGACTTTCAGATCAGTTTCATTGTTACCCTTTCCTTTTATGTGAGCATAGTCAGCAGTATCGAGGGCATCGATGATTTTTTGTTGGATCGGCTCATAGACTTCATTCTTCAGCATGTTGATCGCATAGGTGTCATCAAAGATCTCTTCAAACTTGTCGCCAATCTCCGGCGTGGGAAAAGAAATAATACTGAAACTGGTTTCCTCACGAGGGATGTAGGTATAGGTAATTTGACTGGCTATGTGCTGTATCTGTTGAACCAGTTTTTGCTGATCTTCATTAAGCTTGAGACATTCTTTTTTTGTTTTAGGGCTGAAGGGTTCTTCTCCGAATGTCTCAAAATATATCAAACCTGAATATTCATCTGTATAATCTTTGCAGAGTTCATAAGCTTTTGCAAGGTTTTTCTTAATCCTATTGACAAGTCCTTCATCAAGATAAAGCGCCCTGTCAAATCTATGATCATAGGGATATTGTTTATTTGTAGTAGCTCCGGTTACTCTACTCACTATAGCTTTAAGTCCTTTGCTCTGAAGTGCCCGTAAAAGATATTTAATAATTCTTTCGAATCCGGCAGGATAGATCAGCTTGATTGTTGATTTTTTGGACATATCTTTGTCAGAAGCGACAAAACCACGTTCATAGGCATCAGCCATGAAATCTGCAAGATTCTTGATCTTCTTCTCGGGTAGAGAATGCAGATGTTTTGCAATTCGGATAGTATTTTCAGTAATATAGCAACCAAAACGGAAAAGGTACCTTTCATCCGCAAGATCAGAATTTTCGATAATATTTTTATAATAATCGAAATCGGGATCATAGGTTTCCATCAAGCGGATTTGCTGATCTTTTACATTGTAGAGAGAATCAATCTTTGTTATTACTTTTTTAAGCTTTTCTAAGTTCGGCATATTATTATCTATAAGATGAAATGCTTCGATAAATACTTCATTCCATTCCGCCATGGCAAATCGCTTATGAAGGAAAGCGTAGGTGATATAATGTCTGGTGTGTATATAAAAATATGAAAAAAGCTGGCCAAAATTGTCGCCAAGCTTTTGTACTGTATAGGTTGGATTAGCCCAGCTTGTGTCATAGCTTTCGGGAAGTATGTCCGAAAAAAATGACTTATTTTCCTCCATGAGCTCGAGCGTTGAGTGGGCAGAAAAGTATTCCAGACTATTCAGCTTTTCAAATTCATACATTTGTAAAATGAACACGCCGAGATCATAGAAAAATTCAACGAATTCTTTTTTGTCCGGGTAAGCTTCGAAATTCTGAGTTTTGTTTACTATTTTTTTGATAGATTCTATCGATTTTTCGTACTTTTTTTGAGAATTTTCATTCTCGGTCTTATACAAATTTCTTATAGTCATATTATTCCTTATTTACTTACTTTTATATTAATTATTATTTTTTCAATAAATAGATTTCTATAAATTCATGGTATTTTCTATAAGAATATTATATGCAACGATCTAAAGTTTGAGACATTCCGCAAAAGGGGCAAAATTCTATTTCGGGTTCAGTTGCTTTCTCGGATTTCTTGATAATTATATAATTTATAGTTGCCTGACAAAATTTACATTTTAACGTATCCATAAGTTATTCCTTATAACATTTTCGTTGGCTTAATTTTCATTCTAATTAATCTTGATGACTTTCGGGTCGCATTTGCGGGAATAAAATTACATCTTTTATATTATGAGAATTTGTGAAAAGCATAACGATCCTGTCTATACCAAGCCCGAGTCCACCAGTAGGGGGCATTCCGTATTCCATTGCTTCGAGGAAATCCTCATCGACTTCATTTGCTTCGACATCGCCAAGCTCACGCTGCTTTGCCTGGTTTTCAAGACGTTCTCTTTGATCGATCGGATCGTTCAATTCACTAAAACAGTTCCCAAGTTCCAGTCCACCGATAAATATCTCGAAGCGCTCAACAAGTTGAGGATTTTCTGGTTTGGATTTTGCAAGTGGTGATATCTCTTTCGGGTAATCTATCACAAAAGTAGGTTGGATGAGATTGTCTTCCACAAAGCGTTTGAAAATCTCATCAATGATCTTTCCAAGATTCTTCACATCGAGCTCGATCTCATGTTCTTTGCAAAAAGCAAGAAGTTCTTCCATACTTGAATTTTCAATATCGATGCCTGCATATTCTTTGATAAGTTCCAGCATTGGCTTGCGTTGCCATGGTTTTGTGAGATCAATTGTATGCGCATCATATGGAATTTTTACAGTGTCGCATACTTCCTGTGCAATGCCTGTTAACATATCTTCGACAAGATCCATAATGTCATTGTAATCTGCATAAGCTTCATACAATTCTATCTGCGTGAATTCCGGATTGTGGGTTCTATCCATACCTTCGTTGCGAAAGTCCTTACACACTTCATACACCTTTTCAAACCCGCCGATGATCAGCCGTTTTAGATAGAGTTCATCCGCAATTCTGAGATAAAGTTCCATATCGAGTTTGTTGTGCTGGGTTACAAAGGGCTGAGCCGCTGCTCCGCCGTAAAGCGGCTGGAGGATCGGGGTTTCCACTTCGATGTATCCTCTTGCATCAAGAAATTCTCTCATCATTTTGATGATCTTGCTGCGCGTTTTGAAGATTTCTTTCACCTCCGGATTGAGGAGAAGATCAAGATAGCGTTTGCGGTAGCGCAGTTCTTTATCAGCGAATTGGTCATATAGAATTTTTTTACCATCCTCGATCTTTTCTTTCACTACAGGAAGCGGGCGGATCGCTTTGGCAAGGAAGGTAAATTCCTCTGCATGAATTGAAAGCTCGTTGGTTTGGGTATAGAAAACAAAGCCCTTAACGTGCACGAAGTCGCCAAGATCACATTGTTTGAATATCTTATATTTTTCCTGCCCGATATCATCACGTTTAATATATATTTGAATTTTTCCTGTCTCATCTTCGATATGGCAGAAACTTGCTTTCCCCATTTTCCTGAGAGAGCGAATTCTGCCGACAACATCTAAAGTAGTTTTATTATCAATAAATGACTCGGTATTGTCAAAAATCTCTCTGATTTTATGAGTACGTTCTGCTTTTGTGGGGAATGGATTTGCCCCCATTTCGAGCAGGCGTCCAAGTTTTTCTTTTCTCGCATGAATGAGTTGATTTTCATTATCCATGAGAACCTCAATTATTCAATGATTTATTTTTTAAAAAAGCATCGATGAATTGGTCAATATTTCCGTCCATGACAGCTTGAACATTTCCTGTTTGCTCATCGGTACGATGGTCTTTGACCATTGAGTATGGCTGAAAAACGTAGGAACGGATCTGGTTGCCCCACTCGATACTTTTTTTCTCGTTTTCAATTTTTTGGCGCTTTTTATCCTGCTCTTCTTTATACATTTGATAAAGACGGGATTTGAGAACCTTCATTGCATTATCTTTATTATTGAGCTGCGATCGCTCGGACTGACATTGTGCCACAATACCTGTGGGAATATGTGTAATACGAACTGCGCTGCTCACCTTGTTGACATGTTGTCCACCTGCTCCACTCGCGCGAAATGTGTCAATTCTTAGATCATTTTCATTTATTTCAATTTCTATCGTATCGTCAGCTTCCGGATATACAAATACAGAAGCAAAAGAAGTGTGCCTTCGCTTATTGGCATCAAAAGGAGAGATGCGGACAAGCCGATGAACACCGATCTCCGATTTTAAATAACCATAGGCATATTTGCCTTTTATCTCCAAAGTTGCGGAACTGATGCCGGCAACGTCTCCGGGTTGCTTATCCATAAGCTCAACTTGAAAATTCTGGTTTTCTGCCCAGCGAACATACATTCGAAGAAGCATCTCTGCCCAATCATGGGATTCTGTTCCACCGGCTCCGGGATGAATCTCCAGAATGGCATTCTTTTTATCGTATGGGTCACTGAGAATCAGTTGTGTTTCTAATTTATCGAGGAAATTTTTGGTTTGTGCCAGTTTTCTCTCTGCCTCTGCTTCTAATTCTAAATCTTTTTCTTCCTGCAGAATGTCAAGGAAAGCTTCAAGTTCTTCCTGAGATTGTGTTATCTTCTCCGAAGTTTCAATATCTTCTCTCAGACTGCTCAGGTTTTCTGATATTTTTCGTGCACGCTCCTGATCATTCCAAAAATCAGGGCTGCTCATTTCTTTTTCGAGCTGGGATATCTTTGCGTTTTTGGTCTCTACGTCAAAGATACCTCCGCAATTCAAGTATTTTTCCTTTTAGATTTTCAACGTCTTTTGCGAATACATTTACATCCATTGGAATCCTATATTAGTTGATTTGGTTATTAAATTGCTTTTCCCGGAAGAATATAATCTTCGAGCTCCTGGTTAAAATAGCGATCTGTCATTGTGGCGATAAAATCGCGTACTTTTTCTACATCATTCGTATCTTTGAGATACTGTTCACTTTTATGATTAAGAAAGTGATTAAAAATTTTTGAGTCAACATGTTTTTTTTCAAGATCGACCATGTACTTATCAAAAAGAATTATCATACCGCGTCGAATAGTAAATTTCTCTTTTTTTATCCACGGGTGATTGTAGATTTTTTCATAATTGAATCGCTTCAATTCATACAAAGCATCAGAGGTTTCTTTGTCAAAAGCAACATAGTCTTTATCAAAGCTGTTATAAACAACATTTGTAATGAGGGTGCTCAGGATTTCATCATTTGTCGAGCCCAGTTTGTGAACCGCATCTATGGGAAGTTCATCTCTATTAAGAAACCCCATTCGTATCGCATCCTCGATGTCCTGACCGATGTAAGCGATAGTATCTGAGATGCGCACGACGCACGCTTCCAGAGTGGCTGGGGGGCTTGTTGTGTCCTCAGTTTTCATCACCTTGATAAATTCTTCCAGATCTTTTTCTGTTTTATCTCTTTTTGGATGAAGCTGTTCATTATGAACTTCTCCATCATGAGATACGATACCATCACGAACCTGGAATGTGAGATTCAATCCCTTTCCGTGGTTAGTGATCTGGTCAACAATAAAAAGACTTTCAATATTATGATGAAACCGCCCGATGCCATATTTCACACAGCAGTCATTCAGTATCTCCTCACCATCATGACCAAAGGGAGGATGCCCAAGATCATGCCCCAGTGCGATTGCTTCTATCAAGTCGAGATTGAGGTGCAGCAATTTGCCAATGCTGCGGGATACCTGCGCAACATATGTCGTGTGCAGACTGCGGTTTGACATCTCCTCATCAAAGAGATTGGAAAAGTACACGACCTGTGTTTTTCCCTGATATCTGCGATATGCACCGGTGTAGATTATTCGGTCTCGATCGATAGCAAAGGGACCACGAAGACGTTTCTCATGCTCGCCAACTTTCCTGTATGCTTCAGTGTTTTTGGTCGCATATCTGGAGAGATACTCCTCTTCATGAAGATTGGTTTCTTTATAAAGCTTATCTAAGAAATTTTCTTTATTATGCATATGTGTTATTGCAATTACAATTCATGCGTTCTTCTTACGTTTGTTGCCTGAACTCCCTTCTCAGTTTCGGTAGCTTCAAATTCGACTTCTTCATCTTCTACAAGGGTTCTGTAGCCGCCACTTTCAATGGAACGCCAATGAACAAAATACTCTTTGCCGTCATCACCGGTAATGAATCCATATCCCTTGTTTTTACTAAACCACTTAGTTTTTCCTTTCATCTGGTCTCCTTATATCATTTTCCGACATAACACGTATGCCATTGAATTTAAGTATTGTAGCAGTCACTCCCATGCCTTTTGTCAATTTTTCTTTTAAATAAATTTGATGAGTACCGCAGGAGGGGCTATTTTCTTTGAGGATCGCAGTTTTAATATTGAAAAGCCGACAAATTTTAAGGGCTTCTTCAGACCCCTTTCGGAAGTGTGAAGAAACATTTTCATTCCTGTCGTTTATGAGATTATCAATTCCCTCAAGTGTCTGTGAACCGTCACCTTTAATAAAGAAGGAAGGGGGGCGAGGTGTTTGCATGCCACCCAATTGCTCCGGACATACCGGAATAAGGATATATTTTTCTCTCAGATCTAAAACAAGTTGTTCGGTGTTATTACATTCATTATAACGACAACGCAATCCAAGAAGACATGCACTGACAAGAATCATTTCTTTCACGGTTGTAACCCATCCTGACAGTAAAATAATGTCAACAAATATTGACAAAAACTCTGCATAATTTATCAAAACAAAAATGGTAGAGCAGTATAAGACAATAAAGGATTCTCAGTGGATCAAATTGAACATAAAAAATTCAAAGTTCCATGGAAGAATCTATCATGTTACCTCATTGGCTGACGTGAATACAATTCTCAAACAAGTTGAAGTTGAATTCAAGAAAACTACACATATTGTTTATGCATACAGATTGATTGACGGGGAGTTTACAAGAGAATATGCAACTGATGCAGGAGAACCGACACATTCTTCGGGACCTCCAATCTTAAGAGTGCTTGCAGGAGATGAGTTATTGAATGTTCTACTGGTTGTTGTTCGATATTTTGGCGGAACCAAGCTCGGTATTGGTGGTTTGATAAAATCTTATACTGAAGCAGCGCAGGAAGCAGTAAAAAAGTCACGAATAGTGACAAGAACGAACAAAAAAATAATGCTTATTGAAACGAATTACAGAGAACTTGGCGAGATGTTATACAAAATTGATCAGGTGCAGGGAAAGGTAATTGAAATAATTCATGGTGAGAATGTGAAGATCAAAGCTCTCATCCCGATTTCATTTTACAAAAAATTTGAAACCAAGCAATTGGATTAAAAACTTGACTGAACAGAGCAATGATATTCATTTCAACAAAATTTTAGGAGTTAATAATGCTCAGAAATAGTAAAGGATTTTCAATTTATACAGTGATAAGCATTATAGCGATAATTGCCCTCGCGATCATTCTTCTTGTTCCCCAGTTCTATAATGTGAAATCGCAGGAGAAAACAGACCAGTGTATTGAGAACATGAAAAAGATAAGAGATGCTGTTGATAATTATATGTTTGAGAGAAAGCAATCCTTTTCAGGTGATCTTGTAGAACTGGTTCGTACCGGTTATCTGCGCCATGCTTATGAGTGCCCTGAAAATGGACATGGTGATAAATATATTGTAAGCGGTGATTTTGAAACCGGTGAAATCATAGTTACATGTCCCAACGAAGCCGATTTCCCGGACCATAAATTATAGAAATATTATCATTTTGGAAAAAACAAAAGGACGAAATTTCTTTCGCCCTATTTTTATATAATGATATTCTGATTAAAGCCGGAAGAACTTACTGCGCCAGTCTTTAACTTTTGCATCTTCTTTTATTTTGGCATACCATTGATTATAATTTTGGTTGAAGAGCTGATTCTCTACCTGAATTCTCTGAGCTTCTTTCTGTTCCTCGAGCTTAGCCATATCAGGAGCTTGGAATTCAACGATCTTTGCAATAAAGTACGCTTTGTTTCCTCTTATAACATCCGTGATCGATCCGGGTGTTTTCAGCTCTATCATTTTTTGAACGAGTTTGACTTCACGCCCCACATCGGGAATATAACTGGTTTCTGAGATAAAATCCGTACTAACAACTTTTAAATCATTGTCTTTAACTATTTCCGTAAAATTTTCCGCAGTAAGAATTGGAACGATCGCTTCGGTTTCCTCTTTTTTCAACTTCATCTTTTTTTTCATTGCTATCTTATTGTAGATTTCCTGTTTCACATTTTCAAGGGGTTTATAATGTTTTCCGACTTCATAAGAGATCTGGGCAATGAAATATTCACCCTTGTCGCCTCGATAGGGAGGTGCCACATCTCCTACTTTATTTTTGAAAGCAAAATCTATAAGCATCTGTGCTCTGCCAAGCCCCGGAATATAGTGCGCATCTTCTGCAAAAGGTTCTGATTCCTTCATTTCCAGTCCATGATCCTCGGCAATGACAGTAAAACTATCTGCTTGAGCATTTTCATAAAAACCTTGAGCAACAGTTTCAATATCTCTTCGTGCGTCTGCACCGGGTTCAACCTTAATAAGAATGTGGCTTGCTCTCATCTCTTCTTCACCATTCTCATTGGTTCGCAAATCTACAGCTTTGATGATATGCCAGCCAAATTGGGTTTTCACGGGCTCACTGATCCCATTAATTTTCAGTGCAAAGGCGGCATCTTCGAATTCTTTTACCATTTTTCCTTTGGTGAAATAACCAAGATCTCCACCATTGGGACCTGATGGACCTTCTGAATATTCTCGTGCGAGTTCAGCAAAATCTTCACCTGAAATAGCAAAATTATAGATCTTATTGATTTTATCTTCTACTGTTTTTATGTCTTCCGGACTGGGTACTAAAGGAAGTGTGACATAGCGAAATTTTCGTTGAGGATTTTCTTGGTAGCTTTCAAGATTTTTATCGTAATATTCTGCAATCTCTTCATCGGAAATATACACAGAATCGATCTGATCTGCAGCAAATATGATGATATCAGCTTTCACCTTTGTTTCTTTTTTTATGAAATCTTCCAGAACCATTTGATCTGTGATAATGACATCTGCGTTCACAAAATTTCTCAGCTTCTCATATTGCAGGATCTTTTCATAGTATCCGGAAAGCCAAGTCCAGTCTATTTGAGGATTCTGCAATGCCTGTAAATACTTGTTTTTGTCAAATTGCCCATCAGTCTGAAAAGCTTCATATGTAGTGATCATTTCAGGCGGTTCGTTGATCATCTTCGTAGCAACTTCCTTAGGAGAAACATGAATATCAAATCGTGCAATTGCCTTATCGAGAACGATCCTCTGAACTAACTGCTCCCATGTCTGGTCATTCAACCGTTGATATGTTGCATCATCGATCTCTTTGCCCTGGTTGGCTGGATCCTGAATGTAATTTGTATAGGTGTTCTGTAATAATTTATAATATTCATCATATTTTATTTTCTCACCTGCAATTTGCCCCACATAAGGTTTTTCCTGAAAAACGCTGCTGATACCCATTGTTGCCATGCCGCCGATGAACACGATCGCAACGATCCAGATAACAGGGCGAGAAATACCACGCATTTTATCTAACATAAAGATAGACTCCTTAAAGAATGTATTAGTGGATAAAATTTTTTAGGTTGTAAAATTAATGCAAGTTTTTTAACTAATGAGTTTTATGGGAGCTAATTTTATTGACACAAATATAAGATTTGAACTTACAAAACACTCTATGAGTACAAATAATGAAATTCTATACAGAGTATTTAGAGATGATGCCGAACGCTCCGGCATGGACATGAAGGATTTCTATCATAAGAGAAGAAATGGGTTGTATCCATTCAGAGATCATAATGGAAATGTTGAGTGGTTGAGCAAAAGCCAGTTCCGTATCATGTCTGCGAAAAAGCGGTCTCATGTCAAGCATTCTCGAAGCCATAAAGATAAAGGTTCTGAGGGTAAGTCTTTTTTCACTCCGGAAATGGTGAGAGTGTTTATTATAACAGGAAGCGGAATTATTATACTATTTTTTTTAGTAAAACTCCTACAGGTATTACAGATTTTTTAGTATCTTAAAATTCAATTCCTATGATTTTTGGCTAAAGCAACTTCAAGCATTACATGGAAGCCCTTTTGATAGACCTTTGCGCCATTTTTCCCAACTTAATTGATGATATTTACAATATTTCTCTGTGTTCTCTGCCTGCCAAGGCGTAGTGCAACGGAGACTGGTGGTGAAATATTATGAGTTTATTATATTCGAGTTAGAGCTTTCTGAAGTTCTTCTCTCTTTTCCGGTATTTCGGACTTTGATCTCACAAAGATTGGTTTCCCATATATCATCTTCACTGGGGAAAATGGTTTGGGGATCATAAAATTATCCCAGCTATTAAGTTCCCACCTTGATTTCATAAGAAAAATTCCCGGTATTATGGGCTTGCCTGTCTTGTAAGCAAGATAGAGCACTCCGTCTTTGACGATTTCTTTCGGACCTGTAGGACCATCGGGTGTAATAGCTATATCATATTTTTTTGAGATTGCGACTGCCTCTTTTAATGCCTTCATGCCGCCACGCTGCGAAGAGCCGCGAATGGTTCCAAAACCGAGCCCTATGATCACACGGGCAATAAATTCACCATCCCTGTGCTGGGAAATGAGCACATGAATAAGCTGGTTTATATGTGTATAAGCAGGAATAAGCATCCTGTTATGCCAGAAGGCGTATATGACTGTTCCGTGAGTTTCTTTTGCAGATATAAGATTGTGTATATCATACTCCTTGATGCGCAAAGTGCCCATGAGAAGTTTGATTAGTGACGGTCCTAGTTTTTCAACCAGATTAAGAAGTATTTTATGTTTCATTGATCATTGAAAGTGCAATTAATGCAACTTTTTCTGAGGTGTTGAATTTCCCCAATTTTTCTTTTATGATACGCAGTTCATTTCTTGTTTTTTGATAGTAATTGTCATCTTCAAGAAATAAGCGGACTTCTTTAGTGATATTTTCGGCAGAAGCAGCATGTTGAATGAGTTCCGGCACCACTTTTTCCCCGATCACAATATTTGCAAGAGCGATCATATTTATCTTTATAAAAGCTCGTGCTATAAAATATGAAAGCGATGAAGTTTTATAGACGACTACCATTGGAGTTCCCAGATAGCCGGTTTCCAGCGTGGAAGTGCCGGATTTGCACACTACAACCTTACTGTATTTCATGAGCGTGTGTGTGTCATGAATGATCGTGACATTATTTTTAATAGGCGAGATGATTTTTTGGAATAACTCATCTGACACAGAGTCAGCTTGAGAAATGAGATATTCATAAGAATTATTATAGATTTTTTTTAAGTTTTTGATCGTTTCAACAATTTCAGGAAGAATCCTTTTGATTTCCACATTTCTACTTCCCGGGATAAATCCTACCCAATTTTTTTTAAGATTGAGGGAGTATTTTTCTGCGAATTCTTCTTTTGTACAAGATATGTTGATTTCTTCACTTATTGGATGTCCCACATATTCGACATCAGCGCCGATTTCTTCATAAAGCTCATTTTCAAACGGAAAAATCACTGCGATCTTGTCTGAGTATTCGGCAATTTTATGAATACGCTTTTTCTTCCATGCCCACACCTGCGGGCTGATATAATACAGCACCGGTATGTCAAATTCGTAGGTGATCTTTGCCACTCGAATATTCATGCCGGGATAGTCAACGAGTATAGCAAGATCAGGTTTCCGAGCAATGAATTCAGATTTGAGTTTTCGAAATACTTTTAGAATGAACCCAATATGACCGATTACTTCTGCAAAACCAATTATTGAAAATTTTGAAAAAGGGAATATAGATTCGAATCCATGCTTTTGCATCAACGGACCGCCAATTCCCCAAATATTAAGGGAAGGGTTTTTCTGTTTGAGCTGCTTAATTACTTCGGCAGCATGGACATCTGCAGAACGCTCGCCAACCAGCATGAAAATATTTTTCATAGGTGCAAGACAATTGCTTGACTTTAATCGTCAAGAAAAAGAAATGTGATGGAGCACGATAATCATCCCAAGTATAAAAACTTGACGCTCAAAATATGTGAAAAATAAGTAACACCATAAAAAGGAACTGCGAGTTCCTACCTTATGACGCTAAAGCTGTTAATAAGGTATAAGAAATAATTTCAATAATATTGAAAGTGATCCGCAGTCGGTCACTTTTTTTATTTGGAGGTATCTAATCTCAATAAATAGACGGTTTAAACCCTGGAAACAGCGGGAACGCTATAAAAACGAAAAAAGAATTAATGGAAAAATTACTGCTATAAATGTTCGTTTGATTGGTCCCGATAAGGAAGCCCTGGGTATTGTATCGACTCAAGATGCTCTTCATAAAGCTCGCGAGTACGGACTTGATCTTGTGGAAATAGCACCAAAAGCGAATCCGCCGGTTTGCAAGATAATCGATTACAGCAAACTGATATTTGAAGAGTCCAAGAAAGCTCGTGAAGCAAAAAAGAAACAGCATTCGACACAGCTTAAGGAAGTCAAATTCCGTCCCAGAACTGATGAGCATGACTATAATTTTAAGGTCAAGCACATCAAAGAATTCCTGGAAAAAGGAAATAAAGTCAAGGTCACTATTCAGTTCCGAGGAAGAGAAATGGCTCATAAAGAATTGGGCTGGGAGCTCATCAAAAGAATTCAAGAAGAACTTGAAGAGTGTGGTGATTTTGAACAGGATCCGAGAATGGAAGGTCGCTTCCTGATCGGTTTCGTGTCACCTAAAAAGATTCAAAGCTAGCGAATCATAGCAAGGAAAGTCATAGTAAGGAGTTTTAATTATGCCAAAGCTAAAAACAAGAAGAGCGGCAGCCAAACGTTTTAAGAAAACAGCGAGCGGTAAGATAAAAAGAAACAAAGCCAATCGCGGTCATTTTATGGAAAAGAAATCATCCAAACAAAAATCCAACCTGCGCAAAGGTGGGTATGTTGCCAAAGCTGATGAAAAACGTGTGAAGAACATGTTAGCATCATAATATTACATTTTTATAAGGAGTTGGTATGGCTAGAGCAAAAAATAAAGTAGCTTCCAGAAAAAGAAGAAAGAAAATCCTCAAAGAGGCAAAAGGTTACAGAGGTGGCAGAAAGCTCTATCGGGCTGCACGTGAGGCAGTTGAGAAGGGCTGGCAATATGCCTATCGGGATAGAAGAACCCGCAAAAGAGAATTTAGAAGATTGTGGATCATCCGCATTAATGCCGCTGTGCATGAGCATGGATTGAGCTACAGCCAGTTTATGAACGGTCTCAAAGTATTGAAAATAGAGATCAATAGAAAAATGTTATCAGAACTTGCGATAAACAATCCCGAAGCTTTTGAAAAAATTGTTAAGAATGTGAAAAAGAAATTGGGAAAATAAGCTATCGTGAAAGAACAAATACAAGAGATTTTAGAAGAAGCGAGAAGAAGTATTCCTTCATGCGTATCAGATAAAGATCTGGAAGAGCTTCGAATTAAATATCTTGGTAAGAAAAGTTCTCTTTCAGACCTCCTGAGTAAGATCGGGACGGTTTCCAAAGAAGAGCGTCCGCAGATGGGTGCACTTCTCAATAAGACAAAGAAAGAAATAGCTCAACTAATTGAACAGAAAAAGCTCGATCTTCATGAAAAAACAGATACTTCCAGAGCACGGGGCTTAGATGTCACAATGCCCGGAAGACCGCTTCCGATTGGTGCAAAACATCCTTTGTGTCAGATCTGGGAAGAGATCGAAGATATCTTTATCAATCTCGGATTTGAAGTTGCTGAAGGTCCGGAAATTGAAAGCGAATATTACAATTTCGATGCCCTGAACACACCGAGCGGGCATCCGGCGAGAAATCCTCAGGATACGTTTTATTTAAAGGGTGGTAAACTTCTACGCACACAAACATCACCTATGCAAATTCGTGTAATGGAGAAATTCAAACCTCCTATAAAGATCATTTCCACCGGTCGATGTTACCGCGTTGATAAAATGGATCCTTCGCATTTGCCGGTGTTCCACCAGGTTGAAGCACTTATGGTAGATGAGGGCATCACAATGTCGGATCTAAAAGGAGCGCTCGATTCATTTGTTAAGAGAATTTTCACCTCGGATACACGCTCCAGATTTCGTCCTCACTTCTTTCCTTTCACAGAACCCAGTGCAGAAATCGACATTCTTTGTATTAACTGTAAAGGAGCCGGTTGCAAACTCTGTAAAAAATCCGGGTGGCTCGAGATGGGCGGTGCCGGTATGGTAGATCCTGCAGTTCTCGAGGAAGTGGGCTATGATCCTGAAAAATATACCGGATATGCATTTGGTTTAGGAATTGAGCGTATAGCTATGCTTCGATACGGTATCTCAGATATCAGGAAATTAGTAACAAACGACCTGAGGATATTGAAGCAATTTCAATAAGTACATTTTTTACGTTAAGAGAGTATCATGAAAATAAGTTATAATTGGCTGAATGAGTTAGTTCCGACACACTTAGATATTGATGAATTTTGTGAGAAGCTCACCATGTTCGGTCTTGAAGTTGAAGAGGTTGTTCAGCCCGGAAAAGAACTTGATAATATAGTTGTCGGTAAAGTTATTTCTGTAGAAAAACATCCAAATGCAGACAAACTGACTTTATGCCAGGTTGATGTCGGCAAGAGTGAACCACTTAGCATTATCTGCGGCGCTTCCAATGTAGTGAAAGATATCCTCGTTCCCGTAGCAAAGATCGGAGCAAAGCTTGGTGACTTCGAAATAAAGAAAGCAAAACTTCGCGGAGTAGAATCCTTTGGTATGATATGTTCGGAGAAAGAATTGGGTGTTTCTGATGAACATTCCGGTATTATGATCATAAAGCAGGACATCGAGCCGGGGACTCCTTTTGCTGATGCAATGGGAATGAATGATAGTATTATTGAAGTTGAGGTAACGCCAAACAGACCCGACCTTCTTGGCATGATCGGTGTGGCACGTGAAGTAGCGGTAATGCTCAACGCCGAATATGAGCATCCCGAAATTGCATTTGAAGAATCCGAAGTAAAAACCGAGGATGAGATTTCAGTTATTATAGAAGATTCAGAGAAATGTCCTCGTTATTGTGCGCGAATGGTAAAGGGAATTACAGTTCAGCCCTCTCCAGCGTGGATGCAGAAAAAACTGATCGCATCGGGTCTTCGTCCGATCAATAATATCGTAGATGTCACAAATTATGTACTTCTCGAATATGGGCAACCACTGCATGCATTTGATTATACTAAAATCAAAGATAAGACTATCGTTGTCCGAATCGCAAAAGATAAAGAAAAAATGATGCTTTTGGACGATACCGAGCTAAAACTTCATTCCGAAAACCTGCTCATTGCTGATGCAGAGCATCCACTTGCACTTGCAGGTATTATGGGTGGACTTGATAGTTCAATAAGTGATAACACGAGAGATGTTGTTATCGAGTGTGCTTATTTTGACCCGAAAAATATTCGTGCATCCGCACTTGAATACGGATTGCAGACAGATTCATCTTATCGTTTTGAAAGAGGCATGGATCCCAACAGTTTGACCGAAGTTATCGACAGGGCTGCCCAGCTTATGCAGCTTACAGGCGGGGGAGAAATATCAAGCGGAGTTGTAGATTGCTATCCTCATAAGATCGAGCCAAAGATTTTACCGCTTCGTGTATCACGCACAAATGGTATCCTTAATGTAAAAATGACAGCCGATGAAGTTGAAAATTATCTTAATAAATTTGAATTTGGCACAAAAAAGGCGTCTGATGATTCCTTTGAAGTAACGATTCCAACCTTCCGTCCCGACATAGAGCGCGAGATAGATATTATTGAAGAACTCGCCCGATGCTATGGATATAATAATGTAGAATCCCATTTTTGGATCAACAGGATAGACAACAAACAGAAAAGAACAGTTGTACGGCTCGCGAAAAATCATCTTATCTCTCTTGGTTTCTATGAAGTGAATAATATGAGCTTCGCAAGTACTGAAGATCTTAATGCGCTGAAAATTCCAGAGAATGATTTTCGTCGAAATATCGTAGAACTTGCCAATCCAATAGGTGAGCAGTTCTCAATAATGAGGTCGACGCTCATTCCTGATCTTCTTAAAAATGCAGCTCTGAACCTCTCTTATAAATTTGAGAATTTTAAGCTGTTTGAACTCAACCGGATTTATCTTAAAGAGAGAGAAGATACTTATACGGAACCCACTTACTTAACTGGTGTTATCGTTGGTGAATTTGATCCATTCTATTGGAAAGAGAAGCAAAGAGTAACATCCTTTTATGATGTAAAGGGCGTAGTAGAATCAGTTTTATCAAAAATACACTGCACAAAAAATGTCACTTACAAAGTATCAAATCAACCATATTATACTAATGATTCGGCAGCAGATATCTTTTTAGATGGAAAAACGATTGGATCCTGTGGTATTATAAAGGATGATGTTTTACAATCTTTTGAAATTGAAGCGTCTGTTATGCTTTTTGATATTGATCTTTCAAGAATTATTCCATTATATAATGAAAAAGCCATTCGTTTCAAGGAGATCGTAAAATATCCTCCAGTGCTTAGAGATATTGCAGTTATTGCTCCTTCTGATATCGTAATCGGAACGAGTGCGCAAACAATAAAATCTGTCGCCCCAAACATAATAAAAGACGTTCGGTTGTTCGATGTATATACAGGCAAACAGATAAAGCAGGGGTGCAGAAGTCTGGCGTTCAATATTACTTTCCAATCCGAGACTTTAACCCTGACAGATAAATATGTGGATAAATTATTTGACAAAATTGTAAAGAAATTATCACTTGTACATCAAATAGAATTGAGGCAGGAGTGATGGATACGCATGTGCTTGATCTGATTGAAGAGAAAATTAGGAATCTAATTTCGAGATATAAAATTTTACAAGATAAATACATTCAGATTTTGAAAGAAAATGAAAATCTCAATAATAAATATAAAGATCTGTTCTACAATACGGAGAATTCGCAGGAAACATTAAGCGAACTCCAGAACGCTGTGGAGCGCTACAAAGAGCAGAACCAAGATTTGCAGAACACATTAGCTCAAAAAGAAGAGCGAATAAGAACATTTACAGAACAGGCGAACGAAATCGATTCGAGAGTGGGTTCGATGCTCCAGGAAATTGAAAGTATTATTGGAGAATCGGAAACACAGCCTGCTGGAAGCAATGATTAAGTTTTAAATATATGAATAATATTTCTGTCGACATTTTGGGTGATACCTATTCAATCGCAGGTGATGTAGATCCTGATGAGATCCGAAAATATGCTCATTTTTTAGATAAAAAGCTTGTTGAGCTCTCGGAGGAGTATAATCCCCGCAAGAGATATGACCTCGCAATTTTGTGTGGTCTCAACATAGTCGAAGAAATGTTCAGAAAACAGAAGGAACAAGAGAAATTAGAAAGTTTTGTGCAAAGGATTTCAAAATTATTGAATTCTTTGGACGAAGAGTGATTTTGTTCTATACTTGTTGATATAAGTTATTGTTCTTTCCAGTAGGCCTGCCCTGTTCGTGATGGCAATCTTGTTTTGTGCTAAACAGGAACTATAGGGTGTTCAATTGTGTATGGCATGAATGCCTACATCGCAGTAGGACTCGTAAAGTACATATAGAATTCCCATCTTTTTGAAATAATAGTTCAAACCAGTTGTTACACGGCAAGGGCAGGTTTCATTATGGAAAGGAATAAAGATGAACGGTATATTGTTACCAATAGTTGGCGTAGTGGTAGGGGTGTTCGTCGGCTGGTTGTCATTCAGATTGCTCACAACCAAAAAGATCAAACAAGCTCATGTCGAATCAAAAAAGATCAAAGATGAAGCGAAGCTTGAAGCAAAAGTAATCAAAAAAGAAGCTGAAATTGAAGCAAAAGAGGATTGGTATAAAAGAAAAGCTAATTTAGAAAAAGAGATAGAGGGGAGGAAAAAGGAACTCCGAAAAATTGAGGGTAACTACAATCAGAGAATAAGCAATATCGATGAGCGGCTTAGCAAGTTAGACAGAAGAGAACAATCCATTTCCGACCGCGAGCGACATCTTCAAAATAAACAGGTAAAACTGGATGATGATGAAGCCAAATTGAAAGATATGCTCGAAAAAGAAACAAGAAAATTAATGGAGATTGCTAACCTTAGTAAGGATCAGGCAATTGAAATGCTTCTTAAGAAATATGAAAATGAAGCTCGTATCGATGCAGCAAAGCTCAGAAAATCAATAGTGGATAAAGCAATATCTGAAGCTGAAGAGGAGTCATTAAAGATCATTGCAAATGCAATACAAAGAACCGCTGTTGATTATGTGACAGAGTCAACAGTCTCTGTAGTTGACCTGCCATCCGAAGAAATGAAGGGCAGGATTATTGGGCGAGAAGGTCGTAATATTCGCACTTTTGAAAATAGTTCAGGGGTAGAGATAATTGTTGATGATACTCCGGAAGCTGTTATTGTCTCCAGCTTTGATCCGGTTAGAAGAGAGATAGCAAAACGCTCTCTTGAAAAGCTTATTTCGGATGGAAGAATTCATCCTGGCAGAATCGAAGATGTGCTCGCAAAAACAGAAAAAGAAGTGAATAAGATCATTGAGGAGACTGGTAAGAAAACACTCCTTGATCTTTCGATTCATGATCTTCCAGACAACCTGAGAAATATTATAGGGCGTCTCAAATACCGTACAAGCTATGGTCAGAACATACTCAAACACAGTATAGAAAGCGCATGGATTTGCGGTATGCTTGCAGCTGAATTAGGATTGGATCAGCCATTCGCACGAAAGATGGGACTTCTGCATGATATTGGAAAAGCAGTTGACCATGAAATCGATGGCTCTCATGCTGCTATCGGAGCTGACATTGCGAGAAGAAATGGAATGCCACCTGTCATTGTTAATGCGATTGAGGCACATCACGAAGAAGTAGAACCCGAATCGGTTTATGCAATACTCGTTCAAGTTGCAGATGCAATCTCAGGTGCACGTCCCGGTGCAAGAAGGGAAACCCTCGAATCGTATCTCAAGCGATTGGAAAAATTGGAAGAAATTGCCTATTCCTTTGAAGGTGTTCATAAGTGTTTCGCAATCCAGGCAGGCAGGGAAATCCGTATTATGGTGGAGCATAATACTATTGATGATGCACAGTCAGAATTACTTGCTTCAGACGTGGCGAAAAAGATCGAGAATGAAATGCAGTATCCCGGACAGATAAAAGTAACTGTTATTCGAGAGGTGCGCAAAACAGTGCTGGCAAAATAATGATCCGAATACTTTATATTGGTGATATTTTTGGCAAACCCGGCAGGAGAACGGTCAAGGAATTGCTTCCTGGTTTAAAAGAAGAATTTGCACTTGATCTGGTTATTGCAAATGGTGAAAATCTTGCCGGCGGACTTGGAATGACACCTGATACGGCGAACGACATGTTCGAGCTTGGCATTGACGTACTCACATCCGGTAATCATCTGTGGGATAAGAAAGAAATAGTTGCACATCTCGCAAAAGAAGAACGCATATTGAAGCCCATAAATTATCCGCCTGAAGTGCCAGGTAACGATATTTATGAAATCGAAATTCACGGAAAAAAAGTTGTAGTGCTCTGCTTGATGGGCAGGGTTTTTACTGTGACTGTTGACTGTCCCTTCCGAATAATGGATGCTTACCTGGAAAAGCTTATGTCTGAACGACCGATCGTTTTGGTTGATTTTCATGCTGAAGCTACTGCCGAAAAGCAGGCAATGGCGTGGTATCTTGATGGTAGAATTTCAGCATTGATAGGATCTCACACTCATGTACAAACTGCCGATGAGAGGATACTTCCACAGGGCACTGCATATATTACAGATGCCGGTATGACGGGACCTCATGATTCTATAATAGGACTTCGAACAAAAGACGGGATTGAAAGATTTCTCACTCAGATTCCAAACCGATTCAACCCGGCAAAGGAAAATTTGATGCTCAATGGAGTGCTAATTTCGGTTGACGAAAAAGGATCAGCTCTGGATATTCAGCGAATCAGGAGAAGCTATTTAATTGAATAGTGAAGATTTATGGAAAAAATTTTAAGCGGAAAACCAGTCGCAAAAGCTATTTATCAGGAACTTAAGGGAAAAGTAGCTATCCTATATGATAAAGGAATAATTCCAAAACTCTGTGTCTTCAAGGTAGGAAGCGATCCTGCATCAGAATATTATGTTCAGAGTATTCAGAAACGGGCAAAGAAAATAGGAGTGTTCGTTGATGTGGCATTCTACGAAAACACTGCACCTCAAGAAGAACTCATTGATGGGATCCGGAAAGCGAATAAGAATCCTAAGATTCATGGCATCATGCTGCAACTGCCCTTACCGGAGCAATATGACCAAAACGAGGTCATCCTTCAAATCGATCCACACAAGGATATCGATGGTCTTAATCCCGTAAATGCCGGCAAACTGATCTTAGGTCAGAAATGTTTTGTGCCTTGTACCCCATCTGCTGTTATGGAGTTGCTCCATTATTATCAAATTCCTACTGAGGGAGCACGTGTCGTTATCATTGGTAGAAGTACAATTGTGGGACTTCCCCTGTTTAATCTTCTTGTTCAAAAGAAAGCCGGCGCAAATGCCACAGTGACTTTGTGTCACTCACGATCAAAAAATATTCATGAAATTTCGAAAGAAGCGGATATTCTTATTGTCGCAATTGGAAAACCAAAATTTGTTGATCATACATATATTTCGAGTAAATCAGTCGTTATTGATATCGGTATTAATGAGATCTATGATACTGATGCAAAAACGAACATTTTCGTTGGTGATGTATTTTATCAGGACGTGTTTTCAATGGTTCAAGCGGTCACTCCTGTACCTGGAGGCATAGGTGCGATCACTACAGCTTCACTGCTGAAGAATGTAGTTGAAGCGAGCCGGAGTTGAGGTTAAAGGGCGCGAAAGTGAAAAATATTTCAAAAATGAATTTTTTTATTGACTTATAAATATTCACTAAAGATTTTTTGTTCATAGACGGGAGGTTTATAGATGTTAAAGAATAGGTATCTATTAATTTTAGTAGTTTTATTGCTAGTTGCAGTTTTAGCGGTTCTAAGCTGCGGTAGAAAGGGCTCGTTAAATCTTAATGTTGCTCCGTATATTGAAATCTCGGATTATAGCGGAATTGCTCGGCCTGACACTGTCTTGACTGACTCTGCTATGTCCCATATGATTGGGAATCTCATTAATCCCGATGTTTACGATTCACTTTTTTTTCAAGAAATATATTGGAGAGCTTGGGATGTTGATGGTGTAGTGAAATCCTTTGCATACCGAATTGGAACTTGGGACAGCTTAAGTGAAAACTGGCATTATGACAAATCCTATGGCGTTCGTGTGAATGAAGATGGATGGATTTTACACCTGCAACCCAATGGTGAATATGGTATTTGGACTCCATTGAAACAACGATTCCCCAAAACCGCAGTATATTTCACTGCAACAGATACTTCCGATTATAAGAGAAATTTCGGCAAGTTTGAAGTGAAATGTAAGGATAACTACGGAGAAGAATCAGAACTAGCTGCACGTTATTTCTGTAGTTGGTCCGATATTCCGGGAACAAGTGTCCAAACCTCGCAAGGTAGTATTGATTCATTAAGAGTTGGTTCTGCAATACTTTTCAAATTAAAAGTTCTTGAAGATAATGATCCATTCGGTCACGGTTCTGAAGCGGCGTATTTTACATATCGCTTTAAATACTACCGAACTACAGGAACTGATACTTTGAGAGTTGCTCCGTTGGGCGCAGTGCTGGACAGTACAGAATGGTACTCCACAGAGGGTTATCCTAAAAGAGACGAAATGCTTCTCATGGCAGAGTATCACGACGGGAATCCCTTTGGAAAACCAACCCTGAAAATAAATGAAAAATTCGCTGACGGAACCTATGAAGTAACAGAAATTCAAGTGAAAGCAGTGGACAAAGCAGGTATCGTTGATCCTGAATATGCCCGTATGATTTTCTTTGTTCGAGGATACTTCCATCCCGATACTGCACCATTTATGGCACAGTGGGCAGATTATCTTCCTGATTTCTTAAAGAATAGCTCGCTGAACATCCTACCGCACATTTTTGTCATCAGTGATTATACTTGGTTGAATTATTTATGTGAAAATGAAGATGTTCCCAAACGTGTTATTGAAGGTGAAAATCATTTTGCTAACCAATTCTATATGTCGAAAGATACTACCTTGACAGCAATTTGGTCTGATAATGTAGAAATCTTCATGAAATGGGAATATCTTGGGGAATTTGAATACAGCACTGAGCGTGGAAGAATCGCAGCAAATCATACATATTTCTACGATGCGAACCTTGATGATTACGTCCAGTATTTTTGTGATGTGGAATATATGGACATTCAACTAAATGGAGGTACTAATGGATTACCTCCAGTTGGTACAGTTATCACAGATACTGATACTGGTGAAGAATGGATGCGTTTGCCGATCTATGAAGAGCAAAATTGCAAACTATTTGACTTGCAAACTGGAGAGCATATTTTCAGAGTTCGTTCCGTTGACTTCCAGGGAGCAGTTGACCCAACTCCTGCAGAACTCACCTTCAATTTATGTGCGCCAATTTTAGCTGATGAAAAAGAAGGTGTATTGATCGTTGATGATACTCAAAACCAGATAATCTTCGCAGTTGAAGATTCTGTTAATCAATTTTATCAAAATCTAACTGAACATTGCACAGAAACCAAGGAGTGGTATGATTTACGCGACGCAAGTTTGACATCGATCTATGCCTTGAACAAAGAGCTAAGAAATGATGATATGGCTCCGAGTTTTGCTCCTTCTGATATTCAGCAATACAAGATGATTATCTGGTATGCCAATGATCCTAAGAGCTTCTATAGTGATGTAACAAAAGTTCATCTGGTTCAACATTATGATCTTATGCGTTATTATATGATATCCGGTGGTTCCCTATTCTTTACAGGAACTGCTAAAATTTCCGATCCTGTTGTTCCAACGACCAGAGATTTCCTTCAGTTATATGGAGGACTTGCAGATACACTTTCAGCTCTGACTCAAGAACTGGATACTAATAACTGGCTCTGGGGTAACCCAAATATTACAAACTCAATGTTTGTAGGAGCTACAGGTTTAGGGGATTTCATTGAATTTGATCAATTTGATGTTAAAATGAAATTAATTTGTTGGGCGGACATTAATCCCATTTTCCCAGATACTGTATATTTCCCACAATACTTTCCTTATACTATTCCTTTAGGTAAAATTAGTAATGTCACATTCCTCAATGTTGAAAATGCGGAAACAATATTCACAAGTGTGATAGACACTATGAGTATTCATCAGCAGTTTGTAGATGCACCTGTCGGAACGAAGTACACCCATGAAACAGCAGAGAAACCGGTTTACTTACTCGGATTTCCTCTCTACTACATGATGCCGGATGATTCTAAGACTTTTATTGATATCATCTTTGACGAAGTGGGCGTTGCTTATAATTAGTTAAATTTTACTATAGTAAATAAAAAGGCGAAATCGTAATGATCTCGCCTTATTTTTTGTTAAGAATTCAGTTAAGATAAATACTTATCAGCAAAGAACTTGAAGAAATCCTTCTGAATGGTTTTCTTTACTGATCGGAGGGCACGGTTTTGTGCTTCAGTCAGATTAAGATGTCCTTCACGATCACTCTTTGTATAGAGCACTGCCTCTGCGTTGCTGATCTTATCAATAATTGTAATAGTGAGTTCCCAGCGAACGAATTCTTCATCCCTTTCAAGATCGATCTGCGAAATTGCCAGCGAGCTCTCGATCCTGAAATCAATATAATCCGCATCTGATGCTGTGGCATACACAGTAAAACCAAAGTTGTTGAACACCTCTTTAAGATAGTCTTCAAGATAATCTTTATAGTCCCCTGAACCTATCACCACCACATGGATAGTTTTTGCAAAAGTGTTTCTTTCTGCTGCAAGCTTCTCGAGCGGTTGTTTGAGTTGGACGCCGGCATTTGACGGAGAAATAATTCGAAGCTGTGCATTCAAAATTTCATTTTGTTCTGCAAGTTCGATTGCTTCGCTGAGATATTTCAATTTGTCGAGTTTGGAATAGCTGCGTTCGTATTGGGAATAAAATTGCTCGATCTTCTGTGTGTTTTGAATGATCTCATTATGATAAATATCCTCGGTTTCACTTCTGTTGAGATAGGCAATGACATAGTATTCACCGCTGTTCGGATCAAAATAGGAATCACCGATCTTCACATTTTTCAAAGTTTGTTCACTCTGTATCTGAGTAAGATTCCTCATTTTTTCTTCGGCAGTAAGTGAAGTTTTGTCTCCTACAGTGGTTTCTTCAAATTTCTGAGTAAGTGTTTCGTCGGATTTGATTTCTGCCTGAAATATCTTTGAGAGATTGGAGTAGGCATCTTTTTCTGCCGATTTTTTTGTGTCTCCGGAACCGACTGCAGAAAGGTAGTAGGCGTCTTTATATTCTGATTGAGGGTTCATGATCCATTTTGGTGCTTTGTTCTTTTTTGCTGTGACCATCGACGGTGCACAGGACATAAAGATCATTATGAATAATAAAATAAATTTTCTCATGTTAATTCCTAATCTAAATAATGTGATTCAATTATGTTAAGTTGATTTTTGCTGATTTCTTTCTGCTCGGTGAAATCTGAAAACAAGAGCGAATTGTTCTGATCAAAATAATTAATCCTTATACTATGAATGCCGGGTTCGACTGCAACATTGCCAATATAAGCCATTGCGGGGAAGAAGCGGGAAATTCGAAGATCAGCATTTTCAGTAGCATCGACTGCGGCATCTGTTGCAAACATGGCAATTGATCCCAAAAGACCGCCACCAACCTGATTGGCCAATTCTTGTTTTCCCTGTTCTGCGAGTAATCCTTTTACAATTGTTCGGGTTATTGTTTTCAAATAGATCAGGGGCTCTTTGATCTTATAGGTCACAAAAGCTGCATTCTCAAGACTTTCCAGCGGGTACATTTCATACGCAGGTTTATCATCTATCATAACCTCGATCCTGCAAATATCTGTACCTAACTTTTCCATATAGGGAAGAGGAAATTTGAAATGAAAGCCAGGTCCGATACCTTCCCATTCTATTAAATCAAAAGATTCCAGTTTTTGATAACCACCTTCAGGCAATTCCGATGCAGTGGCTATGATCAGTTTGTCTTTTTCAGTATGAATCCATAAAGTATTTGTCTTTTTTTCCGGTGAATTGCCAATGAATGTAAGAAAATAAAGTTGAGCTTTATCTGTATCTGCGAGATATTTATCGAGTTCCGGCTGTGTGAAATCATAGACAATGGGTTGAAGCTTAAAAGCTTCTTCGATCTCAGCAAGGTCAATTCTGGCATCATCATATTTGCCATCAGCTTGGTATATGAGCATACTTAGATATCGAGCAAGTGCCGAGTTGTGAAATTTATTATCACCAATTTTGAATTCCTTTTTCTTGTCCTCGGATTCGTTATATTGTTTTGCGATTTCCTCGTACTTATCTTCAAGAACATTAAGCTTGTTGTTCACCCTTCTGATCTCAACAAAGGCATCTTCAGGTTTGTTTAGATGTATGTAGTTCAGCGCCTTGAAAATATTCAGATAGAGATCTTCATAATCTTCGCCAAAATAATCCAGTGCATTATCATTAAGCAAGAGAGATGCAGCAGCTTTTCCGACACTCTTTGTATAAAGGTCTTCAATAGCATATTCTGCTTCTGTAAGAAATTCATTGCTTAGCTCGTAATCTCCGCAATAGTGGTAGAGCATTCCCATATCGAGATAGAATAATACTTTTTCCTTTTCTTTATAGAATTTGTCCTTTGATTCCTCGATCTGAACCACGCAGGCATCATAATCCTGTTGCCGGAGCTTCTCCATCACTCCAACGTATTGACCTTTTGATGTGCGCATGCTTGAACACCCGATGAAGGCAGCGATAAGAAGTGATGTAATAAAAATCGAGAGTAATATATTTTTCATTATTGTCACCATTTTAGTTTGGATTGTGCTACGAATTTTTTGATCTTCTTTGAGCCCATCCATACGATCTCATTTGTTTCCAGATTTACAAGGTTCATATCTGCCTGGTAATACACCACTTTTTTTCCGTCAACTGCGTCTTCGATAGAAGATAGAGTACCTTGAAGCATAAAGTCTGCACCAAGCTCCTGAGCTAATCTCTTTGAGGTTTCTTCGGATGCCTGGCTTTGCTGATCAAGACGCTCGTCCCGGATCTCGTCACGCTGTTTTTTAGCAGCTACAAAACGCACTTTACCGGAATTGACAAGTTCTCTTTCAATATCTGTGGCAAAGGTTTCTGTGTTGATATGCTCGCTTGTCTTATTGCCGATAGTGCCGACTATGACAATAGGTTTTTCCTCATTGTCACCCATCCAGTTGAAAAGCCAGTTCGCATCAAGCACGTCATCAACGATCTTTTCGGAGACCATACGCGCGTCTGCATCATTCCAGCGACCGCTCAGATCGATCGTTGTATCCACACCTACGCGTGATACCTGCTTTGTGGGACCTCCACACGAAATGATGAGTAAAAGAACTGCGATAAGTAAAACACTCTTTTTTAACATTGTATCCTCCTGATAATATTTCATGAACAATTTATTAATTTTTTAAAAAATTTTTGTCAACTAAAGATTGAAATATGATCCAGATATTTTTATAAGTACCTATATCTTGAGGTTACTTTAAAAGGTTTTTGATTAGAAATATGTAAAAAAAAATTTCGAATACTTGGAAATTGTAAACCGATCCCAGTTAAATGAATATGGATTTCACGGGATAAATGAATCGGTTGATATTCACTACTGATAAGTCAATAGTTAAATGACGTAAATTGAATTTTAACAAAGTTTGAAACCTCATCCTAACCTTCTCCTATCTGAGGAGAAGGCAATATAAGGAATGTCAAAATTCAATTACCATTTCCAATCGAAGCTTGACATGACACTAGCTTCTAATTAAGGGGCTGTCCCATAACCTCAATAATATTTACAATAAATATGGTATTAGTTATCTTTAGCACATGATAAAATTTAGAGCTTACAGTCAGGATCAGGGATTGGCGTTGCCACCCTATTTGGATGAGTTAATAGAAAAG
>JAUWMT010000072.1 GCA_030613025.1 Candidatus Cloacimonadota bacterium
GATGCTTTTCTATTAACTCATCCAAATAGGGTGGCAACGCCAATCCCTGATCCTGACTGTAAGCTCTAAATTTTATCATGTGCTAAAGATAACTAATACCATATTTATTGTAAATATTATTGAGGTTATGGGACAGCCCCATTTTCCTTAATTTCACTTGAATTGCATTGGTGTTTTCCTAAAAAGCCTGATCACTTTTCATTTTGCATTTTACATTTTACATTGCGGAGCGTCAGCGAAGCCGAACCATCTTCCTCACAACCGCTTTCCCATCATACACAAGCTTGTAGAAATACGCACCGGGTGCGACCTGTTTTCCCTTCTCGTCTGCTCCATCCCAATAAATTTCTGTGTAAGGTGAAAGATCATAATCATTATCTGTAAAAGTTCTGATCAATTGTCCCTTTGAATTATATATACTTATTTTTATTTTTGAAAATTCTAAAACATCTCTTATACTGCAAACAATCTTTGTATGTTCCTTGAATGGATTAGGGCTATTCATAAATGTAATTATCTCATCGGGTAAATGCGGTTCATCATCTATTCCGTATCCCTGCCATTCGTAAGCGCCCATGTCTATCATATTCCCGTAAATGCGTGGGTTACCCGCAAGGTCGTATAATGGCATCTCGATGCTATCCGGTAAATCCAGGGTTCCTGCATCGATACATGGAGAATTTGAGGAAAGATAATAAGGATACTCTCCAATACCTTCCCATAAAGGATTTGTATCGAGGTTTCCGTCCAGCCAGTTAAGGGTATTTGTCCCCAGCACAGTTATATCCCATTGCCCACCTTCCAATAAAGTGTTTTGAATAGTTAATGTATTTGGACGCGTTCTTCCGTCCACAAACATCTCTTTGGGCTCATTATCGTAAAGGATGCAGTTAATAAAACTGACATTTGAACCATTACTGATGCTCACCCCTTGACCACTATTTGGTGCTGTATTATTGCCAATTGTACAATTTAAAAAGACTGCATTCTGTCTATTGATTACATACAAAGCTGAAGCAGAATTTGGCCAATCAGTTGATGCGTTAACATTCTCGGTTATTTCCGTATTAACAACCTCAGCAAACCATCTGTCCTCATAATGTGAATGCCCTCCGATTATTAATCCACACGCCTGCCAATCATCTGCTGAATAGTTCGGTAGGTTTCCTTTTATTACCGTATTCTCAATTCTGCAATATTCAAATGGACCCAAGCCAATTGCTTTACCTCCGATATTGTTAATTACTTCAACATCCTTTATTAAAACGCTGGTAGAATCAAGAATGAAAGCACTAAGGTAAGATGATGCAATTGCCGACCTACCCCAACCCTCAGGACTTATATTATTTTCAAATCTAACATTTTCTATGACTGCTCCTCGTGGTTGAAAGAAATTGATCGCTCCTCCAGATATTTTTTTTCCATTAATTACTCTCATATCACGTATTGTATAATTTCTCTGGTAATCATAATCGTAAAATAAACATGATAACTCCTCGGAATCTAAAATTGTTTCTTCTTTCCCTGCTCCCTCAAAGATTATATGGCTTCTTAGGTTTAGAGGATATTTCTCACCTGTCACAGATGGAGAATAGGTTCCCTCGTCTATATGTATTGTGTTAGGATGGAGACTATCCGAAGCGATTTTTATGAGAGCCATATATATATTCTTGAGTGGCTCATCGTCACTTAAACCTGAATTATTATTATCACCAGCCGGAGATACATAAAGATCTTGATTATGAGGAATAACCTTTGCATGTTGACATTCTATCGTTGAGCCCACAAAATCAGAAAAGAAGAATGCATCCGGTTCTAATACTGTGAATGTATCTACATAAACATGTACAGGATCCGAATCAAGACCACACCGTGTTATATCAGATCCTCTTCCGGCAGTATTAAAATAAATGTTACATAGTTCATTTTGATTGAAATTTACAGATGCATAATATGAAATAAGAAGACCTCCTCCATATAAAAATGCATGATTTGATTCAATCTTGCATCCTTTTAATGTGGGACAGCAATATCCATTATATGTAGTACTAACATACACACCCCCGCCCCGACCTGCCAAATTATTACTTATTTCACAATTCGTAATCAAGATATCACTATTATAAACATATATACCCCCACCTACCAAATAATCAAATGCATTTATTGTTCCTGTTCCATTTTGTATGGTAAACCCACATAACATTGCTGTCTCATCTTCTCCATTTATTGCTTTCACCACACTTCCGTTATGGTTCCCGTCAATTATTGTCGTTCTGATAAAAGAATCGATCTGTGTGGTAATGTATAGACTCGCTACAGTAATATTCTTCCCATTGTAGTTTATATTTTCATAATATGTTCCCGGATACACTAAAACAGTATCACCATCTATTGAAGCATTTATCCCTTCCTGTATCTCGGTAAAATCTCCAGTTCCGTCCAGAGAGACGGTGTGTGTTGTTGCAAAAAGAGTTTGCCCGAACAGGAATAGTACAACAAAAAGAACAACTGATTTCATAACTATACCTCCGGATATATTAAAGGAATTATTGTTCATTGCACATCTTTATTATATTGTAAACCTGTGTATTCACATACAATTTTTTGTCAACAAACTTCTTGGTCGTATTATTAAAAAGAAGGTATGCTGATGGTTGTGGATCAGTTATACCTCTGCACTTTAATTTTATTGAGATCTCTCCGGAATCATTCCTTGTCGATCGAGGATAGATCAGTATTTGTGCTGTATGGTGTTCATTTACTAAACCAGCACCGATGCAAATATCATCGTTATCAAATGCACCAACTTCTTCAGCACTTTCCGGGATTCCAATAACATCGACCACTTCGTAATTAGATTTTTCTTTAAAAGTAATAAATGATGGATTCTTATATTGCTGTTCAAGGATTCTGTTATTTGCAGAAACATTCCACTTAAATCCCTTAACCTGTTCTTTCATTATCACAACATATCCTCTTCCATAATGGAGCTTATGATTCTGGTTTGCCGGAAGATCCAGAATGATACTATAGTCCTCAGTATAAAATCTTTGATTAATATAGAACCACCTCTCTGCCTTTATTGCATGTACTTCATCCCAGTGTATGCCAAAAGCTGTTTGCAAATCCTGTGAGCCGGGTAGCCAGTAGCCTATCCAGTTATATCCTTTATTGAGATCAAAAGACGTGTTTGCCGGAAGGAATGACAACGAATCTTCTTTTAGTTCAAAAGGATACACTTCTTCATTACCTCCAAGCATCCTCAATTTTATAAATGATGTATCGTCATAATAATACAATCCCATATGTGACCAAGTGTATTCGATGCATTCCATTACTCCCCCTTCGCACAACACTGTTCGTGCATAAGGCTCGAGTGGTTTTAACAGGGCAGAAATTTCATATCCTTTATTGCTACTTCTGTTCAATTTTGGGATTGAAATCCAGTTCCAACCTCGTTCCATGGCTGGTTCTCCATGTACTTCTATTATATCTGTGAACGATTTTTCACCAATTATATATTTTATGAAAATTGATCCTTCGCATGTAACAAACATCTCAGAGCAATAAAAGGAAAGATATACTGTAGTAGAATCCATGCCTTCAATGAAGGGGGGATCTTTTTCGCACCGGTAATATTCTGATAATGAATCAGGAATATTGATTGAAATATTTGAGATCTTTTGATCGCTCAGATTAGTTAGTACTACATCTTGTATCATATTTCTATCAAGTGGCACAAAACCGAAATCGATTATTGAAGGTTCAATCTTTAATCTATTTGATGTATAAGCTGGTTTTGGAAGAAAAAGCAATAATATAACCAAGATAACTAGATACAATCTTTTCTTCATAACATCTTTATTCTGATCTTCTCATTCATGATTAATTACTATCCTTTTGCTTTGTATTTTACCGTCAACAAATTTTTCTTCACATATATATCATGAAAATGCCCGTTTTGTGACGCCACTACAAAAAAAGTTGAAATTATTTCTTTTTCTTTCAATAGATTCTATGTCGAGCTCAGAAACGGGAATGATCAAATCGGTTAATGAGGACTGGTTGCTGCTCGAAAATAAGAAAGGGAAAGATATTCTTATCAGTAATGATAAGATAATCAAGATCAATACAAAATAATTGGTTCATGTAACGCAAGATTCCAATCTTGCGGGGACTCAACATCCGTCTTCGTTTCACTACGCCGGGACAAGTCAGTCTTCTCCGCCAGCTGGTGGATACGCCGAGACAGGTCGGAATATTGAGCTACTAAAATATTAAATAACCAACTTTACAAAACCTTTGGCTTTCTCAAAGAATAAAAACACACCTCCCGGCTGAAGCCGGACTCCTCTTTTTAGAGGAGATTTATGTTTAGTCTTAACATTATTAATCTACTAATAATCATATCGATCATTTAGTGCAAATGTATAAAAAAATCAGCTTACCGTTTCTGATAAACCGATCGAAGGATATCGTATAGAAATATTTTCAGAATATTATTTCTGAGAGATCTGAACAAACTCCGGTTTTACATTCTTATAGCGAGGCATGCTCATCCCGATATTTGCATTAATGTAGGTGGGATCGCATATTAGATATTTTTCCCCATTCACCGTCAAATAATCGCCGGGCACATTATCGATCTTTACTGCAGTAGCAATATGTCCGGGATAATCCAAACCGATAACTTCAAGTCCGATAAGTTTTTTCACAAGATAGGCAAAAATGACTGATCGGTCTTCGCAGTCACAATATGGATAGTAAAGAGTTTCTTCTGCAAAGAGACATTTTTCTTTTCCAAATTGTTGCTGGTCGGTTTTATACTCGAATGCAGTCTGGACAAAACGCAGCAGGATGTTCAGGGCTTCAGATTTTGTCTTCCCGCTCAAGATCGGTTTAAACTGTTCGACAAGAGAAGAATAAGATTCGTTCATTAATGGAGTATTAAAATAAATCGGATATGCAGTGTGAGGATAGTTATTCAGGAAATTCACGATGTTTTTATTGTATGTATAATTGATCGTATAATTTGTTTCATTATATGAAAATTTTACCTGCTTGGGCACATTGCCCCATAAAACAGGGAGCGTGTTCAGGTTCAGCGAAACGATCTTATTTGCATCAGGATAATCACCTTCGTAGGTGTACATAGAACCGAGCTGAAATTCTTTCCCGTCGAGAGAAACCACGTAGAAACGCCTTTTCTCGATCGTAAAGTACGGAGCCCCAAAAATTGTATCTTTGCTTGGAAGAAGCAGATAGACCTGTTTGTTTGAGTAGCCGACTTTGGCATCGTATCCAGATTTATTCAGCATGAACCAGGTGAACAGGCGCGCTTCGGTTTCGTCCCCACTACTGATGACTTCTCCAATATTATAGAGGAGCATACAGTATCCCCAGTCATTCAGGGCGAGGGATCTTTTGTAAGACTCGGCTTTCTGCAATGTGCTTTCAAATTTTGCGTTGCTGATCGTTTTCCAGTATTCTGCGATTGATTCATTATTTGGCTTCCACTTCAACGAAATTTTCAAAGAAGACTCATCGGGCAATGATATGGGTGCTTCATAGAAATCAACATTTATCGAAAGCGCATCGGTTTTTTTAATCTGTTTTTTTGTCTGGAACTGAGAGGTTTCCTCTTTCTCTTTCAGATCACCCGGGGATTTCTTAGATTTATGGATTTTTGGTACAACGAGTTCCTTTATAGTATCATCCCGTTCTTTTTCAGTCTGCTGCAGTGGTTGGGGCTCTGCTTTCGGGATAGCAGTCGGCTTGGGCGTATCATCGACTTTCAATCCCTGGAAAACCTGGAATTGTTTCCAGTCGTCTTCAAGGAATTGCATGAACAGCTTGTCCTGCTCGGTTTTATAGTCCTCGATTTTTTGCTGTTCCTTTTTGAGCCACTCCTCATAATCACTCTGTGCGAGCAGGGGTGCAGTGTTAAAAACAAGTAAGATTGCGATAAAAATTTGAATTTTATTTTTCATAAATATGCTCCGATCTTTTAATCTGGAATCTTAATATTGAGCAAGATGAAAGATGGTTTTTTTTTGGCAAGAAAAAAATTATAGCAATACACAGAAAGTGAAAAAGGAGGAGGGAAACAATTTTAGAATTACAAATAATCAATAAAAAGTAACTTGAGATTTATCGAAGAGCATGTCTTAAGTTGAAGGTTATATAAATTTATTAGATTCTTCGTTCCTCCCCGATTTTATTGTGGATCTTTAGAAAAGATAGAATGAAGTAATTTCCCATATGCAATATACTGCTATCCCTTTATAGGTTGGTTTTTTTAGAAAAGTTTTGCTGAAATTTTGAGGGTATCCCTGCGTTTATTTTTCAGAAAAAGTTAAAAGATTGAAGAGAAATAAAACTTTTCTTGACAAAGAAATTTATTAAAAAGAATTTATTACTTCAAAAAGGGTAACAAAAAATGAAAGACCTAAAAGAAGTAGAAAAACTTATAATTAACTTTGGCTTATCCTTACGAGAGGCAAAGGTATATACCACCCTTTTTCGCAAAAAGGGCTTTACTGCGTCTGAGATCCAACAGCTCGTAGATATACCAAGAACTAAGGTTTATGAAGTATTGCATCAGTTAATTAGTAAAGGAATGTGCACTGAGAAAAAAATTGGACGTTATAAAAAGTATGAAGCTACAAATCCTGTATCGGTTTTTGATAAATTATTAAAGGATTTGGCAGTAAAAGAAAATATAACCAACAATGTATTGACGATTCTATTATCCATTTATAAATTTTATTTTATTTTACAGAACACTTTAACCTTTGAAAAAATTGGAGTATAATATGAAATGTTTTAGAAAACACATAACTTTTATAGTTATTTTCTTAATTTTTCCAGTTTTTATTTATGCACAATCAATACTTATTTGGGATAATGATAATAACTCACATTTTCTTGATCCAGAGGGTGCAGGTTATGTGGGTTGCGAATATGGTATTCAACAAGCATTATCAACAAATGGTGTGAGCTATTCAACAGTTTCAAATTTACCAGGGGATTTATCAAGTTACGATGTGGTTTTTGTGACCCTGGGCATCTATTGCGTGGGCTGAGGGGGCACCACACCCGGTACCGTGGGTACCATTCAACAAACAACACTTATCAATTTTTTAAATGCAGGAGGTTCTCTTTATATCGAGGGATCAGATGTAGGTTACAATCATCACACAACTGCATTTTTCGGTTATCTGGGAACGAATTACATCAGCAATGGAACAGCAAATGGAATTCATAACATAATAGGTGTGGAAAATACTTTTACATCCGGAGATGATTTTGTCTTTCAATATGATGAGGATCCGGATTATATGGTAGATGTACTCAGTGCAGATGAAGGATTCCTTTATTTTACTTGCCAGAATGATATTGGACGTTCGGTGTATTATAATGAAGGTTCATACCGTGTTATCTGTACTTCGTCTATCTTCGGAGCCATGGCAGATGGCTTGAGTTCAAACACAAAAGCAAACCTTATGATCCGCTACTTCTCATTCCTATCCAATGATCCTGATCCGCATATCTGGTTGGCAGATACTGAAATAGATTTTGGATATCAATACTTAAATTATCCTGGAACAATGACAACGAATATTCGAAATTTAGGTTATGAAAATTTGAACATCAGTTCTATCTACGTTGTCGGAGATGAGTTTTCTTATAATGGAGCAACAACATTTGAGCTTGGTTGGGGAGAAATTGCTGAGATAGAAGCGACTTTCAATTGTGGAAATTTAGGTCTCTTTAATGGATATCTGTTCATTGAGAGCAACGACCCAGCTCAAAGTTATATTGTGGGTCTTATTGGCGAATGTATTCCACCACCTGAGATTGAATTATCTCAATTGGAACTTTATGCAGCAGTTCCACCCGGTGAAATCATAAATGATATATTAACTATCTACAATAACGGAGGAAGCGATTTAGAATTTGAGCTTATTCCTACAGAAACTACTCTATGGCAAAACATTCAAAATCCTCAAATTCCAAAGGAAAGAAAAAATGGGGCAAATCGCACAATCAATAAAGATAATTCCCAGACTTTACCACTTTACCAGGAACTGGTTTCTACATTACGCGATTCAATTGTTCTGTTCTTTGACGACATGGAAAATGGTATCAATGGATGGACAATTGAAGTATATTCAGGTGACGATCTCTGGCATCAAACCGAGACTAACTTCAATTCCCCATCTCATAGCTGGTGGTGCGGTCTGGAAGGTACGGGAACTTATAATACAGGCAGCCAGGTCAGCACCGCAATAATATCTCCGGTTATTGATCTAACAACTATAATAGACACGATCATTACGCTCCAGTTCTTTGAAAATTATGATACTGAACCCGGATATGATTGCTGTATGGTAGATGTAACTACAGACGGTGGTGCTACCTGGATTCCTATGCGAGGTATTTTGGGTACCGCTGCTCCTTCTGGCACTAGCGGGGGATGGATAACATCAGTTCTTGATCTTACAAGTTTCGTAGGATATGAAATCCAGATCCGCTTTTATTTTGATACTACAGATGGGATTAATAATAATTATCCCGGCTGGTTTTTTGATGATGTGATTGTGTATTATGATAGTGTTCCCTGGTTACCAATTGTCCCTGGCGTAGGCATAATATCAGCTGGTGGAAGCATGGATATATCTATTACTTATGATGCTACAAATCTGGAGGAAGGTGAATTTACCGCTGATATTTTGGTATCCAGCAATGATCCAGCCGAACCTGAAGTTATCATACCAGTCACATTAACTGTGGAATATGTTGACTCCGAACCTGATGTGATACATGTAGTCACTAAATTGCAAGGAAATTATCCTAATCCATTCAACCCGACAACAACGATCTCTTTTTCTATAGCACAAATGTCCTCCTTTGTGAATCTTGAAGTATTCAACATCAAAGGACAGAAAGTGAAAAAACTAGTAGATGATGAAATACTTCCAGCAGGAAAACATTCAATTATATGGGATGGCAGAGACCTTAATGGCGATATTGTAGGTTCAGGTATTTATTTCTATAAGTTGAAAGCCGATAATTTTGAGAGCATCAAGAAGATGATAATTCTGAAATAAGCTAATGTAAATCAAAAAAGCTGATAAAAACTTTTTTTTCTTGACAAAGAAATTTTTTAAAATTTTTTTACATCCAAAAGGGTAACAAAAAATGAAAGACCTAAAAGAAGTAGAAAAACTTATAATTAACTTTGGCTTATCCTTACGAGAAGCAAAGGTATATACCACCCTCTTTCACAAAAAGGACTTTACTGCGTCTGAGATCCAAAAGCTCGTAGATATACCAAGAACTAAGGTTTATGAAGTATTGCATCAGTTAATTAGTAAAGGAATGTGCACTGAGAAAAAAATTGGACGTTATAAAAAGTATGAAGCTACAAATCCGGTATCTGTTTTTGATAAATTACTAAAGGATTTGGCAGTAAAAGAAAATTTAGCCAATAATGCATTAAAAATTCTATTACCTATTTATAAACACAGGGAGGAAAAAGATAATCCATTAGACTATATTGAAGTTCTTAAGGATAAAAAACAGATTAGTGAAAGATGGTTAGCATTTCAAAAAAATGCAAAGAAAGAAATTCTTGTCTTCAATAAACCACCTTATGCTCTTTCCTTGGCTGAGAATTTAAATTATGAACTTGATATTTTAAGAAAAAAAATAAAGGGTAAAGGTATCTATGAATATAATGAAATTATGTATTCGGATGAAAACTATATTAAAATAATATCATCTTCGATTGATGAAGGTGAAGAGGCACGAATAGTAAAAGAATTGCCTATGAAAATGGCTATCTTTGATGAGAAAATTACAATGTTTGCCTTGAATGATCCCATCTCCTTAAAACCCGATATAACATCTATGATTATAATCCATCCCAGCTTTGCAATCGCACTGAAGTATGTATTTGAAAGTATCTGGGAAAAAGCAATGCCGTTTGAAGAGTTTAAGATTAAATTTGAAAAATCTGCCTCTGTAAGAGAGAAAATGTCGTAAAATAGGAGAAGGCCTGTTAGCATATAACTTTGGCGAGTAAGCTAACAGACCTATTGTGATAGAAAGAAGTTAAACCAATACATGGTTCGCTCCTTTTCTATTACTTTTATAAAAAGAAAAGGTGTTTCAGATTGTCAAGAAAGAGAAAATTAATTTTTGGAAATGCGTATTGGAAAATGCAATCCTTACAGATTTGGTCTAGAAAGTAATGAACCATTTACTAAAATTAATGTCTAAGATAGGAAAGGATAATTTTACAAGGTTAATTAACCTTGTAAGTATCCGAAATTCAGATTTTAATGTTATAGATAGGTCTCCATCCAGATTTATCCCGGATGGAAAATTATGATAACCGAAACCAAAAATAAAAAATGTTCTATGAGATTGTTTAACATCTTATGGGGCATAGGAGAAAAAATGAAAAAGAAAGTTATGATGTTAGGAATGTTCGCATTGATTCTTTCACTTACTACTTACCTTTTTGCGTTTGATATTCCGTTAGAGAAAATAACAGAAGACAAGAGTATTCCGGATGGATGGGTAGTACCTGCAGAAAATTTCGTGGAATCCACAGATTACAGGGAAAGAGGAACTATTGAATATGTCGGAAGTTGTATGTGGACAGGAATGAGTGATGTCTTTGTTATTGGTGATAATGTTTGGTGTTCGTTTGAAGATGGACTTTGGAAGATTGATATATCTAATATATCAAATCCCGTGTTTCTTTCCAGGGTTTTTACTCCCTTGTACACTTTGAAACAGGGACAGATAATGGGTGTGAATGATATCCTGGTAGATGGAGATTATGCTTATATCGGTGACCATGAAGGCGTGAGAATCGTAAACATAAACGATATGGAACTTATCTCCACCTACTCACTGAGAAGGGCACATACTCTGTATCTCAGAGGTTCTAATCTTTATGTAGTTGATGGAACGGGCTTCTGGGTGTTGGATGTATCAAACCCTGCAGTACCGGATTCCATTGGCTTTTATGAGAAGGCAGGTGCTGTTGGGCTCGATATAATCGGCAATTATGCTTATGTCTCGTCTAATGCAACAGTGGGTCTCACTATCCTCGATATTTCTACTCCCTCAAATCCTACTTTAATTTCTGAGCTTGCAGGTGTTGGTTCGAACAAGCTTATTGTAGAAAGCGGATATGCTTATATGGCTTCCGGTGCAAGTGGTTTTAATATCGTGGATGTAAGTAATCCCCTGATTCCGGTCTTTAAGTCAAATATTGATTTTACAGGGTCGGTGATGCGTGTAGCAATGATAGATCCCCAATATGTTGTTATATCAGTATCAACTCCTTTTTCTACTGAAGTCATAGATGTATCTGACCCTGATAATCCCTTTGTAGCAGCAAGTTATGGAGGAAGCGGAAACCTGTTTGTGGATGGAGACCGACTATTTATAGTGAGTTCTAATTCCACAAGTATACAGGATGTACAAGATCCATTAAACTTTTCATCCCTGGGAAGTATTGATGTAGTAGATTATCATTCACGGGGAGTACGAGTCTCTGGAAATTTTGCTTACATAGCAGACTTTGGGGATTTTTTTAATCCGGGATTAAATATTGTTGATATAAGTGATCCATATAATCCTTTTCCCAGGGGTAATTATTCTATAGCATTTCCTGCTTGGTGTACCAAACTTGATGCTAAAGATGGCTATGCATATGTTATCGAAAGAATGGGTAAAAAGGTTAAGATTATTGATGCAAGTGATCCTGATTTGCCGGTGCTTGCAGGAGAATATGTGACAACTGTAGCTGCAGAGGATATATTTGTTGGTGATCCATATACATATCTTTTGGTGGATAAAGATCTTCAGATAGTGGATTTGCAAGATCCCTCAAATCCATTATTAGTAAGTTTTATAACACTTGGGGCTGAGCCGGTTAAAAAATTCTATGTAGATAATGGATATGCCTACATTGGGGATAACATAGGTGATGTATGGATTGTGGATGTAAGTAACAGTTTGACCCCACAAGTGGTAAGTACATTTAGTACCGTTGCCGCAACAAAAGGTATTTTTACGGCAGGAAACTCACTTTATGTTGTTTCTCAAGAAGAACTCCGGATTTACGACATCAGCAATATTAATAGTCCCTTATTTCTTGGGTCATATTCAGATGCTGATTTGTCGAATTATTCAAACATCTATGTTGAGTCGGGTTACGCATTTATTGTAAATAGTATTGGTGGTTTCTTAAAAATAGATGTGAGTGATCCAACTGCTCCTTTCCGTGAGGAATTTTATCAAACAGCGGGCTGGACTCGAGATTTAACTTATGCAAACGACCATCTATATGTTTCAACTGATCGCTCTTTTCAAGTTCTCAAAGATGATTCTATATCAGGAATCATTGGTGATTTCAATGGTGATGGTTATGTAGATGCTGCCGACCTTCAGCTTCTCGGAGACCACTGGCACTTTGTTAATACAGACCCTGGTTGGGATCCTCTTTACGACCTGGTGCCGGATAATATTATCGATGCTGCCGACTTACAGGTATTTGGAGACCACTGGCACGAAGGCACACCTCCTACTCCTCTATTAGTAAAAGGCAAGGATGGTAAAGGTCCAAACGAGAATGCCGGTATAGTATTTGATCTGGATGCTACTACAGTAGGGAATCAGAATCTGACCAGCATACCCTCTCAACCGACAGGAACCTACATCCGTGTAG
>JAUWMT010000067.1 GCA_030613025.1 Candidatus Cloacimonadota bacterium
CTCATCTGGAACAATTCAGGCGGTGGTGTTGAACCATACATAAGAGAAAAGACCGAGTACTTCACCTATGAAGAGACCGTCGATTACATGCCCATTACTGTAGATACCGTATATTCCGATACGACCGTAGCAGAGATAGCTGTTTATAGTGATGATCAATGTGTTGGTGCAAGCAAGGTATCAGACGGTTATCCTGTTCAAATCCTTGCCTACACACCCGAAACCCTTAAAAACGGAAATAACGGACTTGAGTTCATGCTTTTATATGAAGGACAGAAGAAGGTATCTCCAAAATCCATACCCTACATAATGTACAGCAAAGAAGCACAGGCGTTTATTGCTCAACCTCTGTACTATGATCGTAAGACTTTTGCACGGGTACAGCTTAACACCGATGAGCCATCCTATACTCAGCAACTAACACTTATGCAGAATTATCCTAATCCTGTGAGAACAAACACCACTAAAATTAATTTCATGCCTGCAAAAAATGCACAACACACAGAATTGAATATCTACAATCTAAAAGGACAACTGATACGCACTATTGATTGTGACGGGATCATCTCCTCAGGAGCTAAGAACGGGTATTACACACTCACATGGGATTGCTGCGACAGGCATGGCAAAGACGTAAAGAACGGGATCTACTTCTATAAACTCACCTCAGGTGACAAGAGCGCCGTTCACAAAATGTTACTTATGAAATAACAATATATTTATTCCCCTTAATCCCCCTCTCTTTTTTAGGAGAGGGGGCTCGGGGGTGAGGTAATAGATGAAAAAGAACATTTTTCTCTTCTGTATAATTTCATTGCTTCTTCCCCTTTCTTCACTCTGTTCATCAACAATTATTATCGACCTGAATGGCACAGGAAATTATACAACCATACAGGAAGGTATCGATAATGCATCAGATGGAGATATTGTTCTTGTTTATCCCGGAACTTATTATGAGAACATAGATTATATCGGGAAGAACATCACTGTTGCGAGTAAGTTTTACACTACCGGAGATGAGACATATATAACCAACACTATTATTGATGGGAATAATAATGGAAGTTGTGTATTAATATTTGATAGTTTAACGGAAGGAAAAATTTATGGATTCACTTTACAGCACGGTAGTGGTTTTGTAGAATGTTCAGGTACTTCCTACGGTGGAGGGATTAATTTATCATATAATTATATTGATACTTTCTTCATTAATAATTGCATTATCAAAAACAACACATCAGATCAGGGGGGTGGCATTTCAAATATTGGTTGTGAAAATTTGTATATCGAGGGGACAAGAATATATAATAATCGTGCAAGTTGTTTAGGTGGTGGTATCTCAAAAGGAAGTTATGATGTTGATATAAACTTTTCACAACAAGACCTCTGTGATATGTATTTGAATTACTCACCAATTGGGTGTGATATCTATAATCATGGGGGAAATATGACAGTATTTATCGATACATTTACCGTGCAGGAATCCGATAAATTTTACGTTTATTCACGTAATGATAGCGTAACAATGAATATACTTAATCATAAAATAGAGCCCATTAACCAGGATGTATATGTAGCTACAGATGGTGATAATAACAATAGCGGCTTAATCTGGGATGATGCATTTCAAAATATCTATCATGCACTCATTATGATTGAATCAGACAGTACGCATCCCAATACGATCCATGTAGATGAAGGATTGTATTCACCATCTACGACAGGGGAATTCTTTGCTCTCGGGGGCAAGGAACATATCTCAATTATTGGAGCAGGAAAAGAACTGACCATTCTGGATGCTGAACAGACAAGCCAATTGATGTATATTGTTGATGTTTCTGAATTTAGGTTAGAAAATATGACTCTTCAGCATGGGTATGATACAACAGTTGGTGGAATTGGTATTACTGATAATTCGAATCCGATTTTAAGAAATATTAACCTAGTAGATAATAATATTTCGGGTGATTTAATTACAACACATCTATATTGTAGTAATAATAGTCAACCAATATATGATAACGTGAGAATGTATGGAAACTATCAGCAAGTTAATGAAAGAGCAACATATTGTGCAGGTCAAAGTAATCCTCTTTATTTGAGTTGCGTTATAGATGGCAATTATACAAATCCAAATACGGGACATTTTGGTGCAGGAACCCTGGATGATACTCCTTTACTTATTAATTGTCAAATTACGAATAATTATGGTGATATTAGTAGCGGTTTTGGTCTTATGTGGACCGAAAATCCTATATACTTTATTAATTGTACCATCTGCGATAATAAAAATTGTTCTCAAGGTACAATACGATTAGTCGATGATAGTCATATAACATTAATTAACACCATTCTCAGAAATGAGCCTGCAACAGAGATATGGTTCCACCCACAACATGAGCCAAATTCTGCAACAATCGAGTACTGCAATATTGAGGGTGGAATAGATGCGATCAATACAAACAACAACGGCACTGTGTACTGGGGCGACAGCAACATAGACGAAGACCCTCTCTTTGTTGGTGGCGATCCTTTTAGTTATGAGTTGTCACAATATTCACCCTGCGTAGATAAGGGAACTCCGGATACCACAGGTCTAAATCTACCACCAACAGACTTAGCAGGTAATCCACGAATCTTCAACGGCAGAATAGATATCGGAGCTTATGAATGCCAGGACACGATAAGTGTCGATGAACCGGATACTGCATTTATTCATAATCTGTACCTTTTCCAAAACACACCCAATCCTTTTACACATGAGACTGAAATCTTATTCATTACTGCGGATTACGAGCGTGTAGGAGATTATTCAATTTCAATTTACAACACGAAAGGACAGCTTGTCCGCAGGTTTGACGGTTCCACCAATGACTTCTGGGTAAAAACAAAGATCGTCTGGGACGGTACGGATGAATATGGAAAACAGGTTGCACCTGGAGCGTATTTATACAAGTTGGTGTATAACGGACATGCGGTGGTGAGGAAGATGGTTCGGCTTCGCTAGCGTTACGCAATGAAAAATATACTATTTTTTAGCACAGACATTTTCACAAATTAGTTGACACAAAATTGCGAGTGGACGCATACATATTTCATCTTAATTTATATGAAATGAATAAAAAAATCATGAAAGCATTAATAATAATCCCTACGTATAATGAATCTGAGAATATTCAAAAGCTCATTCCAAAAGTTCTTGGACAGGATGAGCGGGTTGAAGTTCTCGTCGTTGATGACAATTCACCGGACGGCACAGCCGGACTCGTCAAAGAGATCATGAAAACCAATCCGAAGGTGCATATTCTCGAGCGAGAAGGCAAGATGGGACTTGGAAGCGCCTACATTGCCGGCTTCAAATATGCACTTGCAAATAATTTTGATTATATTTTTGAAATGGATGCTGACTTTTCTCACAATCCCGATGAAATCCCGAATCTTCTGGATGCGATTGAAAAGAATGATCTGGTAATCGGCTCACGCTATATCACCGGCGTAAATGTGATAAATTGGCCCTTCCGTCGTCTGCTCTTGAGTGTCGGAGCGTCAAAATATGTGCGTATCATTACAAGTATGCCGATCAAAGATCCGACAGGCGGATTCAAGTGTTTCAGGAAAGAAGTTCTGGAAGCGCTCGATCTCGATAATATTCTTTCTGACGGGTATTCTTTTCAGATCGAAGTAAATTATAAAGTCTGGAAAAAGGGGCTTCGTATAAAAGAGATTCCCATTGTGTTCTATGAACGCATCAATGGTACATCAAAGATGTCCAAAAAAATTGTGAGAGAGGCGATTGTCAGGGTCTGGCAGTTGCGCTTCTTCCCTGATTACTGGGAAAGACGACGAAGGAAAAAGCAGTTAAAAAAATCATAGTTTTTCCTTTTCGCGACAAGCTGTTATTATGAAATATAGACTAAAAGTAGCAATAAATTACCTTTTGATCCTCATCGGAGCAGCCCTGATGGGTTTGTCCATTGTGCTGTTTCTGTCGCCCAATAAGATCGCTGCAGGCGGCGTGAGCGGTCTCGCAGTGGTGATCAATCATCTTTTTAACATCCCTATCGGTCTGATAATGCTGGTCTTTAATATTCCACTTTTCCTAATCGGATTGAAAGTTCTCGGCAAACGATTCGGCATTCGTACTCTCTTCGGCATGATCACTTTTTCATTATTTACGGATTTATTTAATAGTGTACTACACCTTCCGGCAGTTACCGAAAATCCCCTTCTTGCAAGTCTTTACGGAGGACTGTTGCTCGGTATCGGACTGGGTATTGTGTTCAAGGCAAATGGCTCGACCGGCGGCTCAGATATTGTCGCTCAAATATTCAGTCAGAGAAGGATCATGACTGCCGGTAATACATTTATTCTGATAGATTTTCTGGTCATCAGCTTTGCGGGATTTTGTTTCAAGGGAGTGGAATACGCCCTGTGGGGATTCATTGCTCTCTATATTTCCAGCAAAGTTATAGATGTCATCATTGCCGGACTGGGATATGCGAAAGCCACATTAATTATTTCTGATAAATCAGAAGAGATAAAGGATCTTATATTTGAAAAAATGAACAGGGGAGTTACATTTCTGAAAGGTGAAGGCGCCTATTCCCGCAAAGGCAGGGATGTGATTTTGTGCATTGTATCGAGAAGAGAAGTATCAAAACTAAGCGAAATAGTGAAATCAACGGACCCCGATGCCTTTTTGATCATTCAGGAAGTTCATCAGGTTTTGGGCAAGGGCTTTAAACCACGTAAAAATATTGTATAATTAGGGAGAAAAGTAATATCAACCACGAAATGTGCGAAAAATACGAAAATAATAAAATGAATTCTTATAGAATAAAATTCATAATTTGGATAAACCCCGTAGGATAAGTATTCCAACAGGGTAAACCGGAACCAAAATTGAATTCACCATCCGACTTAATTTCAGTCTTCTTCCCGACTAGTCGGGACGGATACGCCCCGGCAGGACGCCGAGACAAGCAGAGAATACAGGGAAAAATCGGATATTATCTTAAAGCCCCAGGCTTAAAATTGAGATTAGAAGTAAATTTTTCTTCTTATCTCACAGTAGACATTGAAAGAATAGTATTATGAAAAAAAAGGAATCAACGAGATGATGTTTTGCGGAATATTTTTCTTATATTTCATTTTCGCGATTTTCGAGTTTTTCGCCTGCAACGGCGTAGCGAAGCGAAGACACGTGGTTAAAAATATTTATTTGTAGGAGATTTTATGGCAAAATTAGGTGTTAATATCGATCATGTTGCAACAATACGGCAGGCACGGAAGACCTTTGAACCTGATCCAGTCGAAGCTGCTTTTATCGCAGAAAAATACGGTGCCGACCAGATCACCATCCATCTGCGTGAAGACAGACGCCACATGCAGGACAGGGATCTGCGGATCCTCAGAGAAACAGTGCAAACAAAACTGAACCTCGAAATGGCACCAACAGAAGAAATGGTCGCGATCGCAAAAGCAGTGCATCCCGATACTGTTACACTGGTTCCTGAAAAGCGTGAAGAAGTTACAACCGAAGGTGGGCTGAATCTTGAACTGAAAGGTCTCGAGGAGAAAATCCAGGAGCTCAAAAAAGCAGAAATATTCGTAAGCGTCTTTATCGATCCTGATAACGAAGTGGTGAAAATGGCGAATAAACTCGGTGCTGATGCAGTCGAGCTTCATACCGGATATTTTGCAAATGCCAAAACTGAAGAGGATATAGATAAAGAAGTGGAACGCATCAAAGAAGCTGTCCACGTTGGGAAAAAATTCGGACTTTATGTTGCAGCCGGTCACGGCATTACTTATTTTAACGCTCACTATCTCTCGAATATAAAGGATATTGAAGAATATAATATCGGGCATTCAATCATCTCACGCGCTGTTTTCGTTGGGCTGGGAAGAGCAGTTCAAGAGATGAAGGCGCTAATTTCCTGAATGATATGTATGCCTATCTTGCGATAATTTCATTCCTCTCGTTTTTACTCATTCCGTTTTTCATTTTTAAATGTATTAAAAATCCCTATGAGTGGAGGCAGCGGCTCGGATTCATAAAAGTCCCCAAGCATGACAAGAAGACGATCTGGTTCCATGCAGCTTCTGTGGGTGAGATTAATGCGCTTATTCCTCTTATTGAGAAATTCATTGAAACAAACAAAGATAGTTTTTTCGTTATAATTTCTACAATGACCACGACCGGTCACGAGAGAGCAAAGGCACTGGCTGCAAAGTATCCTGAAAATATATTCCCGATCATGGTTCCGCTCGATATTCCTTTTGCAATAAAAAAAGCATTAAAAAAAATATCACCCGATGTTCTTGTTATTTCAGAGACTGAAATTTGGCCGATTTTGATTCATTATGCTCACAAATATTCCGCAAAAATTCTGATAATCAACGGCAGGATCTCCCATAAAACAGTGAAAAGCTACAAGAGGTTTCGGTTTATTTTTATAAATACTCTGAAAAATATTGATGCATTCGGTGTTCAAACCGATGAAGATATGCAAAGGTTTTCACATATCACCTCTCAACCTGTGGAAGTAACCGGCAACCTTAAATTTGCCCTTCATCTGCCGGAGTATGATAGGAATGCAATAAAAAAAGCGTGGTTTCTTACCTTACCTTTCATAATTACTTTTGGCAGCTCCCGTCCGGGTGAAGAACTCCTTGTTGCAGAGCTGTATCATTTTCTTCAAAAAAAGAAAATCGATTTCCAGATTATTCTTGCTCCAAGGCATTTACAGCGACTTGATGAGATTGAAAAGCTTCTTTCTCTAAATAAAATTGATTTCCAAAAACTGTCTGAAGTAACTTCAACAACACCTCTTCTTCTTATTGATACAATGGGTGATCTCACAAGGGGCTATGCAGTTTCCGATGTTGCCTTGGTCGGAGGGAGCTTTTATGATTTTACAGGTCACAACCCGCTCGAACCTGCGTATTTTTCCAAGCCGATCATTATGGGACCCTATTATTCGAGCTGTAAGGATTCTGTTTCAGCACTGAGTTCTGCGGGAGCGATCGAGATAGTGGAAAAAGAGCATTTGCCGGGTGCAGTGTTGGAATTGTATAAAAATCCTCATAAGAGAGAACAAAGGGGAATGAAGGCAAAGAAGGTTATGGAACAAAATACGGATGCGCTCGAGAAAAACTTGCAAATGATCGAGCGATTTCTGTAATTAGTGAGCGAGGTGAACATGAAAGAAGCAATGTTTTACAAAAAGCTTGATAACGGCTCAGTTCAGTGCCTGCTCTGCCCTCAGATGTGCGAGATCGCAGATGGGAAAAGGGGAATGTGCTTTGGTCGAAAGAATGAAAAGGGCATACTGTTTGCAGAAAATTATGGAGAAACGATCTCTATAGCAATCGATCCTATCGAGAAAAAACCGCTTTATCATTTCTACCCGGGAAAGGAAATTCTCTCAATCGGACCAAATGGATGCAACCTCGCCTGCGATTTCTGTCAGAATTATACTATTTCACAGCAACGAGCTGCAACAAGCGCTGTTCGTGCAGAAGATCTAATTGCCTTATGCAAAAAATATAATTCAATAGGCGTTGCCTATACCTATACGGAACCGCTTATCTGGTACGAATATATATTCGATACAGCTAAGGTTTTACGCTCTCAAGGACTCAAAGTGGTCCTTGTCTCAAATGGTTTCATAAATCCGGAACCCTTGAAGCAACTTCTTCCCTTTGTTGATGCAATGAATATCGACCTCAAAGCTTATAATAATGAGTTTTATAAAACCTATTGTTCAGGACGATTGGAGCCGGTGAAGAATACCATCAAGATCGCTGCGAAACACACGCATGTAGAAGTCACAAACCTGATCATCACAGACCTGAATGATTCAAAACACGAGATTGAGGAACTGGTTGCTTTTATAGCTGATGTTGATAAAGAAATCCCTCTGCATTTTTCTCGATATTATCCTGTTTATAAAATGAAGAAACCTCCCACAAAAGCGGAAACCCTTAAAATGGCTTATGAGATCGGAAAAAAGAAGCTTTCCCATGTATATGTCGGAAATATCAATTTAGCGAATACTCATGATACTCACTGCCCGAATTGCAACGAACTGCTGATAAATCGCTCCGGATTTAACACCTCGATCAAGCACATTACTGAACATAATTCATGCGAAAAGTGCGGACAACAAATTTACGGAGTCCATCTTTTTGAATAAACGAGAATTGCTTTCCCACTTCACACCTGCGGACGGAACTCTTATTGGATTTGTAATTATTTTGATGATCGTTTCGGCTGTATTTGTATATAAAACTCCTCAAAAAAATGCTTGTGCAATAATTGAATATAATGGTCGTTCTGAGCAAATATCATTACGAAAGGATCGAACATTTTCTTTGGGAAATGGTATGATGATCGAAGTAAAAGACGGCAAGATCAGAGTGAAAGAATCGGATTGTTTTCAAAAAATATGCGTAAAGCACGGGTGGATCCGCTACGGCAATGACGTGATCGTGTGCCTGCCCAATAAAACGATCATCTACCTCAAAAAAAAATCCGATCTCGACTATATAACAAGATAAAGCATGAAAACATCAACTGAAAAAACACTTATCCTCGCAACATATTCGATCATGGCTGTGCTGCTCTTCGTTGTAGAAAGCATTATTCCGAAACCTCTGCCTTTTATACGGATTGGGCTTGCGAATGTTTTCATATTGCTTATTCTTGTGCAGATAGATTTTTTCTCTGCTTTGGTTGTAACGATGACAAAGGTTATTATTGGAAATCTTTTCTCAGGATTGCTTTTTACACCGCTCATTCTTTTTTCTCTGTTAAGCAGCATAATATCTTTGGTCGTTATGTATGCTTTTTATAAGAGCAGGATTTCATTTAGTCTTATTGGAGTGAGTATTGCAGGCGCTATCTCACATCTGCTCACACAGCTTGTACTTGGCTATTTTCTTTTTATTCATTCTTCGAGAATTTTTGCGCTTTTCCCGATTATTCTGCTTATTGGCTTGATAAGCGGCTTGATAACAGGGATTTTGGTTATAATTCTGTATACAAATATTCGATTAAGTTTTGACAGTTCAATGGAATACTGCGAAAAAAGTAACGTATGAAAAAAGTAAATTTTTGGAAGATCTTATTCATCGTAACCTGTGTGTGCTTATTCTTTACAGGTCTCGTAGCCGGCTTGCTCTATCATTATAGTCTTGAGCTTCCTCCTATCTCGCAGCTTGAAGAATACGAGCTTATGGATGGCACGAAATTGTTTGATAAAGATGGTGAGCTTGTAAAAATATTTGCCAGCGAACACCGCAGAAGCGTGCCTTTGTCTGAAATTTCAGACACACTTATCAATGCTTTTATTGCAATGGAAGATGAAAATTTCTATGATCACATGGGAATCGATTTTGCATCCATCGCACGAGCAATTTTAGCGAATTTTACCACAGGCAGGATACGCCAGGGAGCGAGCACCATCACACAGCAGCTTGCACGGGATATGTTCCTGACGCTCGAGCAGTCAATGGACAGGAAGATCAAAGAGGCGCTTCTCAGCTTTAAGATCGAGCGAACCTTTTCCAAGGATCAAATCCTTGAGATGTATCTCAATAAAACCTATCTTGGCGGTGGTAATTATGGTGTGGAATCAGCAGCTCAAAACTATTTTGGTAAGTCCTCGAAAGAACTCACGCTGGCGGAATGTGCACTTCTGGCAAGAATACCACAAGCACCCTCATATCTTAATCCGCGTCTGAATTATGACGAGATTGTTCGGCGGAGTAAATTTGTCCTCGCTCAAATGTATGAGTTGGGCTACATAGATGATACCGCATATTACAAGGCATATTATGACATGGTGGAGATCAAAACACGGAAAAAAGCAAAAGATCCATCCGACTATTTCTTTGAATATGTGCGGAAATATACCGAGCAAAAATACGGCACTTCTATGCTGTATAATGGCGGATTGCAGGTTTACACTACCCTGGATCCGGATTTGACGAGCTATGCCGATTCAGTTATGAATGATCATCTTGAAGGGTTTGAGAACAAGCTGAACTATGATGTAAAATATGAGGAATTCCCTGCCGACACTTTTGATATTGACACGAAATATGTTCAGGGCGGTGTGTTCGCTATCGAGCCGAATACGGGATATGTTCGTGTGATGATCGGAGGTAGAAATTTCAATCATAGTAAATTCAATCGGATGCAGCAGGCGCGACGACAACCTGGGTCTGCATTCAAACCTTTTATATATACTGCTGCAATGGCAAATGGTTACACTGCTGCCACAATGATCAACGACCTTCCACTTGTATTTCTGCAGAATGACACGACACATTGGACACCGCCCAACTATGCTGATAAATTCTACGGCTTGACCCGGCTGCGTACAGCGCTCAAGCATTCCAGAAATATTCCGGTGATAAAGATGTTCATGCACCTTACTCCTTATGAAGTGATAAAATATGCGGAACGGCTCGGCATTGAAAGTCCCTTATATCCATTCCCTGCGCTCTCACTTGGTTCTGCAGAGGTTTATCCGGCTGAACTCATTTCTGCCTACTGCCCATTTGCAAATGGAGGCAAGCGTATTGATCCAATCTACATCAAAAGAATTGATGATGAAACAGGAAAAATGCTTGAGGAACATCTTCCTCATTCCTCACAGGTCATTAGCGAAGAAATTGCATATCTTATGACAAGCTTGATGCAGTCTGTTGTTGATGGGGGAACTGCCGGCGGGATTCGCTGGCGTGGATTTTATCTGCCAGCCGCAGGAAAGACCGGAACCACAGACAATTTTCAGGATGCCTGGTGCATCGCTTATACCACGCAGCTCGTGCTTGGTATCTGGGTTGGATTTGATGACAATATCACGCTCGGGAAAGGGCAAGCAGGTGCATATGTCGCGGTACCACCTTGGCCCTATATTATGAAGAGAGCAGTATATAACAGTTTACCCAAAGATTCGACCGGAGAAGCGATCGTGAACAAAAAACTTTTTGAGTTTCACGAGCCCGATAATATTATTCATGTTACGATCTCCGAGAAGACCGGATTGCTTGCACAACCCTTTGAAAGGGAGGTTACTGATGAAATATTCATTAGAGGAACCGAGCCGACAATTCTTTCCGATAGTCTGGGCTACAACTTCGAGCCAATTGGATATCAGGACTTAAGCATAGATACACTTTATATAGATATGGACGAATACTATCGCACAATGCGGTACAGGAAAAGTATCAAATCGCACCGAGCTGAATGATTGTCCTCATATTTATTTTAGGTGTCCTTCTTCTCTATTATTTTATTTATCTCCGGATTTTTTATAATGGGATAGGAAGGAAATATACTACTGCAATGAATGCCAAGCCATTTGTATCTGTAGTTGTGGCAGCGCGAAATGAAGAAAGCACAATCCCCCAACTCCTCACTTCTCTCATCAATCAGGATTATCCTGAGGATAAGTATGAGATCATCATTGCAGATGACAATTCCGATGATAATACCGTAAATATAGTTCGGGATTTTCAGAAAAAAAATAATAACTTAATTTTGCTTCCTATCACTGTTTCTGATGACATTGTTTCACGCAAAAAAAATGCTCTTGCTCGGGCAGTACAAAAAAGCAGAGGAGAGATAATTCTCACCACCGATGCAGACTGCGTGGTCACTTACCAATGGATTTCCGGCATGGTGCGATATTTTGGAAGAGGAGTGGGAATGGTTGCAGGTCTGTCCACACCTTTTATTCCACGTTGGAAGGATGCAACCTTATTCCAGAAGTATGAATATATTGATACTGTTGGACTTTTCTTTGCTGCTGCTGGAGCCCTTGGAGCAAATAAAGCATTTTCCTGCAGCGGACAGAATCTGGGATTTACAAAAGAAGCGTTTGAAAAATTTGATGGTTATGAAACCATAAAAAATCGTATTTCCGGCGATGATGTACTGTTGATGCAGCTTATTAAAAATGCAGGTTTTGAGATACGGTTCGCATTTGGCAAAGAGACACATGCACTCACAAAATCAGAGAGAAGATTGAGTAATTTTCTTAATCAACGTACACGCTGGGCTTCAAACGAAAGATCTCAAGTTTCCATGAATATTGAATTTTATCTTTATCTTGCTGATGTATTTTTACTAAATGTGCTGATCATCATCGGGCTATTTTTTGTTCCTCTTTATGCTGCCGGTGCATGGGTGCTGAAAATGATCGGTGAATATGTTATTTTGCAAAGAGGTATCAAGCGTTTTGAGTTGAACAAGAAATCCCTCTCCATGTTTCCTTTTTGGGCAATTCTTCAACCTCTTTACATCGCAGTTGTCGGAATCGGAGGAAAACTGCATCTTTTTTCATGGAACAAAAAACCACGAACCAACACATAACAAAATTGGATATTTATTAGAGATACCCCCAAAAATTAGAAGAAGATTCTCAGGATAGTGTATGGTTCAAGGGTTTGCAGAGAAATCTTCGTAGAAAATTACTTTTAGAAAAACTGTTAGTTTTAACCCTACTGTTAAGTCAATTGTAAAATGGCGCAAGTTGAATTTTAACAAATTATTAAACCTCATCTCCATATGAAATATTCAGCAAGCTGCTTTCACGCGGCAAACCAACCTTCTCCTATTTGAGGGGAAGTCAATATACTGAATGTTAAAATTCAATTACAACTTCCATGCGAAGCTTGATATGACAACATTATATTTTTCCATAATATATCGCACCTATGGCGCTCCGTACCGTTTTATTCATATACCAGATGCTTACGCATCAGGTTATAAATATTCAACACCTACGGCGTAGAAGGTTATGAATAAAAGATTGAATTAAAAGTTCCGATAGGGACGATATGTTTGTAACAGAGAGCGTAAGCTCTCAGAACCAAAAACTAATGATAAACTTAGCTCCATAGGTGCGGAATATATATTTTATACTATTCGCATAAGTAAATTACACAATTTTATCCGAAAACGACAAGTATATGAAAAATTTTGGGGGTATGCATAAAAAATGCTTAAATAAGTTGACAGCATATATTTCATTTAAAAAGAAAAATTTATGATGAATAGAAATGAAGTATTGATCCTTTCAAAAAAAATACGGGCTAGATCCGACTCATATGGATATAAATTATGAACAAAAAAATAAAATATTGGGTTGATATTGCTGATTATGATCTTGAAACTGCAAAAGCAATGTTACAATCTAAAAGATATCTATATGTTGGTTTTATGTGCCATCAAGTAGTTGAAAAAATTTTAAAAGCTTATTATATTAAATTAACTGATACTCAACCAAAATTTACACATCGATTAACTTATTTAACAGAATCAACTAAATTAGAGGATGAGTTGTCTGATGAACAAAAGTATTTTATAGATGAACTTGAACCATTAAATATCGAAGCAAGATATCCGACCTATAAAGAGAAATTGTTCAAGAAATTATCATTTAAAAAGTGTAAAGAAATAAT
>JAUWMT010000089.1 GCA_030613025.1 Candidatus Cloacimonadota bacterium
ACAACTTATTACACTTTGCAAATATATTCATCTAAATCCTGTAAAGGCAGGACTTGTGGGAGAACCTGAAGAATGGGAATTCTCGAATTACCAAGAATGGATAGGTGTTCGGAACGGTGAACTTTTTGATGATTTTATATTAAATAATAATTATATTTATATAGACGATTATGTAAAATCTATTAAGGAGTTTAGGAAACAGATTTTAGAGAAGACACTGCTGGAATTGTTGGATGGAGCATGATCTGATGAGTACTGATTTACTTAAGACATGCTCTTTCAGACATGTCTCAAGAAAATCACTAAGGACTTGTCACAAGTCGAAGAGCTTGTGATAAGTACGAAAGAATTATCCCAATATTTTTTTCCTCATTGTCAAAGATCTTTTTTGGAGTGCGATGTTGTTTTACTGAACTTTACGAGGTTAAGGGAGTAAAGAAATTTACTGTTTCCATATTGTTAACATTTCGATTGATTTTAAAGCAATTTATATTTGGCATTCTAATCACTGTCATTACGTATGGAGTGGCAAAAGTGCCGGAGATCCGAACATATAGCATTCTTAGTCGATTTAAAATAAGGTTTTGGTAAATTTTTCGACACCACTGATTAGCTCTTGAACCTCTTCCTTAGTGGGTTCACGATCTTTATTGTGATCACACAAATTTCTTATATCGCCAAGTCGTTGTATATGTCTCCATGATGGTGTATCTAAAACATCACTCTGTTTTAATAAATCATTAAAATCAGTAATTGTTGGTTTTTTTTTACGAGTTGAGACATTGTGGTTATCGGCAACCTGTGAAAGATGTTTCTCTAATACTACTCCCGCAACAGCACCACTAGCTCTAATAAAACCCTTTTTCAGTAACTCTTGTGAAGCGACCAATTCTGAATCAAATAGATCAGCTTGCACTAGTTGCCGGATATCAAACAATGAACTTTCAAATCTGGCTGACACAGCCTTCAAGATTGCTTGCTGTTGTCTAAAATGGGGTATAGCAGCATCTATACCAACAAGCTTTTCTTTTTGCCAGCCACGTGTAATGTTTAATCCTTGCAAGAAGTCCTCTACTCGATAGCTCTCATAGTTAATGTTTTTTCGCGGCTTAGGTTTTTCATAATAGTGCACAAAATCAGCAAGACGATCTGGCAATAACTGCTTGATTAATGCTTTAGCTTCCGAATACCAAGATTGATACTCTTCATTGAATTTGGGAAGGTTTTTAATTATGTCTTCGGATTCCTTATCCGAATGCCTTTTTTACTTCTTCAGGAAAACACTCATATTGCATCGCCCAGAACAGCGATTCGCCTTTAGCAATAAGTCTCTTTAAATCTTTCCTATACTTTTCTATATTATATTGCATTTTGTATAATCCTCCTTATTTAAAGTCCAATTACGTTTTACAATCCCAACAAGCGTGATACCATTCTTATATCCATACTTCATAACACACTTCCGTAAATTTATTTTATCTAACATATTCTTAAGTAAATAATTAAGATAAATTGTCAATAATTTTACAAAAAAGGTTGCCAAGAATTGGTATAATAAAATTTTTGCTGCATAATATCAATATGCAAGCGAGCAACATGAGTAACAAGAGACTAATAATTCTGAATGGACTACACAAAGCAACGACATAAAATGGTCGAGCACCAGATAAAAGCCCGTGGCATTACGGACGAACGGCTTCTGGATGCTTTCAGAAAAGTGGAAAGGCATTTGTTCATTCCGGGTAACTCTGACCAATTTGCGTATGCTGATGGTCCGTTGAGCATCGGAGAAGGACAGACCATTTCGCAACCCTACATCGTGGCGCTTATGCTTGATCTGCTTAAGATAAAACCCGAGGATATTGTGCTGGAGATCGGCACCGGCTCAGGATATCAGACTGCAATTATCGCAGAGATGGCTCATGAAGTGTATTCTGTTGAGAGGATTTCATCTCTTGCAATAAATTCCAAAGAATTATTAGATAAATTAGGATATTCAAATATCAAAATTCAGCAGGGTGACGGCACAACCGGCTGGACACCTGAAAGTGAAAGCGAGAAGGATATTACGTTTGATGCGATCGTTGTGTCTGCTGCAGCTCCTTCTATTCCGGAAGATCTTCTTGCTCAGCTCAAAGAAGGAGGACGCCTTGTGCTGCCTTGCGGAAGTAGATATGTGCAGGATCTGATATGCGTGAAAAAAGAAAATGGAAAGATCATTAAAGAGAATTTCGGAGGATGCCAATTCGTACCACTTATCGGAGATCAGGGATGGGAAAAATAAGATTTTTAATATTTTTTCTGATAATACTGTTAGTACTGCCGGTATTTCTCAGCAGCGATGAGCCGCCGGATCATCCGGGAAAACAGGCAAAATTCTCGAAATTTTTAAAAGATAAGAATTTATCCGATGAAGCAGTTGTGGTATTACTGGCAACGCTGCCTATCTTTGAGCTGAGAGGGGCTATCCCATGGGCTATTCATCATTATAATATGCCCTGGTATAAAGCATATCTGCTTGGTGTTTTTGGCAATTTTTTGCCTATCCCGCTTATTCTTCTTATTCTTAAATATGGATTGGATCTGCTTTCACGGATTCCTTTCTTAAAAAAATTTTTCGAATGGCTCTTTGCCAGAACAAGACGAAAGGGCGCACTGATAAAAAAATATGAAGCGCTAGGGCTTATTCTTTTTGTTATGATACCGCTACCCATAACCGGTGCATGGACAGGTAGTATTGCAGCGTATATTTTCGGGATAAAATTCTTTCCTGCACTGCTCTGCATTCTGATCGGAATATGCCTTGCAGGTATTATTGTCACGACTTTGAGCATGTTCGGAATGTGGGGAGCACTCATCGCGATCATAGCTTTATTGACATTATTTATACTATGGCTAATAAAATTCATCAAAGCATTAAAAGTCACCAGAAATAACGGAAAAGGGGCAACCGAATGAAGTTAAAAGAGTACTTTACGCCGAAAACCGGAAAAGTCGAAGAAGAGAAATATCTTATTAAGTTCCTTTCTGAAGTTGAACTTTTTGAAAATCTAACACAGAATGAACGCAGAAATCTTTCTCAGCATTTTTATGAACGTAAGTACAAGGAAGACGAGATCGTTTTCAAAAAGGGCTATCCCAATGTGGTCATGTATATCGTGAAAGAAGGCGAATTGCAGACCTATCTCGATTCTCCGGAAGGTGAAAATCTGAAAACGATCAAACCCAGGGATTATTTTGGCGAGGTAGGACTTTTCCTGGAAGAAGAGCGGACTGCAACAATTGTCGCATCAAAGGATTCTATCTTGCTGGGCATCTCCAAAAGGGATATGAGTCGATTTATTGATGAATACCCTCGTGCAGGTAGCAAGATTCTAAGAAAATTATCAGCAGTCCTCTGTTCACATCTAATCCGGACAAATGAAACCCTTGCAAGCAAAAGAGACGAGCTTATGGATATTAAAAAACGCTTAGAAGATAGCGAGAGCCAACTTCAGGAATTGAAAAATCCCCAAGAAGTTGATAAAGAAAAGAGCTGATCATGGAAAGAACAAAAATAGTCCGTTGGGTCATAGGATTTCTTACTCTTGGCATCGCTGTCATGGGTATCTTGTTCTATAAATCGATCCTCTCCTATCTTCTTATCTCTGGCATTATTGCTTATCTTATATCACCACTAATAAACTATGCTCAGAAATTCCACATTCCAAGAGCGTTCTCGATCCTGATCGTGTATCTGATAATAATCGGTCTTATAATTATTTTGATAAACGTGATTATTCCGCAGATAAAGATCCAAGCAGAGGAAGCAGGGAAATTTTTCAAACAGATCGTGAAAGACCCTGAAGCATTCAGTTTGAGATCCTTCGGGCTTGAAGGTGTATCGAACTTTATTGACCGTATGCAGACACGATTTATCTTTATCGATGTCGATGAATATACACGGGTTCTCGGTGAGAAATTTGTTGGAGCGATTAACGCAATACCGCAGATCATCCTTAATTCACTTAGTGGAATAATCAATTTTCTTGCGTTTCTTGTCGTTATTCCTTTTGTCTGTTTTTTCCTTTTGAAGGATGAACGCCTGCTTATGAAAACTTTTTTTAGCTGGATCCCGAATAGATATTTTGAGTTTTCCATTTACTTATTTGAAAAGATAGAGGACAGCTTCGGACGATACTTGCGTTCGATTTTATTGGAAACAATTATTATCACTATTCTCTCATATATAGGATTGCTAATTTTGAGGATACCATATGCACTCACGCTTAGTATCATCATCGGCTTGACTAATCCGATCAAATTCTTCGGACCATTTATCGGTTTTGTGCCTGTGATTTTGGTTGTTCTGTTCAGTCCGGTGCCTGATATTATGGTTGTCTATGCTATTATTATGTCCATCATTGTGCAGCAGATCGACAGCAATATACTTTTCCCATCACTGGTTGGTAAGGGGCTCGGCATGCATCCGCTATGGGTATTGCTGACAGTTATTGCAGGTGGATATGCATTCGGCATAATGGGACTTATACTTGCAGTACCGGCAGTATTTCTTGTTAAAACCGTTGTTCAGGTTTGTGCCACAAGTTTGAAACAGTTTGAAATTATATAACACAAGTTTTACAGTATATATTATGAAAGGTTAAATATGATTTTTTTAAGTAATTTCCATCCTGTAAAAATATGAATTTCTAATTACTCCCGATGCATCGGGACTAATGAAATTTCAAATGACATTACTTGTCTGCCCACTGGCTGATGACAAATAAAAAGAGATTCGATTTAGAGGAGAGAACTGCGAAATTTGGTGAGGATATTATCGAATTTGCTAAAAAAATTCCCCCAAAATCCGATAACACTACCTCTAATTACTCAATTAGTTAAAGCTGGTACAAGTGTTGGCGCTAATTATTCTGAAGCAGATTGTGCAGAATCAAAAAGAGATTTCGAACATAAAATAGGTATTTGCAAAAAAGAGTCTAAAGAATCAAAACATTGGTTAAGGATGATTTCAAAAGCAGTTCCACGGTTAAAAGATGAAGCAAAAATTTTGTGGAAAGAAGCTAATGAACTTAACCCTGTTAGATATTTATGCTATTAGATATTCTTTCTGATATATATGAAATTATCTAACGAGGTAAATCTAATTTTCTCATCAATTGTAATTAAATCAAGGAATAAAAAATTGCTTTGACATTTAAGTTTTGACATTTTATTTGTAATTAGAAATTAGGGGTTAGAAATTAAATTAAGTCTAACTCATCTTTCGAAGAATATGTATAAAGGTTAAATATGATTTTATCAAGTAATTTCCACTCCTGCGAAACTTCAGTTATTTAACACGAAATATACAAAATAAGATAATAGAAAGGAGATCTATGGCTCGCTGGCAAACATTAGAAGGATCAATATTTCATACAACCCAGGAAGGTTCTCAGGAATATTTTCTGAAGGACTTCTTTGAAAACAAAGCTTTTATCCCCAAAACAGATAGGGAAAAGAAAGAATACGAGGACTTTTCCTTTGTGAGCAGTGCAATGGCACTTCTCATCTACGTGGCAAAATCTGATGGCACAGTGGATAAAGAAGAAAAAGATATGATCATGAAAGAACTGAAATTCCAGCTCAATCAGCGTCATTTTGAATATGAAACCCTCGCTGAAGAGATCGGTCCAGACGAGATGAAGATACTCAATCATCTCTTTGACCATTTTCAGACAGAGATAGATAAGAAAAAATGTGATCTTGATGAGATAATACGAATCATAGATATGATCTATCAGAAGAATCCTTACAAAAGGATGTTCCTTGTCCGTCTGTCTTATTATGTGGCGTATGCTGATAAAAAGTTCTCCGAAGAGGAGTTTGATACTATTAAAAAGATTGCACAAAAACTTCGTGTCTCAGATGCTGATACAAACAGAATCGAACAGGAAGTAAGAAGAGAACTTAAAATATTTTGAAAATTATCCACCACAGAGAACACAGAGATTCACAGAGGATTGAATAGAATATTATAATTTTAATCAAATAATTCCTCGAGGCTCTGCCTCGGGGTTTCCGATTTCTCCATCTCCATTTTGGAGAGGGCTGGGGTGAGGTAAAATAATGAAAATTCGGTTTTCAATCATTGGATTGAAATAAAATTGGCGAAATACTCCTTGGCTCT
>JAUWMT010000053.1 GCA_030613025.1 Candidatus Cloacimonadota bacterium
ATGCTTTTCTATTAACTCATCCAAATAGGGTGGCAACGCCAATCCCTGATCCTGACTGTAAGCTCTAAATTTTATCATGTGCTAAAGATAACTAATACCATATTTATTGTAAATATTATTGAGGTTATGGGACAGCCCCACACTCCGACTAGACTTAGAGATAAATGGATATTGGACATTCCTTGTTGGTTATTGGATATTCAGACTTTAAGTATATCGAGCCACTTAAAAAAGGGCAATAAAAAAATGGTGGGCGATGTAGGATTCGAACCTACGACTTCTTCCTTGTAAGGGAAGCACTCTAGCCTCTGAGTTAATCACCCACGTGGGACAAAATGTAAAGATTGTTCTTCAAACGTCAAGAATATTGACATCGAAAATAACTCTTAATTTCATGCAAATCTCATGAAAAAAGTAAAAATTATTCTGCTTATTCTTATCTTGCTCATTCCTCTCTACCTTTCAGGAGGAATGGAACTCACGATTGCACGGGTGCAATATGACGGTGGCGGGGATTGGTATAATGACACTTCTGTTATTCCAAACCTGTGTGATGAGATCAATTCACGAACATTGATCAAAGCATCATCCGAACAGGCAATCGTTTCCCTCAAAAATAACTCCATCTTTAACTACCCCTTTTTATATCTGACCGGGCATGGCAACATCAGTTTTTCTGAGGAAGAAATTACAAACCTACAGAATTACCTGGAAAAAGGCGGATTTCTCTATATCGATGATGATTACGGTTTGGATGAGTACATTCGCAGGGAATTGGCAAAGGTATTCCCGGAAAAAGAGCTTCAGGAATTGCCGGCTACTTTTCCACTTTTTGAATGTTACTACACCTTCTCAAACGGGCTTCCTAAAATTCACAAGCATGATGGAAAGAGACCCCAAGCATTCGGAATATTTGATGATTACGGTAGATTGACGGTTTTATATACTTATGAAACCAATATCAGCGATGGATGGGCTTCCCCGGAAGTTCACAAAGATCCTCCACATATACGTGAGCAGTCATTTAAAATGGGCATAAACATCGTGTACTATGTGCTTACTCACTAAAGGAAAATCATGAAAATAATCTGCATTTCGGACTTACATCAGCGTTTCTTTGTTGATAAAGAAGAGCAGGAAAAGTTGGATATCTTTTATTCCTTTCTTGATGTGCTTATTGCAGACCCGCCGGACAAACTCATTATTGCGGGAGATCTATTTGATGTGTGGTTTGAATACTCAATGGTTATTCCTAAGGCATTCTTTGAAACTCTTCATAAACTGAAAAATCTTATCGAACAAGGTACACAGGTTATCTATATTGCAGGAAATCATGATTTTGTGTTCAAGGATTTCTTTCAATTATACTTGCAGGCTGAAGTTTATAAGAATGAGTATGTATTCACCTGTGCCGGAAAGAAATTTTATGTATCACACGGTGATGAATATACCTCTAATGACCTGCAATATCATGTGTTGAAAAGCATTCTGCGAAATCCAATTGTTCATAGACTTTTTAGTTGGGTTCACCCGGATGTCGGGTTAAGTACCGGCAAACTAATGTCGCGATCCAGCCGCAATTTCAACAAATCCCAGAAAACTCTCAGAAAGCAGGAAAAAGGACTGATCAATTTCTCAAAAAAGCTCTTCGAGAAGGGTTTCGACTACACAATTATGGGACATATCCATAATCCGCGAATGCTCCATCTCGATAAAGGAACCTATATCAACCTCGGAGATTGGATAAGACATTATAGTTATCTTGAAATTGTGGATGATAATATTGAGCTAAAATACTGGAAATAAGTTAACTCAAGTTTCGCAGGAATGGAGATTAGTAAATAATACATCTTATGCGTTACCAAGCAGGGGCTTGGGTAACGAGGATGTGGGTGCTTGGGCTTGGTAACGAGGGTGAGGAGATTGGGGCTTGGAAACGAGGAAAGATTGGGATGGGTTCTTCTTTTCTAATTCCATCTTTCTCCTCTTTACCAATTCCTAAATTGGTAAAGGTGCTAAATAAAGAAAATTCTTAAAATTGACTATCCCGTGGCAGAGCCAAGGAATATTTCACCAATTTTATTTCAATCCAATGATTGAAAACCGAATTTTCATTATTTTACCTCACCCCAGCCCTCTCCAAAATGGAGATGGAGAAATTGGAAACCCCGAGGCAGAGCCTCGAAGAATTATTTGATTAAAAAATGAAATGCGAGATTACTTTGACATTTAAGTTTTGACATTTTATTTGTAATTAGTCCCGACTTGTCGGGAAGAAATTAAACATGTTTTTTAAGTAATTTCCACTCCTGTGAAACTTGAGTTAGTTATACAAAAGTGGCAGGATCGAGATGGTGATCCCTTCCCCCAATGCATTACCTTCATAATCAGTTGTTTCTTCAGACACTATCAGGGTATACGGCACATAATTTTTCAACAGTTTTTTTGGCTTTACCAGAAAGGTATACCCCTTCTCTTTTTGTATGTTGAGTTCAACCTGTTGGTTATCTTCGGAATTAACAAGCAAAATGGAAATATTTTTCAGAGGAATGATCTTGCTGAATTTTATTCGGAACTCGGGAGATAAAGTTGTTACTGTTTGCCCGTCCTCATGGGAAAGAGAATCCAGCTCAAGTAATGTTGTATCGGGCAACTGCCTGTTTAAAAAACTTATCGTATCAAGTGCTGTAATATTATTATTAAAATCGGCAACATCCTTTAACTCAAGCAGATAGGAATTTGTATCAGGAACTCCGGTAATACACTCAATATTAGAACCCGTTATTATATATTCATAAATTGGCAATCTGCTCTTTGTGATATGATCAATTATCCTGATGGAGCGGACTTTCTTAATATCCTCACTAAAACGCATTGTGAGACGCTGTGCGCTTTCTGCTGCAATTTTTGTAAGTATTGGTTTTGTAGTATCTTGTAATGCAAGAGTAAGTGTGATCTCGCTCTCAGTATCATCCAATTTTACAATTTTCTCATCGAATAATTCACGTTTTTTATCAACATCTGAATTTTTATTTTCATCTAAAAATGCTATAACCGATACTTCTTCAGAAGGAAGATTCTCAAAAGTAAAATCCTGAAGAACAGGTGCATTTTGAGAAGTAACAAATATTGTATCTAAAGCATTAAAAATCTGTACAAAATACATCCCCTGGCGTACGGGAGCCCGTTCATCCAATACCAGATTAACACCCAACTTGTGTGCAGAAATGCTGTCGGAAGTAGAAAAAATAAGAGAGTGTACTTTTTCAAGCGAATTATCTCGAAGGTCTTTGCATCTTGTATCCACTGTAAGCATATAGGTCTGATCCTGCTTGAGCTCTTCCTTGAATATGATCGTTACACTCTGCTTACCGGAAGTGATCTTTTTCTTCATCACCGGAGGATAAATATGAAGTGCATCCTCAAAAGAACGTTCGTCAATAGTCTCCGTAAAAGTGATCGTTATCTCATCATCATGGAAATTCGTGGCTAAATTTGCCGGTTCAAAATCGATGACCTCCGGAGAGGTAGTATCTTTGGGTCCTCCGGTGGGAGGTTTATCTTTGCCGCAAGAAAAAACAACCAAAATAATAAGGCATATTGCCGATGCAGTCAGAACTTTTTTCATGTGAGAAACAGAAACTTGACGAAATATTACTGTCAAGATAACTTAACGAGAAACCAATGAATAAAAGTAATTACTTGACTAGTTTTTTTAAGAAAGATTGTTTTATTTAAAATAACATGGGGGCTTACATGAAAAGAAAAATTTTTGTGATTGCCATTTTGGTAACCGTTCTTCTTGTTTCTCTGGCAAGTATTCAGGGATGTGGTAAGAAGAAAACCGGTGAACCCGAACCGCCTAAAAAAACTGAGGTTACCAAGCCGGGAGAACAGACAACAGACACAACTCAACCAGCTCAACAAACAGATACTCCCAAAAAAGTTCTACCTCAGGGAGCCAAAGTTTACGAACTTCAAGTTGCAGCCAGCCCGAGCTATGCCAACATCATTACAGAGAAGAACAAACTTGCACAGTACGGATACGAGACCAAGATCACGACTACCAAGAAAAACGGAAAACTGTTTTATCGTCTTCGTCTCAAGGATTTGTACTCAGCACCCGAAGCTAATGAATTGGGAAAACAGCTTAAAGCAAAATTCCCATCAATCAATGATTATTGGTTAGCAAAAGTTAAATAGACAGTTCACCATAAAATTATAATCCCGACATTCTAAGCCAGAATGAAGGGATTTTTCTATCATTATGAAGAAGGATAAAGAACTCTTCCGCAGTTGGACCATTATTGACCTCGATAATTTCCGTCATAATGTAAAACAGCTCAGAAATCATCTGTCTGCAGACACGCAATATATGCAAATCGTGAAAGCTGATGCCTATGGACATGGCTCAGTCGAAATCGCACGGGAAGCAGGCAAGCTGGGCATAAAATGGCTTGGAGTGGCGAACACAGATGAAGGTGTTTTGCTCCGGCTGGAAAATATAGACGAGCGAATACTCATCCTCAGCCCCTCATTCGAAAGCGAGATAGAAACTCTAGTGTCCTATGACCTTACTCCATCTATTTCGGACATACACTTTGCCCAAACGCTCGATGCTTATGCAAAAAGATACAATATAAAACTCCCTGTTCATATCCAGTTTGATACTGGAATGGGACGCGCAGGTTTCTTATGGGAAGAATCAGAGAATATTGCAAATGCATTCAAGGCATTAAGAAATCTTCGGATCGAGGGACTTTCTTCGCATTTCTCAATGAGTGAAACAGATGATGTTTCCTTCACTGAGATACAGAATAACCGCTTCAAAAAGATTATCAATATTTTTAAGGAAATCGGGATCGATCCTCCATATAAACACATTGCCAATAGCGCTGCGATCATCAATTTCCCGCAATCCCATCACACAATGATACGTGCCGGCTTACTTTCCTACGGTATTTACACTTCAGAAAATCTTAAAGATAAGATCGAACTTAAGCCCGTCATGACATTCAAATCAAAAATTGGTTTGATCAAAGAATTTCCTGAGAATGTTGGTATTAGTTATAATCAGACCTATATTACAAAAAATGTCACACAAGCTGCAATTCTTCCAATCGGTTATGGGGACGGATATAATTTTCTTCTTTCAAACTGCGGCAAGGTTTTAGTTCATGACAAAATATGTCCTATTCTTGGTCGTGTTACAATGGATATGATCGTTGTGGATATTTCTGAGGTTACGAATGCGAAAGTTGGTGACGAAGTTACCTTGATCGGAAGTGAGAAAACGAACTCAATCTCGATCGAAGAACTCAGCTCATTCTACAAAGGGCTTACCTATGAAATGACGTGCAATCTTGGACACCGCGCCCAGAGAATTTATATTAAGGAGAACAAAGATGCTGCGATCGAGCCCATTTCCAGAAGGACTTTTATCGCAAAAGATTTCACTGATACAACCCTGGAGAAGGTTATTGAAACTTCCCTTAACCAGCGTCTTAACAGCAGCGAGATCGGAAGCATTGTGTATCAAGAAGTACTAAAAAAGCTTTTTTACCGGGCTGACAGAGAAATGAGCTGGAAACGGGATTTCATTCATGAGATAGTACTCTCAGAAACTGATCTCGATCCGCTTATATCAGAGTTTTTCTATCATACCCAAACAAAATTGCGTTATAAAAAGAGACTCACTCGCGAAACTTTCAAGATCGTATGTGCAACAAGTCCTAAGGATCTGGAACAGTATATTCTGTCGCCTGATGTTGAATATCGCTGGCTGCTTGATAGCAAAATCGACCTTGTTAATTCATTTCAGATCGATAAGATCATGATAGATGATCTGGTTCTTCATCATACTATTATTCAAAACGGCACTTCAGAAAGGGAATTCTCCAATCTTGAGATCGAGTGTTCTCATCCAAAACTGCGGGATCTTCTCGGAAAAGAAGTGCAATTCACCATCGATACGATCACCTATTACCCGAAAAATAAACATCAGCTTACAATTTTTATAGCCGAGCTTACAAAAGGGATCACTATGACCTTTGATTATACGCAAACGAATATTGAAAGTGTGGAGATTGTACCCATTTTTTCCGGCAAAGAAAAATATCCACCTGAGAAGATCAAGGGTAATAAAATTGTGATGAAAAGCTCATCAGACGAATGGTTTTTTCCAAACAGTGGTGTAGTATTTGTTTGGTAATTCCATTTATATTCAGATTTTACTCAAAAAAATTGACATAAATATCGTTTGCATCTCTCAACATTTGTGGAGAATATATGGTTTCAAAATCTCAGAAAATTAGATTAGGCATTTTCATATTAGTTGGATTAGTCTTATTGTTTGTCCTGGTTGGCATTATCGTCGGCACAAAACTCTTTGACAAAAAGGACTTCTACTTCATCGCATACAAAGGGCAATCCGTGAGCGGTTTGAATATAGGAAGTGCAGTTCAGTATCACGGTATCCGGGTTGGAAGGATCGAAGATCTCTCTATTGATAAAGAAGATGTAACGACTGTGATCGTCGAGATCAGTGTTAAAGAAGGAACTCCGATCAAAACTGATGTGAAAGCTGTGATGGCAGCAGTTGGTATCACAGGACTGAAGCAGATCGAGCTGGTTGGTGGTGATCCCCGCGAAGAGAACCTGAAGCCGGGTTCATACATACAACCAGGAGAATCAACTTTGGATGTCATTACTGATAAAGCTCAAGATATAGCTAATAAGATTGATGAAATCTTGAGGAATATCGCTAATATATTAGATGAACGCACACAGCAAAATATTCAGGAAGTAATTGCTAATACTAACAGCTCCCTGAAAAACTTCAATATCATTATGGATGAAAACAGAGCAAGTCTCAATGAAAGTATTCTAAATATTGCCCGCATTTCATCAGAATTAGCAAACCTCCTTACAACTATTAATAACGTCACACAGCAGCTTGACATTGATCAATTTAATATGACTGTTGGCAATATCAATAAATCTGTTGATAATCTAACAGAAGCATTCAACAATATCAATTATACGGTCCTGGAAAGTCAGGATGATATTATTGAAACCATCCGCCTGCTAAAGGAAAGCATGCAGAATATAAACGAATTCTCACGCATGATCTCAGAAAATCCCTCGCTTCTCCTTAAATCAAGTTCAGGGGATTCATATCCGGGAGGACCATAATGAAGAATAAAAATATCATAATTATCATTCTTGCCATTTCGCTTTTGGGTTGTTCTCGAATGCAGTGGGCTAGATTCTATCTGCTTGATTATGTCCCACCCATCACGAAGAGCGATGTGCTCACAGAACCTTACCCTTATACCATTCAAGTGAAAGACTTCAAGATAGATAAAACCTATGACAATTCTCGTATCGTTATTCGCCAGTCTGCTCATGAAGTGTATTATGACCGGTGGAGCTTATGGGCACGACGCCCTCCCGATGCAATGACAGCACTTCTTATTAATCATATCAGAGCACTGAATCTTGTTGAGGAATGCAAAAAGACATATCTGGATAAACGTCCCGACTTCATTATCACGGGTACAATCCATAATATAGAAAAATACGTCAGTGACCTTCCTTTAAATGAGTTTCAAAGGGCTGATCTGCGTATGACCATACAAATGCTGGAAGTGAAAACCAATAATACGGTGGTAAGTTACGAGATAAAAAGATACGCCCCTTTATACACAGAAAGTATGAGCTTCTTTGCAAAGACATTAAGTGATACATTAAAAAATGAGATAACTATTTTTCTTAGAAAGGTTCAGGAATATTTTGAAACATTACAAAAAAACCAGCCAGCCCCAACACAGGGCAAGTAGCTTTATAGTTGCGGAGGAATAAATGAAAAAAGCTTTTTTCATGATCGTTATTTTACTAACATCTCTGACCGGAAATGCATTAGCTCAAAGCCAGACAAGTTCTAATATTTATATTGATGAACAATACAACACCTGGTCTGCTCCCGAGCCGATACACCAGCTTGAGAAAGAAGGGATCGATGACCAGCTCGGCATGGGCAGGATCTTTGTTCCGGCTATGTCCGATCCCACGCTTGAGCCCGAATATATGCTCTATCAAAACGGTAAATTAGTAAGAGGCAGATGTCCGGTTGGTCAGAGCATCTTTGTTGAACCCGGTTCATACACACTGGAAATTGGTTCAGCACTTTTGGAAGAACAAAAGGTGAAAATTGATATAACTCTACAAGCAGGTCAAACACGAATAATTGAACCCACATGGGGCGGTCTTATTGTGAAGATCATTGACCAGAACAGAAATTACCTTCGCGAGGCATATGAGATTTATCAGATCGATGACTATAAAAACAGTATCGGCATGAAATATAGTGCAGATGAAAACCAGCCCGGTGAAAAACAGGAAACCTGGCTCCTCAAACCCGGTGTTTACAAGATCATCAAATACAAAGAATCCCCGAAAACTTTTACAAACTTCACTACCATACGCGTTATGGAAGGTATGCTGGAAGAAATTACAATTGTTATGGAATCCACAACAAAAAATTTCATCGGTGCAGGGATTCTTCCGGAAATGAAGGAATCCGATCAGATACGTGCGTGGAAATACTATACTTCCATCAAGGGGAACTTCCTTCTCAGCAGCGACAATTCTGCAAACAAGGATAAATCTGTTACAAACATCACGTTGAGCGCAAAGTTGGATAATGAGATCAAATACGATGCTTTCCCACACTATTTCTCTACAAGACAAAATCTAAATATTGGCTTCACTAAAGAACAGGACAAAGATTTTCGAATCTATTCAAACTCTCTTCATTTGCAGCCGACCTATATTTTCTATTTTATAAAATCTTTTGGCGTGTACGGGCGATTTCGTCTTACCTCAAATATTTTCCCGACAATGTTCTACTTCGATTCCGATCAACAAGCTATCTACAAGATCAATACTGAAGGCGACACTGTTGATGTCATTCTGGCTGATGATCAAGTTCAGATCACACCCATGTTATTTCCCATTAGTCTTGAGGAAGGTTTCGGACTGAATCTTACTGTCTTTAACACTAATACCAGCAATCTGTATATCAAAACCGGTTTGGGATTTTCTCAGACTCTAAATTCAAATGTTTATGAACAAGATGCTACGAATACCGATGTTTTCAGAGAACTCGAATCGGTAAACCTGAGTGGTTTTGAAGGAAATGTTGGTGGCGACCTCCGTATTTCGAATAACATTAACTATGTTTTTGAGTTCTACACACTTTATCCTTTTGAGAAAAGCAGGAAGCAAGTTTTCCGGCTTGATAACACGTTCAGTTTCCGCATATCCAGTTATGTTTCTCTTGATTATACACTTACAGTAAAACAGGATGAAACCAAAACCTGGACGCAGGTGGATCATAATCTCTCGCTGGATCTGACGATCATCTCCTTCTAATATGAATTCCTTTGAATTCAAAGATAGAACACTCGTCTTAACCGATGAGCTTACCATAAGCAATGCAGAAGCTTTTATTAAATTTGTTTCTGCAAATCTCTCTGACATAAGACAAAATACTAAGTTTTCCATCGATGCCGAAGATCTCAAAACAATAGACAGTGCAGGAGTTGCCGCCATCGATCAGGTAATAGACTCCCTTAAGAAATTCTCAATCGAAACAAAAGTAATTAATGCTTCAGAAAAAGTTGAAAATTCTCTTACTGCTTTTTCATCCTTAGAACTAAGTGAGAAAGAGTTCAGAAAACCTGCGAAGCTTGGTTATATTGAGAACCTGGGAAATATGGGCTTCAACCTTCTTGATAACATCAAATATTTCATTTATCTTGCGGCAGATATGCTCTTCTGGGGAGTTGCAGGTCTCTTTTCCAAAAAGGGACAGCGCAAGGGTGAGTTCATTATCCAAAGCAACCTCATCGGTGTAAACGCACTTCCCATAGTAGGATTGATCTCATTTCTTATTGGATTCATTCTCTCACTTCAATCAGCCCAGCAGTTAAGGAATTTCGGCGCTAATATTTTTATTGTAGATCTTATCGCAATCTCAATGACTCGTGAGATGGGCCCTCTAATGACTGCAATTATTCTTGCAGGCAGAAGCGGATCCTCAATAGCTTCGGAAATTGCAACGATGAAAATCTCCGAAGAGCTCGATGCACTCAAAACAATGGCACTCAATCCCATTAAATACGTTGTATTGCCAAAGTTATATGCAATGACCATCTCAATGCCACTTCTCACTATTTTTGCAGACATCATCGGAATTGCAGGAGGGTTCCTGATTGGTATTACCTATCTCAAACTTAGTCCAACTGCTTTTGTGGACAGAATGGCTAATGTCATGGTCCTGAAGGATATTATTACAAGTATTGTGAAAAGCTTTGTCTTTGCCTGGCTCATCACAATTGTTGGCGTTTTCTTCGGTCTTCGGGCAAAGGGGGGTGCCGGAGGAGTCGGGCGAGCGACGACAGGATCTGTTGTTACCGCAATCTTTATGGTCATTGTTGCTGACGCGGTTCTGGGTCTTTTGTTCTATTGATCCCTATGGAAAATATTATTGAAGTTAAAGATCTGATCACAGAATATGATGGACTTCGGATATTGGATGGTATAACCCTTGACATCAAGGAGAATGAAGTTTTCATAATTCTCGGCGGAAGCGGTTGCGGAAAAACCACTCTCCTCAAGCACATTATAGGACTGCTCAAACCGGTCTCTGGTTCAATAAAGGTCTTTGATAAAGAAGTCGTTGGAATTGAAGAAGAAGATTTAGATGATATCCTCATGAAATGCGGAGTACTTTTCCAGAATGGAGCGCTTTTAAACTCACTTTCGGTTCGAGATAATGTCGCCATTCCTTTGGAGCAGCACTCAAATCTCGAAAGAAAACTTATTAACAGGATCATCGAAACAAAGCTAAACCTTGTTGAGCTTGCCAATGCAATGTACTTGTCAACATCTGAACTTTCCGGAGGTATGAAAAAGCGTGCAGCACTTGCACGAGCTATAGCGCTCGATCCACAAATCCTTTTTTGTGACGAGCCATCTGCAGGTCTTGATCCAATAACCTCAAAAGCAATTGATGACCTTCTACTTCAGCTCAAGCGACAACTCAACATGACAATTGTAGTTGTTACCCATGAACTCGCCAGCATTCATAGAATTGCCGACAGGATCGTTTTTCTTGATCAAGGAAAAGCACTTTTCGTGGGCACTCTGGAAGAAGCTTTGAATTCAGATATTAAAGAAATCCAAGAGTTTTTCACAGTGGGCAGGTTCGAATAGCATGATCGGCACACTACCCCTAACCCGAGTCGGGTTTAGAAAGATTGAATTGAATTTTTCAAACTCTTTCAGTTTTTATTTCGATAATTGAGTTTACTCTAAAAAGGTTATGTTTAGAAATATGTTAGAAAATTTTTTAAATATTTGGAAACAGTTACTAACCTCCTCTCGTTCCCAAAGCTTTAGGACGTTAGGTGCGAAGCAAATTTAACTGTTCCCACTTTGGGAACGCAATGTCTTACAGTCTTCCGTTACCAAGCCAGCCTTCATTGCATTACGTCTTGGTAGACAGGGGCTTGGTAACGAGAGTAGAAGTTGGTGGTTAATGAAACAAAAAAAGGCATTAACCGTTTCAACGGTTTCTCAATTTCTTAAATTTAACTTTTTAGAGTGGAATCATAATTGCAATTTTAATTTAACGGCAACATTAACCCCAAACTCGAATCGAGTTACAAATACAATAAATTAAAATACCTATGGAGGTACAATGAAAAAATTACTCTTACTGATACTTAGTTTCATCTTTGTCGCAATGGCGCTCCATGCGGAAGAACTCTCACCGGTTGGTCGCTGGAAAACCATCGATGATGAAACTGGGCAGGCAAAATCAATCGTTAATATCTGGATTGAAAACGGTGAACTAAAAGGCAAAATCGTAGAACTTTTCCGCAAACCCGACGAAGACCAGAATCCGACCTGCGCCAAGGGATCCGGAGACCTAACCGGGAAACCCATGAAAGGTGCAACCATCATGTGGGGACTTACCGAAGATAAGAATGGCTGGTGGGATGGTGGAAAGATCCTCGATCCTAAAAAAGGAAAAATCTACAATTGTAAGATCCGCACTATTGAAGATGACACCAAATTACAGGTGCGCGGCTATATCAAAGCTATTATCCGAATCGGTCGCAGCCAAGTCTGGGAACGTGTACCTGAACCTGTTAAAGATGAAAAATCAGAGAAAATTATCGAAGAAAGTAATAAGTAATACTTGATTAAACCCAAAAAAACCCCGCTAAGCAATAGTGGGGTTTTGTTTATATATACTAATTATTATTTCCCGGGACACTGCGCTCGAACCGCAGGATCAATATTCTTGTCTCCGTATGCCTTATCGTAATGAGCGCTGAATTCTAACGCCAATTTTTTAGCTCGCTCATCATAAGCATTCTTGTCTTCCCATGTATTTCGTGGATCGAGAATTTCGGAAGGAATTCCAGGGCATTCAATCGGGACCGATAAATGAAACAAATTATCTTCTATATATTTAACGTTTTTAAGTTCTCCACTCAGTGCGGCATCGACGAGTCTTCTTGTGATATTTATATCCATCCGCGAGCCAACACCATAAGGTCCACCGCTCCAGCCGGTATTAACAAGATAAACTTGTGAGTGATACTCTTTCATTTTTTCTCCCAGCATCGAAGCATATACATCGGGATTCCTCGGCATAAATGGCGCTCCAAAGAATCGTGCAAAAGTGGAAACCGGTTCGACAATTCCAGTCTCTGTACCTGCGAGTTTGCTTGTATATCCTATCAGGAACCACAACATTGCTTGTTCGGGATTAAGCTTCGCAATAGGCGGGATCACAGCATTTGCATCAGCAGTAAGGAAAAGAATTGTGGATGGATGACTGGATTTTGAAGACTCCTTAATATTTGAGAGGAATGTAAGTGGATATGATCCACGGGAATTGGGAGTTAGGCGTTCATCATCTACATCAAATTGCCCGTCTGGATACATCATGCAGTTCTCAATAATTGCTCCGTGATCGAGATAATCAGTATCATGAAACACCGCATGAAAAATTTCGGGTTCTTTGTCAGCTCGCAGATTTATAAGTTTTGCATAACAACCATTTTCAAAATTTGCAATACCTTTTTTGCTCCATCCATGTTCGTCATCACCGAGAAGTGCACGCTTAGGATCGGCAGAAAGTGTTGTTTTTCCTGTGCCGGAAAGTCCAAGAAGAAGAGCAGAATCTCCGTTTTCTCCCTCGTTGGCAGAGCAATGCAGAGGCAAAATTTCTTCTGCTGGGAGATAGTAATTCATTACGGTGAACATCAGTTTTTTTACACTTCCTCCATAAGCAGAACCATACACCACACCAATGCGTTTATCAAAATCCATCACAATTGCCATATTTGAAGTTTTCCCGTCAGGCAATGTGCGAAGCCGACCTTTATAACGTTCCCTATCCAGCTTGTCATAAGGAAGCACAAGGATCGTAAAGCCATTGTTTACAAAAATGCTCTCGGAAATATCCCCTGGAACCGGACGGAACATATTGTCTGTAAACAGCGCCGTCAATGCCTGATCGCAGATCGTCCTCACTGGCAATGCATAAGTGGTTTCTGCACTTAACACTCTGTTTGTAATAAAGATTTTCTCTTTTTGGGAAAAGGTTTTAAGCGTATCCTCAAGGATCATATCAAAGGTTTCGGAATCAAGGGGAATATTATTAGGTGAATTCCAATCAATGTCAGCTTCACTTTCGGGATGCTGCACGATCATGGTATCCTTGGGACTTCGTCCTGTAGATTCAATCGGTGTCCAGGTCGTGCATGATCCGTTCGCAGAGATCACAGCTTCGCCATTATCGATCGAACTTCGGATCATTCCGGTGCGCGGAATATCTTCGAGTATGTTATGATGATCATCAATCAGCTTCTCAAGCTTCGCAAAGAATTCCATAGTAGCTCCTTATGGTATAAAAAACTTTGGCTTGCATTTGAAGGATTTGATTTTCTTGTCAATGATTTCACACAATGTGTAGTACTGTCATGCATCTAAAGAAATTGATTGAACTTGTTACTCGTCATATGGAGCGCTACCCGGCTATGAAGCTGCAGGATGTATATAAACTTCTTCACCAAAGTGTGATGGGTCCTGCACATATTTTACAGAATGAAGCATTGTCATACTCGTATCTGAAAAATGAATTTGAACGCATTTGGGAAGATTACGAAACTGAGCTTTATGTTGATATTTCGCTGGATCATGAACTTGTAAGATTGAATATTCCGATTTATAGAGAAAAGGGTTCTGTAGATGCACTTTTTGAAATGATGCTCGAAACTGCGAAGCAAATTACTCCTGACAAGAAAAGATTAATGAGCTGCTGGTTTGAATTGGGTTCATTAATCGAGGATAAGAATTTTGAAAATTTTACACCAAATGAATGGAGGGAATTGAATAAGATTTTGGGTAAGAAGGATTTTCCACCCCTTTCACATTCAGCTACTTACAAAGATTTATACAAACCATCTTATCGGATTGTGTTGAAGGATCTTATAAATATAATGTAGCTCTCAACGGGATAAACTCATCTCTACCCCTGATACAATTTCTACTAATCCGTTTAAATCATTAAAAAAACTGGATTCCCGATCCCCGATTTATCGGGGGGAATGCCAACGATGAATAGTATTCGCTCTTCTAATACTTGATTCCCGATAAAAGTTGAGACGAACCTACAAAACTTCCAAGCTCCTGAAATGAATTTTCTTATGAATATGATGGCTGAGATAAGTTCGGAAAATCGTGTTGATTGTCTTGATGTCCTGTTCGGCAATTTCAAACGATTCCAGATCATGAAGACTCTTGAGTGTCAGCAGTAATTTTCTTGTTGATTCATTGATCTGAAAATGCTCTGTTGCAGCTCTCTTTCCGGAACAATTACTGCAGATAAATCCATTATGAACAAAAGATATCCCATTAAAGAGTTCACTGTTTTGAGTTCCACAAACCTGGCATTTACTGAATTGCAGAGAAAAACCAAGAAAGCCGGCAACACGAAGCAAAAATCTCCAAAAAACCAGAATATGATTTTTTCTTACTTTAGGAAGAAACTCATAAAATTGAGTGAGAAGAATATAGAATTTCTCATGATCATCCTCCTCGAACATAAGCTGAAGGTATAACTCAGCAGCAGCATGTGCAAGTGCATTCATACTAAAATCTGAGGTAAGCAGATTATGATCATTTATGAGTGAGATCTCTTTTAGCAATGAAAGTGTAGTATCCTTTTTGTAAATAACTATCTCATAATTTCCAAGCTGCTGGATAAGTCCGTAATATTTATTCTTGGGATTTCGAGTGCCTTTTGCTATTACTCCGATATGTCCAAACTCTTTTGAAAAAAACTGTATGATCTGGCTGGTATTGCTGTATTCGGTGACTTTTAGTGCAAAGGCATCACACTTCTTGATCCGCTGGCTCATTTCATTTTATTCGACAGTTACGCTCTTTGCCAGGTTGCGTGGTTGGTCAACATCGAGTCCCCGCAGCACTGCAACATGATATGCAAAAAGCTGAAGCGGAATTACAGTCAAGAGCGGCGTCAGGGCAGGAAGCGTTCTAGGAATGAAAATAATATCATCAGCGAGATCCTCCAAGCCATTACTTGGTTCATTCGCAATCGCTATGATCTTTCCCTTTCTTGCCTTCACTTCTTCCATATTGTTCAAGATCTTCCCGTACACAAAATCATCAGGAGCAACAACGATAACAGGCATATTTCCATCGATCAAAGCAATAGGACCATGTTTCATTTCTGCAGCAGGATATCCTTCTGCATGGATGTAGGAAATCTCTTTAAGCTTCAGGGCACCCTCGAGAGCAACCGGATAGTTGATTCCCCTGCCGAGATAGAGTGCATTAGTAGAATTTTTATATTTTTCCGCAACAGCCCGAATTTCATCATTCATATTAAGGATCTCACCAACCTTTCCAGGTATCGATTTTATTTCCTTAATATATTGAGCGCCATCCTGTGGTGATACAATGCGCATTCTTCCGAGCAAGAGAGCAAGCAGGAAGAGCACTGTTATTTGAGATGTAAAAGCTTTTGTGGATGCAACACCGATCTCTGCTCCCGCATGTATGTATGAGCCAAAATCAGTTTCACGGGCTATAGAACTGCCCACGACATTTGTGATACCCATGACTTTTGTGCCGCGTGCACGGGCTTCTCTGAGCGCAGCAAGGGTATCTGCTGTTTCGCCGGATTGGCTGATCACGATCACAAGAGTTTCCAGACCTAAAATCGGATCGCGGTATCTGAATTCTGAAGCATATTCGACACGAACCGGTACTTTGGCAATTTCCTCAATAAGATACTGCCCGACCAGTCCCGCATGCCACGAGGTTCCGCAAGCAACAATACAGATATTCCTGATGTTATTCATCTCATCGATGGAAAGGGAAATTCCTCCAAGCCGAGATGTGTTATACATGTCCATAATTCTACCGCGGAAAGCATTTGAGATCGTAGTGGGCTGCTCGAAGATCTCTTTCTGCATAAAGAAATCATATTCCCCCTTATCGATCATGGAAATATCCCAATTGATCTTGATTATCTCGCGCTGAACTTCATCATCGGCAATTGACTTTATTGTAAAATCATTAGATGAGATCTCTACGGTTTCATCATCCTGAAGATAGATAACACTCTTTGTGTGCACGACCAATGCGGCTGCATCGGAAGCGATAAAATTCTGCCCTTCTCCCACACCGATAATGAGTGGACTTCCCCTTTTTGCAGCATAGAGTTTATCCGGAATATCCAGATTGATGGCTGCGATACCGAGGGTTCCTTCTACCTGTTTGAGCATCATGCGGATAGCAGTATGCATATCTTTGCATTGGACATAGAATTGCTCAATAAGATGAGCGATAACTTCGGTGTCTGTATCGCTTGTAAAAGTATGTCCTTCTTCTTCCAGTTTTTTTCGAAGGATTTTATAATTCTCAATAATCCCATTATGTACAACTGCGATCTTTCCAGTGCAATCAATATGAGGATGAGCGTTGAGCGTTGTCGGTTTTCCGTGTGTAGCCCAGCGTGTATGTGCAATACCCAAATGTGCCTCGAAATTCACTCCCTTTGGAATCGACTGCTCCAACTCAACGATCTTGCCTTCTTTCTTGTGAATGACAAGCTCATCATCCGAATTTATGATCGCAATTCCGGAGGAATCATACCCACGATATTCAAGACGCTTGATGCCTTCGATAACAATTGGAAGCGCCTGTTTATTTCCTATATAGCCCACTATTCCGCACATGGCTACTCCTTTCTAAAAATATGCGATGCGACCTTAATTCCCTTTTCCTCATTCACAGTTTGAAGAACAAAAAATCCAGCCACAAAGAAAAGTGCAATACTCAAGATAGCCAGTCGCTGACTGTGAAGTATCAGCACAAGCAATCCATATAATAACGGTCCGATGATCGCGGCTGCCTTACCGCTTACTGCATAAAATCCAAAAAACTCTGCATGTTTATCTTCGGGTGTGAGAAGTGAAAACAATGACCTGCTTGCAGACTGACATGATCCGATCGCAATACCTGCCAGCAGCCCAACTCCGTAGAACTGAGTTACATTGTTACAAAAAAACGCCCAGATAACCACTGCGATCCAGATAAGCAATGTAATTGAAATTGTTCTTTTAGCTCCGATCCTGTCAACAATAAAACCAAAAATTATTGAGCCAATAAAGGAAGTGATATTTGCCAGTACAAAATAGATAATAAGCTGCGAGCCGGTCATGCCGAAACGCTGTGCTCCGTAGATCGCTGCGAACACTATAACAGTTTTGATGCCGTCATTAAAAATAAAAAATGCGATCAAAAACCTGGAAAGCTCTTTCAAATCCTTAATATGATGAAATGTATTTTTTATGCGCCCGTACCCTATCTTTAAATAATTCACATGATCAGTTGCCTTTTGTGCTCTTGATTCTTTCAGGAAAATAAAGATAGGAATTGCAAACACTCCGAAGAATACTGCGATCAAAGGGAAAACAAGAGATACATTTGTTTCAATGAATAGGTAGGACAGAACAAGTGCGCTCAGTCCGCCGAGATAGCCGATACCCCAGCCCAACCCAGATACTTTTCCCAGATTTTTCTTTGTCGTGATCTCCGGCAGGAATGCATTATAAAAAACATTTCCGCCTTCATATCCGATGTTCGCTATTATAAAAATGAGCATGCCCCACAGCACAGCGCCGTCTTGGATAAAATATAAAAACCCGGTAAAAAGTACGGAAGTGTAACAGAACACAAAAAGGAATTTCTTTTTTGAGTGTGTGTGATCAGCGATGGCTCCGAGTATCGGTGAGATAAGGGCAACAATAAGCATAGAAAGACTGACTGAAAGCCCCCACAGCGAATCTCCAACTCCTTCTTTGCCTACTACAACAGATTTGAAATACACACTGTAAACAACCGTTACTATAACCGTTGTAAACGAAGAATTGGCAAAATCATAGCTGATCCAGCCGAGTATGTTCTTTTTCATTTTGTTACAATAAGATGTCTTTCATTTAAGTTAAAATCAATGACCATCAATGTGCAACCGATTGGGAATTTTTGATTGCGGATTGTAGATTTTGCCATCTTCTTAAATCCTAAATCGTTGATCATCATTCGATATTCCATATAGACTTCAATTGATTTAAGAACGCCGAACACCGATTGCAGATTTCAGATTTTTCACACTTCGCAAATCCTAAATCGTTGATCATCATTCGATATTCTTATAAAAGTAAAAAAGCCCTTCATGAAAAAGGGCTCTATAAAGTTGATATTTACTTATCCTGCTGAAGATTCTCTATATATTCCAGTTGCTGCTTTGATTTATGGTAGTTTGATGAGGTTGCATATTTTTTCGCAATAAGAGTGTAATATTCCTTTGCTTTTTCATACTCATCGGTTGCAAAATAATGCTCTGCGATTGTAAATGCAACTTGAGGAACATTGTAGGAATTGGAAAATTTCTTTATCATGCGGGCAAGATACTTATAGTATGCTTCATCACCTTCACTTAGTCTTGTGCATTCAGCAAGCCCCATCCATGCAGCTTGTTTGAGCAGAGGATCGTGAATTTTGGACTTCGCTTTTTTGAAATACATCTCAGCCAGCTCTACATCGGGATCACTCTTTTCGATATTTATCTTACCAAGATACAGGTATGATAGTCCACTATATTTTGAGGAACCATACTCATCATGCACCGAAGAAAATGCTTCTTCGGCTTTATCCATTTGATCATCTTCATATAGAGCAAGAGCATTGTCGAACTGTCGTAATGCAAGCTGATCCACTTTGCCGGAACGGGATGTCAATGCAATGACCAAAATAATGATCACTATGAGCGCTGCAGCGCCGAGGGCAACCTTTTTCCAATGATTTTGGACAAATTCCGAGAAGAGCAGTGCAGTCGTCACAAACTTATCTTCTTTTATGTTATGGTGTTTATGCCGTTTGATTTTCTTTGCCATTTTAACTTTCCTTCATGATTTTCGATAGGACACTTATTTTGATGCTGGTTTTATTTGTCAAAGGATAAATATGCAATCATGCATACCCCCAAAATTTTTCATAGACTTGTCGTTTTCGGATAAAATTGTGTAATTTACTTATGCGGATATTATAAAATATATATTCCGCACCTATGGAGCTAAGTTTATCATTAGTTTTTGGTTCTGAGAGCTTACGCT
>JAUWMT010000061.1 GCA_030613025.1 Candidatus Cloacimonadota bacterium
CTCTTCGCCTAGTCGTGTCGATTTTGATCTTGGAAAATAAAAATATTATTGAAATTCGAAAGACGCTATAATTCTTGAATAAATAAAATGGCGGGAGCGACGGGACTCCCCGACTCGTCGGGACGCCCTTCTGCGTGGAAAATAAAAATATTATTGAAATTCGAAAGACGCTATAATTCTTGAATAAATAAAATGGCGGGAGCGACGGGACTCGAACTCGCGACCTTCTGCGTGACAGGCAGACGTTCTAACCAACTGAACTACGCCCCCGCGTGAGGATTGATTCATCGAGCAACAAAATGCGTGTCAAGTTTTTTGGAATGCTTACAAAATTTACAATTTTCACATCAAAAAGTCATGCATTCTTGAGAACAATGAAAGCAAAACTTGACTGCTCTCAGGATTAATTCCATTTTTCAAAATAAATAAATTCGGAGAATCAATTATGAAAAAATTAGTTGTATTTTTCCTGCTTCTGTGCATTATTATTGCATGGGGCTGTACATCAAAAGAAAAGAGCACAAAGATCGAGCTTGAATTCTGGCACGCAATGGGTGGTCCACTTGGTGATGCACTGACAAAGTTAGTGAACGAATTCAATGAAACACATCCCAACATTCATATCAATGAAATTTCCATGGGACGTTACCAGGCACTTTCTCAGAAACTTATGGCAGCGATCGTGGCAAATACTCAGCCCGACATGGCTCAGGCATACGAAGCCTGGATCGCAAAATTCATTGAGGGCAATGCACTTGTCCCTGTCGAAAAATTCATAAACGGTCCAAATGGACTTTCTCAGGAAGAGCTCGATGATTTTTATCCGGTTTTCATAAAGAGCAGCACTTTCGACGATACAATGTACGCATTTCCTTTTAATAAGAGTGTGCGCGTGATGTATTACAACAAAGATATGTTCTACCGCAACGATCTGGACATTAACAAACCACCTACAACATGGGATGAGTTCATCACAATTGGAAAAAAACTCACCCAGGACAGGGATGGCGACGGCAAGATCGACCAGTGGGGCACGACCTTTGCTACCAATGCGTGGCAATTCGAGAACTGCCTTCTGGAAGCCGGAGGACAGCTCATGAACGAAACATTAACAGAACCTCTCTTCAACAGCAAATACGGTGTCGAAGCACTGGATTACCTTTCCGGACAACTCAATAAATCAAAGATCGCCTACCTCTCAACCGGTTATGACGGACAGAATGATTTCCTTGCAAGCAAAGTGGGAATGGTAGAAGGTTCGAGCGTGTCCATGGTTTATCTTCACAAAGGTGGAATTCCTTTCAATCTCGGCATGGGTGCTGTCCCATATTTCCGAACAAAAAAGAGTCTTGTAAGCGGTACGAATATTGTGATCTTTAAGGACAAGAAAGATCCTCAACAGGAAGAAAAACAAAAAGCATGCTGGAAATTCATCAAATGGTTTACCAGCCCGAAACAGACTGCGCATTGGTCAAATATGACCTACTATATGCCTGTTCGTAAAAGTGCGATCGAGGATGAAGAGATCCAGGCAAAATTCAAGAAATATCCTGGGCTCAAAAGTGTGTATGACCAGCTCTTGAATGCAGAAGTGGAACCCCAAACCGATGCGTGGTTCGTAACAAGAAAACTTCTCGAAGAACAGGTGATTGAAGCAGTTTTTAGAAACCAGATCGGAGCGCAAGAAGCGCTGGATAATCTTGCAGACAAAATGAGAGAGATCTTGAGAGACGAATAGCTCCTTCTTTGCGAAAGTTATAAATCTTTCGCAAAGATTTTGTATTGGATTTTCCACGCCCATCTTAATACTTTTTCTTAATCAGCGGGTGATTCTTTTGTCCCTTCGTACCCAGCAGTAATCCCGTGGATTAATTTTTCTCGTGCCCAAGTTGAACTTGGGTACGCCATAATTATTATGCAGTATAAACCTGATCCAACCTTTTTTTATATAGAGCTGATTACCCTGATCGGTCGAAGAAATACTTGGAGTATGTCATCAGGATTTGCATGACAGCATTGAATAAATTTGACAAATTTTTGATAAAATTATGTTTTGTATCATAATAGTCAGGTTTATGCTGACCATGCTGCTATAAAAAATAATATAAGTGCAAATCTTACCGGATACTCTTTCGTATTATTATAGTAAGATTAAAAATAATCGAATTATTATGAAACATAAAAATATCTCTCGGCAATCTGGTGAATTGCTCTCATATTTTAACCAAATGGATCAATTGTGCTTTAATATTCGTGAAGCATTTAAAGCACTACCCCACTCCTCTATGACAGCCGTTAAACAGCTTGTAAGTAATATGGCGCAAAGGGGGCTTCTCATGAGGATACATAAGGGATTATACTGTATTATCCCTTATGAAAGAGATCCCGAAACCTTTATGCCCGATTGGCACTTACTCGCAGAGTATTTAGTAAGAGATGCGGAATATTATATCGGCTATTACTCCGCTCTCCAAATTCATAATGCAATAACACAACCCTCATTAAAAGAACAGATCGTTGTGTCAAAACAAATCCGCCCCTCACAAATATTCATTAAAGATGTTCCGTTTCAATTTATTTATCACAACGAAAAACATTTCTTCGGATCAAAAAAAATATGGATCGACAACTTTCATAAAGTTAATTGTTCTGATCTTGAAAAAACATTGATAGATGCCCTATTTAAGCCAAATTATGCCGGAGGAATTGCTGAGATAGCGAAGGTATTGTTTACATCTCGAGACCAAATTAATTTTGGCCGCCTATATGATTATTTACTAAGATTTGATTCTCAAGCTGTGATAAAGCGGCTGGGATTTCTTTTTGAAATACTTAATTTGAAACATACAATAATTAACAAACTTCAGCAAATAAAAACCAAATCTTATGTCCTGCTTGATCCTGAATTACCAGGAGAAGGCAAGATGATCAGCAAATGGAGCATCCTGCAGAATATGGATACTGAAACTATCATATCCACCATTTACACATGATAAAACCAGGTGAAATACAAAAAATAGCTCGCAAGTGTGTAGTTCGTGATACACAAATTGAAAAGGGAAGTGAAGAAACACATAAGAACCTTAAATATATGATATGAAATTGTCAACCGGCTTCCCGGATTTGTTTTCCTTGAAGAAAAAAAAGGAGAAACGAAAATGAAAAAAATACTAAAAATAGCAGCAATTTTCTTGCTGATCATCATGATCGTGAGCTGTACTGCCGGTCCGAACCAATTAGCAAACAAACCTGATAAAGAGGGTAAAGTCGCAGGATTCTGGCGGGGTTTATGGAATGGATTTATCATTCTCTTTACCTTCATCATATCACTATTTTCCGACAATGTAACGATCTATGAAGTGCACAACAGCGGCGGATTGTACAACTTCGGATTTCTGCTTGGCATCATGATATTCTTCGGCGGGAGCGGCGGAGGTGCAGGAAGTCGCAGAAGACGATAGAAAGTTTTGAATAAAATTGCAAAAAGAAAAATTTGACAACAAAAATAATATTTATACAAACAGGTTTATCATGAAAGTGGAAAAGTACAAAACACGGAAACATTTTATTAATTGTCACAAGAAGGACAAACCATGACATAGCTAACTAAAATATAAATATCGCATCTTTTATTTGTTCTGGCTTGAAAATTCCCAAATTTAAGAACACAAGAACAAATGAGATTGATGCGTCCCCTGTGGGGCGCACTTTCTTGCGTCTTGGTGTTCTGGTATGGCGATACCCACAAGTGAGGCGTAATGATTGTTGCGTCCTTTTTATATTCAAAAAAAAAATCGGAGGATAAAATGAAAAAATTTTTTATAGTCTGCTTATTACCCATTTTGATATCGGGACTAATCTGGGCAGATGATATGCAAAAGCCCGTGAATAACAAAGGCTACATTCCTATCGAAGCACCAAAGCATCTCAAAGTAGCCACAAAGAATCTTAGTGATGGCAATTTCGACGTTCCCGAATGGGAATTCGTTCAAGAACCTACAACCATCGCAGGTTTTACTAACTACTATGACTATATGCCAGGTAGTTACTGCGGTCGTCCAATAATGACACAACCTGATGCATACGGCGGAGTATATTTTGTATTCCACGGTCGCGCATCCACGACTGTCAACAGAAGATTGTATTGGGCATACGTTCACCCAAGCGGTGCGATTGAATATGCTACTATCACAACTTCCGACACATGGCAGGGTTATCCCGGTTTGGCTATGCATCCGGCTTCCGGTGATCCTATTGCCACGTGGCACGATATTATGGGTGCGGTCACTACTGAAGATACCAACACTCGTGCTAGCTTTGATGATTTTGGGCTGCTCTGGATTCCCGGTTTTTGGAAAACTCCGGTAACATTTGATCAGCCGGATCCTTATGTTGATGAATATATCTGGCCCTATATGTACACTGGAATGGCTCCTGATTACGCAACAACAGGCAACTACCGTGTGTATCAAATCAGCCAACAGAATCCCGACGGCGTGATCGAACATGATATACTTCGCTGGATCGATGTTCCTCAGGACACCTACGTATATGGTGATCTCGATGTTATGTTGGATAAAAACAATTGGTCTGCTCCAGTGAACATTTCACGTGACTGGTCAGATCCAGCCACTGGTCTCTCCTGCCGCCCTTATCCCTCATTTGCAGTGGATCCATTCAATGCAGGTCATGTTGCAATATTTGGTTATGCAGGATACACTTCCGGATTAATCGGACTCGAAGTTGTACCTCAAGGATATTATGTATGGGATTCCTATGATGGTGGTGAAACATGGGATTATGCAAACTTCCATTCATATCAAACAGATGTCGGTATGTTGAATGAGTATGTACTTTATGCAGTAGAAAACGTACCCGGATTTACTGTTGATGACGTGATTCTTGATGAACTTCATGTATGGATCGGGTGGCCCGGCAACCAGCACTCAACTCACAAAACTGCATCTTTTGACAGCGAGGGCAATATTCACATGCCTCAGATGCTCTGGATATGCTATGTTGATGATGTAGCAGGCAGTGCGTCCTACTGGCCTTATTACGAGTTCCAATACCAAGCTGAAATTGTGTATAAAACCGACGGCACCTGGGAAATCCGTGAAGTACCTAAATTACCAGGCGTAGATGCATTTTCCGGTCACACTGTTCCATGGGAAATTGAACCCGTAAGCGGTGACACTTTGATCTACCCGTGGAGGGATTATCCATTCTCCATTGGCGCTGATGTCGGCTTTCATGAAAATCTCCAATGCAATGCAGTAAACTTTGAAAATCCCTGGATGGTCCAGATTTGGAATAGTGGCACAAAAACACTTTATGCAGAAAATGCAATTCCTGGATATGATGCTTATGCAACCCATCCAATCCTTCATGTTTCTGCAACCAATAATAATGGCGAAAACTGGAGTTTGCCAATTGAACTCTCTGATATCTACAGCACAGCATTCCCGGGTTTTGCAGACATGATCACCATGTATCCTTATGTTAATCCAACTATTAAAGACCTTGGTGATGGCTGGGGACAGATTGACATATACTTCTTTGATGATAATGACTACGGCAGCTCGATACAGGGAATGGGGCCTGTAACCGGTGGTGAAATGGTTTACTGCTCATTCAAGATAAATTTCGGTTTTTCAGGAGTTTTTGCTAATTTTTCTGCGGATCCTTTATATGGTTTTTCCCCTCTAACTGTACAATTTACAGACCAATCTTATGGTAATGCAACAAGCTGGGAATGGGATTTTGATAATGACGGAACGATAGATTCATACGCACAAAATCCTCAATGGATTTACACTGATCCTGGCATTTATACTGTTTCTTTAACGGTGAGTGACGGGACTTTAAAAGCCACTGATACAGAAACAAAATTGGATTATATTATAGTTACAGAAGATGGGAATTACTCACTTTATTTTGATGGAATGAATGATGATGTTGATATATATTTGAACAATGGTACTTCCTTCTTGCAAAATACACCAGGAACGATTGCCTTCTGGTTTAAATTATATGATTTTAGTGATGATAATACACCACTTCTTGTTTCTCATGAGTATCCTGAAGATAATTTTTTCCAATTCAAAAAGATATATGACAATCAAAAAATGGCTTTTCATGTTCGAGATGACACACATGGAATTGAAGAAACGCTATATTCATTAAATCAAATTGAGAATGATGTATGGAAATTCACCACAGCCACAGTTGATCAAAATTGCATCAAATTTTACATTAACGGCGTTTTGCAAGATAGTATTACAAATACAAATAATTATGATTTCATAAATTCATCAAATAGAATATTATTCGCTCATTCTTACAGAATCCTTGGTGGTTCTTTCACAAATACAAATTTGGATGAAGTATCTTTGTGGTCAAGAGCATTAAGCCAGCAAGAAATAAATTTTTACATGAATAATCCGCCTCAAGGTAATGAAAATGATATTGTAGGATGCTGGAACTTGAATGAAGGAGTTGGTGATATAGCTTATGATTCAACAATATATGGAAATAATGGAGTTGTGAATGGTGCTACATGGAGTATTGATGTACCACCTGTTCAACATGAGTTATTATCACTACCAACAGATGCAGAAGGAGCTCCAGGTTCATCAGTTTCAATACCATTAACATTTAATAATGCTGATAGTATTGGAATTGAAGGCATTGAAGCAACTATATCATTTGATGAAACTATATTAGGATTTATGAGTGCTACTTTATCTGGGGGTGTATTAGAAAATGAAAATTATGGTATTCAAGCGAATGCAATTTCTGACAGTGTAATTACTATCTGGATCTATGCAAATGGAGATCTGTTTAATGGTGAAGGTGTTATTGCATTTATTGAGTTTAATGTTGATACTAATGCAAATTATGGACAAACAACTGTTTTAGAATTTACACAATCTGAACTAAACGAAAACCCTATAAATGCTGATAATGGTTTGTTCACTGTTTCTATGGGAGCTTCATTATCTTTGCCAACAGATATTAGTGCTTCCAATGGTGATTCTGTTTCCATACCACTAACTTTAGAAAATCCTTACTCTATTGGATTAGAGGGAATTGAAGCAATAATATCATTTGATGAAACCATATTAAACTCAATAGGAGCAACATTAACAGGCGGTGTGTTAGAAAATCAGAATTATGGGATTCAGGTAAATATAGTTGGTGACACTTTATTAACAATTTGGATATATGCCAATGGTGCCTTGTTTACAGGTGATGGTATAATATCATTTCTAAAGTTTGAAGTCGATCCGAATGCAATAAATGGTCAGACATCTGATTTGAATTTTACATTTGCTGAAGTAAATGAATATCCGGTTGATACTACAAATGGTTTATTCACTGTTGTTGGCATATATGATATTTTTGGAAATATTGTTTACTTTAGTAATGATAATCCGATTGAACATTGCCTTGTTAATTTTGATAATTCCAAATATCAGGCCTTTACTGATCCAGATGGTGATTATGAATTTTTAGAGATTCCGTATGGGAATTATATTAGTTTCGCATCAAAAGGAGATGACCTGGGTGGATTGAGTAGTATGGATGCTTCAAGAATAGCTCGTTATGGTGTAGGGTTGTACAGTCTTACGGATTATGAAATAATTGCGGCTGATGTAAGTTTAAATGCAACTGTATCTCCATTGGATGCATCACGAGTAGCACGTTACGGTGTAGGTCTCATTGATGAATTAAATGATGATAATATTCATTGGGTTTTTGTTGCGGATTCAGTTGATAGTTCGTCTTGGCCTCCAATATATTATGAGACGTTTAAATATTATACACCATTGAATACAGATATGACAAATGAAGATTTTGTTGGTGTCCGGCTTGGAGATGTTACAGGAAATTGGGCACCATCAAAAAAGAAATTGATTACAGGAACAAAAGATATATCAGCTACATTACCAGAAGTTACAGGAGCACCAACTGATACAGTAACAGTAACATTAGATGTATTTGGTTTGGAAAATCTTGAAGGAATGGACATTACGATAACCTTTAATGAACAAGTGATTGACGCACTCGGTGCAACACTTAATGGTGGAATATTAGAAAATGAAAACTTTGGATATCAAGTAAACACAAATAATGACAATGAGATAATCTTATGGATATATGCATTAGGAGATCCATTCTCTGGAGGTGGTACTGTTGCTTTAATTGATTTTGAAGTAGTTGGTGTTTTAGGTGATTCAACAGATATTGCCTTTACTCAGTTCGATGTGAATGAGATTGATTTTCTAACTAACACAGAAGATGGGTCTTTAGTTGTTACTTCGTATGGTATAAATGAAATTGATATTCCAAAGGAAATATTCCTTGGTCAAAATTATCCGAATCCGATAAAAGGCAGTACTGAAATTTATTTTGGATTAACAAAAAGATCTGATGTTGATATTAGTATTTTCAATTTGAAAGGACAATTAGTTGAAAAAGTTATTCAAGATAGTTTTGATCCGGGATATCATTCAGTTAATTATTCAGTAGAGAATTTACCTAATGGTATTTATTTCTACAAGATGAGTGTTGATGGAGTTGATAAAGAAATAAAGAAAATGATAATACTCAAATAGTTGTATAGAAGAGACTCTTCGACTATGCCTTCAACACTCCGTATTTCAGGCAAGCTCAGAGTGACAATCTTTTAGATTATAGTTTCTCTACTTCTCCCACTTCTCAATCGAAAACACCGGCTTGTTCTCAAAAGTGTCGTGCCCAACAAAAATGATGTAGAGCCATTCTCCTTTTTCAAACCGCAGTTCATAATATTTCTTTCCGTTTTCCACATCAACGATGAAAGTTTTACCTAATTTCTCCTCATAAAAGGGAGGCACTTTTTCATAATCATCAATTATGAGTGTAACCTGTGCATGCATTGGTTTGTCGGGAATGGTTTCATCCCGGAGCGGAGTGGTAATATTCGCAAGTTCACTGTTCGGGTAGATCGGGATATCCATAAATTTTTCCAGTTTTGCCAGTTCATCGTTTTGTATTGGCAACACTTTTTCTTCCTGCACTTTTTTTGAGCAAAAGGACAAGATTGAAATAATAACAATACAACAAACTGCAACGAATATTTTTATAATTTTCATTGCTCCCCCAAGGGTTTTTGGGGAGGTAAATTATGCAGTGTCGAATGTCATGTTTTTGGTTTTAGCGTGTTCTTTTGTTGAAGGAAACAGGTAAAGGGTAAAAGAAAAAGGTAAAGGGTAAAAAAAATATATGTCATTCCGCACTTGCCAGCCAAGCTGAAGCTATGCGTAAGTTGTACAATCGGGGGTGTGTAAGTTTACACACCTCCCGGCTAAAGCCGTACTCCTCTCAAGAGGAGATTAATCTTGTCGCCTATTAAGAAAATGCGTTTAGAAATTTTGCGAGAAAATGTTTTAAAGAATAGACTCTTCGTTTCGCTTCACTACACTCAGAGTGACAAAGATTTTTCCTTTGTCAATCTGCATCCATCACATTTTTGTCGGTGCAGAAATCCCTAAGAGAGTAAGCCCATTCCTGATAACAGTCTGCACTGCCTTACAAAGGAAAAGTCGCGCCAGAGAAAGCTCTTTATATCTCTTATTTATGATCTTATATTTCTGATAATATTTATGAAATTCTCCAGCGAGATCGATCAGGTAGGAGGTGAGTAGATTTACATCATACGTGGAACTGATATGCGTGATCAACTCAGGGTATTTCATGAGCATGCGAATAATATCCAATTCCTCATCGTGGACGAGCCGCTGCAGATATTCCGGTTTGAAATCCTGAACCCTTATTCTTTCCGAACGTGCTTTTCTCTCAATACTTGCAATACGTGCGTGTGCATACTGTACATAATAGACCGGATTCTCCGAGGATCGTTTCTTCGCCAGTTCTATGTCAAAATCAAGAGGAGTATTTGACTTTCTCATCAGGAAGAAGAATCGCGCCGCATCAGTACCGACTTCCTCAATAAGCTGCCTAAGAGTGATGAGCTTTCCTTCTCTCTTTGACATCTTTACCTTTTCTTCATTCATGAGAATGGTAACATGCTGGAGCAGGATAAACTGCATAAGTGACGTCTTATAGCCAAGAATTTCAATACCTGCTTTTAGTTTGGGAATATGCCCGTGATGATCCGGACCGAGGATGTCAATAATGCGATCAAATCCACGCTTATATTTTGTGATATGATATGCAATGTCAGGAATGATATAGGTCACTGTCCCATCCGAGCGCATGATCACGCGGTCTTTCGAATCACCAAATTCACTACTGCACATCCAGACTGCACCGTCCTTATCATATATCTTTTCTGTTTCAGAAAGGTATGCAAGCACATCCTCCACACTTCCCTTTTGACGAAGCTCATTTTCAGATATCCAGTTATCGAAACATACCTTGAATAACGAGAGAGTATTTTTTTGATCATTGATGAGAATATCCAGTGAACAATCACGGATTTTTTGAGCTGCATCACGCTTGGAAAGTTGATGAATTGTCGCGCCTTCGGTCTCCAGAATATGAGCTGCGATCTCGGTGATATACTTACCTTTGTAGCCCTCTTGAAGCTCTTCAACTTGTATTTCATCCAGCCGGTTGAGCTCATTCTCTATAGACTCCACGAGGAGGTCTATTTGATGACCTGCATCATTTATATAATATTCTCTTTCGACATAGTAACCCTGGGCAATCATGATATTTGCAAGGGAATCGCCAAAAGCTGCTGCACGAGCATTCACCACATTGAGCGGACCGGTAGGATTGGCGCTCACAAATTCGATAAGTATTCTTTTTCCTGCGCCACGCTCGTAGTTGATTCCGTATTTCAGACCGAGTTTATTTATATCCTGAAGCGTCGAATAGAGAATTTTATTTGCAATATGGAAATTGATAAAACCGGGTTTCGCAGCAGTAACTTCTGAGAAAAGAGGATCAGCAGAAAGATGTGTTGCGAGTTTTTTTGCAAGAGTCATAGGCGTCTGTCTGATCTTTTTTGCAAGATTGAGAGAAATGTTGGATGCATAATCGCCATGGATCTTATGCTTCGGATATTCCACATTTATTTTGGATTTTGGCGGCGCTTTCAGTTTAAGTGCTTTCAGCCCCAGCCATATTTTTTCTTTAATAATATCTATCAAGATTGCCTCACTTATAATTCCTTTGTTTTGTTTCTGTTACGAATCAGTTCTTCCCAGAGGTCTTCAAGCTTATAATAATCTCTGGTTTCTTTATTAAAGATATGCATTACAATGACCCCAAAATCAATCAGTATCCACTTTCCATTTTCGAGTCCTTCTTTATGATGGATCGGAATTCCCATCTTTTTTGCCTCTTCTATCACATATTTCCCGATAGTACGCGTGTGTATATCTCCATCACCACTGCAAATAACGAAATGATCTGTCAGGTCAGAAGTTCCTTCGACATCAAGTATTATGACATTTTCCGCTTTCTTGTCCTTTGCCAGTTGCGTGATGATCTCAAGCTTTTCTTCCGTAGTATTTTCTTTCATATTAAAATTTATAAAGCAAAGATTCGCTTATAATCCTTTCCTATGATTATTGTAAAATCATAGAGAGAATGTTCGTTGATCTGCTTATATACCTTCTGGACAGGTAATTCCTTGTATAACATATTAAATTTTTCGTAATTCATATTTCTTATGACGATCACAGTTTTCTCATAGAGAAATTTTTCTGCATTATCAAAGGACAGCACATCAAATCCCTTATCAATAAGTACATTCCGAATTTCCCGTGCCAGACCCTTTTTGCCGCATCCATTGAGCACCTGCAAAGTGATCTCATTATAAGGAATTTGCTCAACTTCCTGGATTTCTTCATCCGGTAAAGTCCGTAAAATTATCGTCAGGCATAGGAATAGTATATTTAGAATAAAAAAAAAGCCAAGAAGATCTTTAAGGATTTCGAGAGTTTAAGACTCATAAGTATTAAAAACTTTTTTCAATTTTTTATACGCTTCTTCCATTTTTTCGGGAATAACTCTTGTGTTCCCAACCGTAGAAATAAAATTCGTATCACCGTTCCATCGAGGTACCACATGTATGTGCAAATGGTCTGCCACACCTGCGCCCGCTGCTTCTCCCAGATTCATGCCGATATTCAAACCATCAGTATGATATGCTTCGGTGAGCACCTTCTCGCACAATTGTGTCATCTTGCCGAGTTCACATAATTCTTCATCTGTAAGCTCCTGCATACACGGGACATGCCGAAAGGGTACAACCATTAGATGTCCGTTATTATATGGATACAGATTCATTATGATATAGGTAAGTTTTCCACGCTTCAGGATAAGATGTCCTTCATCATCATTAGCTTGCGGTTTTGTGCAGAAGATACAGCTCTTCTCTTTTTCGCTGAGGATGTAATCAATTCGCCAGGGAGAGTATAATTTATCCATTTATTTATTTTTGAGACAGATACTGTTTTTTCAGTTCCTGCAATTGTTCTTTTGAGTTTATGCCGGATACTTCGATCGGATCATCTACTTTGACAGCAGCAATGGGTTTGCCCTCTTTGTTCAAAAGTTCAAGCACATCGGTGAGATACATTTCGCTCTGAGAGTTGTCCTTTCCGATCTTCGGAAGCACAGAGAAAAGTTCCTGAGCATCAAAACAGAAAATGCCTGAATTTATCTCTTTGATCTTCCTGATCTCTTCAGATGCATCTTTGTGCTCGACGATCTTTTCGACGTATCCTTCATCATTGCGAACGATGCGTCCGTAGCTGGTGGGATCATCCAGATCGACAGTAAGCACAGTTGCAACAGCTTGTTTTTCTTCATGTACATTAATAAGATTTTCCAGAGTTTTCTCTTTTAAAAGCGGAACGTCACCGGGTAAGATAATGACTGTACCATCAAAATTTTTGAAATTATCTCTTGTTACATACACTGCGTGTCCCGTTCCAAGTTGCACTTTCTGCTCTACAAAAGAGATGTTATCAAATTCGGAAAGACAGTCGATCACGACCTCCTTTTTGTAGCCGACAACGACCACGATCTTCTCAGGTTTGAAATGTTCTGCAGTTGTCACTACCCACTCGACAAGTGACTTTCCTGCGAGCAAATGAGCAACTTTCGGCAAGTTCGATTTCATGCGAACGCCTTTGCCTGCTGCTAAAATGATTATTGAAGTATTTCTTTTCATAGGACTCAATCTTGGAGCACTTTTTTTATGTCACACAGCAATTTGTCAAATTGTTTAGAGGACTTGGTAAAGTTGATGTTATTGGTATCAACCCTAATTATCGGGCATCCTGTATGAGAGGAGATGTACTTCTCATACGCAATTGTAAGATCCGACAGATACTCAGGTTGTATATTATTCTCAAAGGAGCGGTTCCTATAATGTATCCTATCAATAATGCGTTCCAGATCAGCATGCAGATAGATGATAAGATCGGGCTGAACCAGCTTATCATTGAGGATAGTGAACAGAGCTTTATACATTGCAAGTTCCGCATCATTAAGAGTAAGATCAGCAAAAATACTGTCCTTCATGAACATATAGTCGCTCACAATATTGGTTTGGAAAGCATCGATCTGGAAATATTTTTTCATCTGGCGGTAGCGGCTGAGCAGAAAGAACATCTGTGTCTGAAATGCTTTCCCTGCAATATCGTCATAGAATTCAGAAAGAAAGGGATTATCTTCCACGATCTCGAGAATGAGCTGTGCTTCAAACTTTTCAGCGAGCAGTTTTGCAAGTGTGGTCTTACCAACACCTATTACTCCCTCGACTGCGATAAACTTATTTTTAATTGTGTCCATAAATCTGTTCCATTAAGTATACTTAGATATAAACGAAATTCTTATTGTCTTTTTATAGATTATTAACTCTATCATAATGATTTTATAATTCCTCTAATTTGTTGCATAATAAATTAAGGTCTTTTAAACAATACATTTCTGTATCATATTTTTTATCAATATTCAAGCTTTGTATTATTTTTTTCATCGGTCCATCAGTAAGTACATAATCACAATAAGGGATAACAGATGAAAGGTTTTCAATATCAGAAAAATCACCACTTTTAATTTTTCTTTCACTTGTAAGTATTTTTGAAAAAATATGGCTTGAGATATATTCATATGGTATAAGCTTGTAGTAATCAGATTTCAAGAAAGACTCTAAATCAACTTTTTTATTATTTGTTTTATTTAATTGTTCCCAAAGTATATTAGGTTTCTCAATTTCTCTTAATACATCAAAATCGTTTGAAGTGCCAAATCCCTTGAAAATTCTTTGTTTTATTTCTGGAATATCTTTCATTAATAAATTTAGAACGCTTTTCCATTCGATATTAAGTTGCTCAATAAAATTCTTACCATTCGAAATATTCTTTTTTCTTAATTCCTCTAATGTTATGTTAGTATTAGCTTTATCATTTTTCCATTTGGTAACAGTATTATTACTAGGTGTTATATTGACATGCACTCTAAAACCATAGCTATTATCAATCCTTGTGATATTAACAATATCATTTGTATCTAATATTATTGAATCTTGTTTTAACAAATAAGCCTTCATTGCTTTTTCCATTTGCAAAATTCTTATCTCAGACCAAGGAAGAAATTTAACTCCCGAAGAGAGTTGATCCATAACATTTTGACATTTCCTTATATGGGATTTGTCATATCTAAAAAAAATCTCAACATCTTGCTCACCTTCGGGACAAATAAGCTTTTTCTCACTTTTCTTTTTCTTAATTATATAAAAAAGTCTAATTACATTATTTTTAATATATTCATCATTTTTAGAATTTTTAGGATCTAATGATTCATGATTTTGTATTTTCTTTAAATACAATATCACAAACGTATCTAACCAAATAAGTGGAGTATCTAATGCTTTTATCTTATACATTCATGAGTTCACTATAAAAACCCCAGTTTTGAGTGAGTGATAAATTTCATATACTTCATATTTCAACAAAGCATAAATATCTAGATTTTGGATTTTGGAGTGTAATATATAGAATTTTATTGGTAATTATTCGAAATATTTTAC
>JAUWMT010000079.1 GCA_030613025.1 Candidatus Cloacimonadota bacterium
CAATCAGCGATCATGTTTTCTCTTTCTTCCATACGTGACACTTCTTTCCATGGCATAGCGCGTACCTCCATGCCATAATTTATTCTCGTGTCACCTATGTCCCAAGTTTATTCTGTTACCTATCCGCCAAGTTTGTACCCAACCCCAATTAATAATAAATCCCCTCTAAAAAGAGGGGTGATTCCGAAGGAATCGGGGTGTGTTTATTTAGTATAATATTAACAACCATTAAGAAAGTTTACTTCGTAAACCATTCGCAAGGTTCATAAAAAATTTGACAAATAATGTCAGTGAATTAAACAAGCGATTAATAAAATAATTGTACTTAGTTTTATAATGCTGATGAAGGAAAATGTATGATAAAAAAATTAAGAACATTTGATTATTTAATTCAAATTAACAAAGTAACAAACAACACACAAAATGGATGAATAATTCAATGAAAAAAACAGTAACAGTATTAGTGGTAATTTTTCTGTACTTATTCATATTTTCTTGTGATAAAACCACAGAAACAGATACTGAAGCGCCGACCGTATCTATCACCTACCCGGCTAACAACTCTGAATTTGTGCAGGGAACTATTATTACAATTACAGCAGATGCCAATGATAATAAGGGGATCAAGGAAGTAAAATTTTATATAGATGGAACTTTTACTTCTACTGATGAGAACGAACCTTATCAATACGAATGGGATACTGGCACAACCAAAAACACAAGCCATACCATTTACGCAGAAGCCTATGATACGAGTAATAATACTGCAACTTCCGATGTGATTACATTAACTATAACTGGAGGAGGAACAGGCACAGTAACAGATATTGATGGCAATGTGTACCAAACAATACAAATAGGTGACCAGGAATGGATGATGGAAAACCTAAAAGTGACCCATTACCGCAATGGCGATCCCATACCCGAAGTAACAGATAATGGTACATGGGCTGGATTAACGACTGGAGCATACTGCAATTATAACAATGATGCAGGAAATGGCACTATATACGGTCATTTATATAACTGGTATGCAGTGGATGACAGCCGCGGCATTGCGCCAGAAGGATGGCATGTGCCCACTGATGATGGCTGGAAAGAATTAGAAATGTATCTTGGAATGACACAAGCAGAAGCAGATGATACTGGATTGCGAGGAACAGATGAAGGTGGTAAACTAAAAGAAACAGGTACTACCCATTGGAACAGTCCAAATACAGGTGCTACAAACGAGAGTTGCTTTTCAGCGTTGCCCGGTGGTTATCGTTACTCCGACAATGGTAATTTCTACTTAATTAGTAAATACGCGGACTTCTGGTCTTCTAGTGAGTACTACAGCACATATGCTTGGTATAGACTATTGTACTACAATAGTTCAGTAGTACTACGTTACCACTACCCTAAGAGATTTGGTTTGTCTGTTCGCTGTGCAAGGGATTAGCCCTGTGGAATAATGTTTCGTAGAAGCATTAAAATCGTAGATTTTATTCCACTTTCCACCCTCTTTACCAAGCCCGAGTTTACCAAGTCGTTTTATCGGGGCGTAGCGTAGCGAAGACTGAAATGAAGACGGATTTTTACATTTTCTGAACTCAGTCCAACAGCTTAAAAAATATCATAACAATTGACATGCATAGAATCAATTTTCGAATCTATCCAAGCTAAAAAGTATCTCAAAAAAATATGAACAAGAAATTTGACCCGAAACAAAATTATGCATCCAGCATGAAGCGTGTGGGCTATATCACAAGAGATAAAGCCACTCCAGAAGATTATGCAGAAATGGGATTTAAAAGCGGTCTGGAAGTCCACCAGCAGTTGAAAACAAAGGAAAAACTCTTCTGCCGATGTCCTGCAGGAATATATCATAACTTGCAAGATTATGATGCGGAACTTATACGTCACATGCGTCCCACACTTTCAGAAATGGGCACCTATGACGGCACTGCACTGATGGAATTCCGTACACACAAAAATATAACATACCGCATCAAAAATGAAACCGCCTGCACCTACGATGTTGATGACACACCACCTTTCCCAATAAACAGAGAAGCCCTTAAATATGCGATTGAAATATCCCTGATGATGCATCAGAACATTGTTGGCGAACTGCACATTACGCGCAAACAGTATCTTGACGGAAGCATTCCGACCGGCTTTCAACGAACTGCGATCGTGGGTATTGAAGGAGAAATTCCACTCAAACGTAAGAATGTCCGCATCATTCAGCTCAGCATAGAAGAAGATGCATGTCGCGAGGTTTCCGATATTGGTCATGAAAGGATCTATACAACCGACCGGCTTGGGATTCCGCTTATCGAGACAGTGACCTATCCCGAACTTCTCACTCCCGATGAGATCATGGAAGCAGGGCAGGTTATCAGATTCATAAACAGAAGCTCGGGTAAAGTTCGTGTTGGTATCGGAGCAGGCAGGCAGGATGTGAACGTAAGTATCACCGGCGGAACGCGGGTCGAAATTAAAGGTGTTTCCCATATCAAATGGATAGCCATACTCACTCACATTGAAGCATTTCGTCAGAAAGCATTGCTGGAGATCAAAAAGGAATTGCATAGCCGAATTAAATATCCAAAGAAGTGGAAACCCACCTTCAAAGCAATTACTTTTGATGTTTCTGATATCGAGTACCAGCCCATAAAAGAAGCAATGGACAAGGGCTGGAAGCTTATTGCATGCAATTTGCCTGAGTTCAAAGGAATACTCTCTTTTTTCCTCCAACCCGATAAAACTTTTGCTGATGAACTGGAAGGTCGTTTGAAAGTTATTGCGTGTCTTGAAAGACCAAACATGGTTCACTCCGAGGATATGAATCCTGTGTTCAATGAAGATATGCTGAAAAAGCGAAGTAAATTGTTAAAAAGTGGTGAGAATGATGCACAGATCGTGTTTTGGGCTCCGGAAGAAGATGTGAAAACTGCAATGGAGACTATCGAGGAACGCTGCAGAATGGCATTTGAAGGAGTGCCAAACGAAACAAGAAAAGCACTGGATGACGGCACAACGATCTTTGAACGCGTGCTTCCGGGTGCTGATAGAATGTATCCTGATACGGATTCCGCTCCCATCCCGATCGAAGATGAGTATATTGAAAATATTCGCAAAACGCTTCCTGTTAATTTGAAGAAGCGAATGGAACAGCTAAAAAAATGGAAGATACCTGAAGATTGTTATTATTACATTCTAAGAAATGATCTGATGCCCTTACTGGAACGGATGATCGAAGAACTAAAGGTTTCTCCAAAATGGATTGGAACACTTTTCGGGCATACACTCAAGCATATTGAAGGTCAGTACAATTCATCAGTTCCATTTGAATATAAGCGGGTGTACCAATTGATAGAATTCCTACAGAAAGAGCAGATCGATCTTGATATTCTCCCCTCGATGATTAAAATTCTTTATGAGCATCCGCGCATGGAATTCGAGTCAATTCTCAATCTCGTAAAATTTGAAAGACATCAGAAAGATGAGATCCTGAAAGATATTCCAAGTTTACATGCGATGTTCAAGAAGATTTGCAGTAAGCTCAATTCAAATGCTGAGAAAAAATGGATGATGGGACATCTGCGACCACTTGCGTTAGGGAATATACAGCTCAAAGAGCTTCATCTGGCAGTGCAGGAATGTCTGCAGGGAGATGAGCTATGATAGACTTATTTAAAGGTTACAAGGGACAGGCACTTTCGGTTTTGAAGAATTTCAAAGTTCGCGTTTGGAGCGATTCCGAAGTTCAGACGACACGGGGAAATTTCAAAGGCATCATTCTGCCCCGTTCCGAAAATGATGATGATCTGCATGTTGTGCTGAAGCTTGCCACCGGCTACAATGTGGGAATTGATGTGAATACGATCACTGATATGAAAGAGATCGGGTACAAGGAAGCTCATTATAAGATCCCTGAAAAAGAATTTCCTTTTACAGAAGGAAAACCGAATATAAAACTCTTAGGAACCGGCGGCACGATCGCTTCGCGATTGGATTATAGAACAGGAGCGGTTATTCCTGCATTTTCTCCGGGTGAGCTTTACGGAGCAGTTCCGGAACTTGCCGATATCTGCAATCTGCAGACCGAAAAACTTTTTGCTGTTTTCAGTGAGAATATGGGACCCGATCAATATAAAAAACTCGCAATTGCGATCGGAAAAGAGATTGAAAAGGGCATCGATGGCATTGTGATCGGACATGGCACAGACACTCTTCATCATACTGCTGCAGCACTTTCTTTTATGATACAAAACTCACCCGTTCCTATTGTGCTGGTGGGCTCACAGCGTTCGTCGGACAGACCTTCTTCTGATGCAGCTCTCAATCTCATCCATGCAACAACAACCGCTGCCACATCCGATATTGCAGAAGTTCTGGTGTGTATGTTCGGTCCTACTTCTGATGAGTATGGCTTGCTGCATATAGGAACTCGCGTAAGAAAGATGCACTCGTCCTATCGCTCTACCTTTCGAACAATAGGGGATATACCTCTTGCGACAGTTACTCGAGATGGTGTTGTGCTGATAAAACATAATTATAATCACAGACGCAAAGATAGGAATGTTACAATTCTTCCTTACTTTGAAGAAAAGGTGGCGCTGCTCTATTACTATCCCAATATGCAGCCAGATATGATCTACTCGCTCATTGATAATGGCTACAAAGGAATTATCATTGCAGGGACCGGCTTGGGGCATGTGAACAAACCGCTCTATCCTGCGATCAAAAAATGCAAGGAAAAGGGTATTCCTGTTTATATGACAGTGCAGACTTTGTGGGGTTACGTGCACATGTTCGTATATGATACAGGGCGTGATCTGATGAGTTATGGAATTATTCCGGCAGAGAATATGCTTCCTGAGGTTGCGTATATCAAGCTTGGCTGGGCACTTGGACAGACCAATGATCTGGAAAAAGTAAAAGAGATAATGCTCACGCCTATTGCAGGAGAAATCACAAAGCGAGAGCCATATAATGGCTACCTCATTTATCAGGGCGGTATCCCTGAAGTGGAAGAGTTCATTAAAAAGGTGCACAAGTAATTAAAACACGACTCAGCTTGCAAAGATGAGTCGGGGTGAGAAAGATTTAACCACACGTCTTCACTGCGCTTCGCTGTTGCAGGCGAAAAGCACGAAATTACACGAAAATATTTTGAAAATAGGATAACCATAGAGAACACCCGTATTCACTTCAGTCTTCTCCCCGACTAGTCGGGACGGATACGACCCGATAAAACGCCTTGGCAAGCAGAGGAAATTCCACTTGTGACAAGGTAATTCCACTTAAAAAGGGTACGTCATTCCCTCGGAAGCATGTCCTCACGAAAGTGGGGAAGGGAATCCAGTATTTTCGCATTTTGTCTTGTCACGAAGTTGAACTTTGTGACAAAAAAGCAACACATCTCTCAAGAAGAGGATGTTTAAGGTTTGCCTTTCTCAATTGCGTTTTAACCGGCTTGTGATTCAAAAAAATAAAACTTAATACTGAATTTAAGAGGTTACAATGAAAATTATAATTTGTATTTTATTATGCGCCCTGATTATTTCCTGTCAGGTAGAAGAAAAATCAATCGAAAAATCGGAAACATTATACCAGCTTATGGATAATTATTTTCGAACCATAATAGCCCTTAATCCCGGAGCTGGCAGCTATCTTGGATTGGATCCATCCGGTGATTATCCTTATGATAAATCAAAACTAACTGATAATTCCGAGGCTGCCTACCAGTATGAATTGAAAATAGTGAAGGATTACCTCGAGCATTCAGAAAATTTCAGTAACCTTTCATTTGCCGATGAGCTGGAGCTTGCTGTTTTTCAGAGCTATTTGCAAAACATAGAATCAGCTGATAAATACCGCTACAATTACTATTTGCTCAATCATCTTTATGGATTTCATTATCAGCTTATATCTGTTTTAACCGAGAGCCACTCAATAAACAACCGGCAGGATGCAGAAGATTATCTTACCAGGATGGAGCAGCTTGATACCTATTTCGACAACATCTTTCTTGAACTGCAAAAACGGGAAAAGATGGAGATCATCCCTTCCAAAATTATTTTAGAAAAATTACAGAATATTGTGAACGACTTCATTAAGCAGCGCCCAGTGGAAATGATCTATTATACATATTTCATGGAGCGGATCAATGAGATAGAAGAACCGGATGAAGCAACAAAGCAGATCTACATGGACAGAGCTTTGGATGCAGTAAATAATTACATCGTTCCAAACTACACTAAAATAGCCGATCATATTGAAAAACTGAAGAAAAAAGCTGATGATATTCCGGGTGTGTGGAAATTACCCGATGGTGATAAATTTTATCAATTTTGCCTGCAACAGCATACTACCACAAATCTCACAGCAGAAGAGATCCATCAAATGGGATTAAAAGAAGTTGAAAGGATCCAGGCGGAAATGATGCAGCGGTTTGAAGAACTTGGCTTTACAGAAGGAGAGAACTTCGGAGAAATTGAAGGTCATTACTGGCATTCTCTGCAAGGCAGCGAATTCAACTACCCGAAAAATGATCTCGGTCGTCAGCAGGCATTGGACGATTATCTGCAGATCATCGTGGATACCGAAAAACTCCTGCCAACTGTTTTTGATAAATTACCCTCGATTCCCGTAACCGTGCGTGCAGTTCCACCTTATAAAGAACAATATTCCGGACAGTATTACGACGATGCCCCCCTTGATGGTAGCAGACCTGCAATATTTTACACAAATTTGAGCTGGCTGCCCAAAAAACCGGGAATGCAAACGTTATTGTATCACGAAACTATCCCCGGACATCATTTGCAGATCGCCTATGCTCAGGAGCTTGCGAATATTCCCATATATAGAAATTTTACTTTTTTTACTGCCTACATCGAGGGTTGGGCGCTCTATGCAGAGAAACTGGCTTTTGAACTGGGCTGGTACAAGGATATCTATTCCGAACTGGGCTACTTGAACTCCGAACTGCACCGCGCCGTACGGTTGGTGGTGGATACCGGAATTCATTACAAAAAATGGAGCAGAAGCAAAGCCCACAACTACATGAAGGATAACATGGGCTGGGGTTCCTACGGCGAAATTGACCGCTACACCGTGTGGCCAGGGCAAGCCTGCGCCTACAAGATAGGTGAGCTGAAAATTCTGGAACTTCGCGAAAAAGCCAAAATAGAACTGGGTAATAAATTCGAACTGAAAGAATTCCATGATGTGATACTGCGTAACGGCGCTATTCCGCTTGATCTGCTGGAAAATGTTGTGGATGAGTGGTTGGAGGGGAAAAGCGAATAGGGTGAAATAAGAAAAGAGCTATTATGATTGCGGTATATACACACAAATAAAGAAACGCTATTACTGCAAAACAGTTTCGATCAAATCTTGAATAAACATAATACATGCTTCAAACGATATATTAACGTCAAATTCCATCCTCATTAAAAATGCTTTCCACTGCATCTGATTTGTTGAGTTATTAATAAAATCTTTCGTATAGATAACATTACGAATTGAAGGATCTGTCCCTCGATTCTTAAATGTTGTCTCTATAGCTTCTTTCAGTACGTCCGGATCAAGTTTGCAGCAGTGTGCCATGAAGTAAATATCATAAAAATCTTTCATCCGACTCGTCACGTAATTTAGCTTAACGATTGCTTCAAATTTCTCAGCAATAGCCGATTCAGGGGTATAGATCATTAATCTTGGCACAGAAAAATCTTGAAGAAGAACAGGAAAATCTATTGTTACAGGAGAATGAACAATTTTATCCCCAAAGCCAATATCGAATTGCATCCTTCTCTTTGCACTACCAAGGTGGGCAACACAAAATATTCTGATGCCCTGGTAATCAGCAACTTCTTTGATCAATTCGGAATCCAGTGAATCAGCATCGAAATTCACACCATCGTTTTCTTTTATAAGAATAATATCTCGAAAAACCTTTAAGATATTATTTTCCGAATTATGTGTATCAACCCCTAAAAAATCAATATCCTTAGTGGGTCGGAAAGGTGATATATCATAAGCGAGATAAAGAAGAGCTCCTTTTAATACAAAATTATGTCTATGCGGAGAAATGGAAAGTCTGTAGAGTAATCTTTCCTGAAAGTATTGCAGTAAAACAGCATTGAAATCTCGATCCGAATCTTTGGCAATCTTGAGTAACCTGCCTCTCACAGAAGCAATAATATTCTTGAATGACTTTTTCACTCGATCACCATTGCTTTAAGATATGGAAGCATTACTGTCTTCACCTGGCATTTGAATGCATACTCTCTCAGTCTGGCGATATTTGCATCTTTGCGTTTCAGATAATTCTTAAGTCCTTCCAGAGCAAGATCTTCTCCCAGTTTATTTCGATAGCGGAACATGTCGCAAATCGTTTTTTCCGCATTGTATATTTTAAATTTACCTGTTTTTGTAATTTTCTCATCAATTCCAAGATCATAAAATCTATTTCGAAAATAAAATACTTTCACTGGTGGATATTTAATAATATTTTGCTTATCAGAATTTGGAAGTGCTACATAAACTTTCGAAGGATTAATAGTTGAAAGTTGATGAAATTCAAGTGCTGAAATAAGACAGATGATCCCTTTGGGCATGGAATTGCATATATCAATGAAACTTTGAGAAAATTCTCCTGTACCATACATGTCAGAAAGACGATATAGACCTGGTTTGATCTTTTCGATTTTTCCCTGTTCCAGAATTTGCTTAATTCGTCGAGTATGAAAGCCAGCTTGCTTTAGCTCTTTCATCCGGGCATAACCCATATTTTTTAGAAAAAACTTAATAATATCTTTCATGGTTCTATTCCTCTGTCAATATCTTACATTGACCGTAAAAAAGAACCATACATTTATCTGTCAACTTCTTATTTCCATAAAATATGCATACCCCCAAAATTTTTCATAGACTTGTCGTTTTCGGATAAAATTGTGTAATTTACTTATGCGGATATTATAAAATATATATTCCGCACCTATGGAGCTAAGTTTATCATTAGTTTTTGGTTCTGAGAGCTTACGCT
>JAUWMT010000034.1 GCA_030613025.1 Candidatus Cloacimonadota bacterium
CCATTATAAGCAAGTTGCGGCCAGCCATCCATAATAGTCCCGTCCGGCTTCAGCACATAAAGATTATGATCATGTGCGGCACAGATTATCTCAGGTATTCCATCACTGTCGATATCTCCTACTGCCGGTGGGCAGGCAACGCCGCCATCTATATAAAAAGGGAAGTTATCATTGAAGTTTTCACCATCATTTGTAACAACATAGAGACCGCAGGGATAGCTATAATCATAATTACCCCATATGACCTCTTTATTTCCATCTCCATCAAGATCGTAAGCTACAGCAGTAGTAAGAAAGCCATTATCTGCGTAACTGCCAAAATGCTGTGGCCAACCTTGTATATTATTACCGTTTTTATCTAATATATATACCCATCTTCTTCTCGTGGTCTGAATGATTTCCAAATAACCATCATTAGTGATATCAGCAAATGACATTGTTGGTTGTGCTTCGTTAGCAGTGTATGCTGTCCATAAAAGTTCACCCATATAGTTTATAGCAAAAGTACTATTATTTACAGATACAATTATTTCTAAATAAGGATCATCGTTAATATTCACAACGCCTACTCCATCGTTGACACCACTTTGAATGATCTGATTTGCAGCATATGGAAATCCTGGAACTTGGTTATAATCCGCAGATAAATTAATAGTGATTAATAAAAATATAACTATGCTTACATTTTTCATATATTCCTCTTTTTAAGTTAAAAAATTGCTTATTCATATATTTGATAAATCAGGAGAGGAATTAATTCCCCTCCTGATATTTGATTTATTCGGGATCATGCTCTTCAACATGAATAACCCATGTTACATTTATGATTTGTCCATACGGTTTCCATACTGTCTTGTAGTATGTTACATCATCAATTACTGTTTCCAGATAGTAATATCCTTCGCAATTCTTCCACCCAAATTTTACAAGTCCATCATCATTTGTAGTACCATCTTGATAAACTCCTCCGATTGTAGCTTCTACATATTGGGATGCATAAGGTACAGAGTTGTAGTCGTGAAGTACGGTTAGGTATAATCCAACCGCTCCTTCATCTGCAATCAAGTTGCCCGCGATGAATATTCCTATCAATATTGCGAGTAGTGCAATTTTCTTAATCATTGTTTGTCTCCTAATTCTTTATTTACTCCATTAAATGTCCTCCTTATACTGGGGAGCGTATTCCATATAAGAAGTAATTTCCCCAACTCCATGTCCCGGTCTCAACTTCCATTCCTTGAATTCCAAAAGAGAGCTTTAAATAGAATAACCTGCCTGTTCATGGAAACTCAGCAGACAGGTGCAAGTTATGTGAATTTATTTTTGCATATAAAATTTTGGGAATGGAATTGAGTATTTCTGGTTTCATAATTCTTTCGTGTTATTGCATAACTGCCAACAGGTAGGCAAGTTATGATATATATGGGGTAAGACAATAGTGTAACTTAATGCAATCCCGAATTCATTTTTACTTTTCATAACAAACCTTTTGCAAAAGGAAAGAAATAAAATAATTTCTGTCAAATTTAATTTTCAATCTTACCTCAAAAGCACCAATTTTTTTACCGCCTGTTTCTCCCCGTTTTGGAAAGTGCAGAAATACAAACCACTTTTCACTTCTTTGCCTCTTTCGTTTTTCCCATCCCAAACCGCACTAAATCCCAAATCCGCAATCCGAAATCCGAATTCTCTCACGAGTTGTCCTTTTACATTATAAATCTTAATTTGAGATAATTCGTGTGAATTCGCCTGCCACGGCGTAGTGCAGCGAAGACGGGTTGTTGAATTATATGATATGGTAGTTGATGTAGAGAAGGGGTTGGGGCTGCAGGTAAGTATGGTTGAATTCTGTGCCGGTTCTTCATCGGCTGCGACACATTCCCCGAAGTCGATCATAAGTTCTGTTAGGAATTCCTGCACCGTAGCAAGCTCCATGAAAAAGAGTGGAAATCCCAGCACGACCGCTGCCTTGTCCTGTTTATCATCGACCAAGCCCACGACCTTTCCGGCATTTGCACCGGATTCGGAGTTATAGGTATATAGAGTGTTTTCAATTTCTGCCCCGGAAAATTCAACAATATAATTCCACTTATCATTCCACGCAGGAATAATGGTTCCATTCACATCGATGTAGGGATACCCGTCCACACCAAGGGCACCGAGAAAATCAACATCATTAATAATGTTTGTATTTTCCAGACTGAAATAGTGTTGCAGAAAATATTCAGGAATGTAATCTGCTGTTTTCCATCCGCAGATGAGCACATGCCCGCCGCTCAGGATCATGGCATTGAGATTCTCGATATTCTCAGCGATAAATTTATCATTCATGTCCTCGTCATGCCAAATAATGGTGGAGTAATTTGCCAGCAAGCTTAAGTCCGGCTCGCCTTCATCTTCATAATCGTACTGGGTTATCTGGAAATGTGTAAGCGCACTGGCGTAGAAATGATCAACTGTGCTATCCGCCGGCGTGGTGGGACCGCCACTGCCGTTCTTTGTTTCATCGACCACAAGGATGCCCTGATCCATCGGGAAGTTTATCGGAGTTGCAGAGAGAATGTTGGAATGCTCTGTTTCCCCGGAAAAATAACCGGAAACCACACTGTATGAAATCTTATAATAGCATGTAGTACCATTCACGACATCGGTATCTACATAGCTGAGTTCATCTCCGGGCACTTCTGCGATGATCACAAAATCTTCACCGAGATTTTCACTTCTATAAATGCGGAACATTCCCTGAGAAATGATGTTGGGGAACTCTTCCCACATAAGAGATACCATGCTGTTACCCGGAAGCGCTGAAGTGAGTTCAGGAAGCACATAGGTATTCCCCCTGTCCAATATCCAGGAATCAGGATCGAATTCTATTCCTAAAATTTCTTCACCAATTGTATATTCGGAATATGTGAATTCCGGTTCGGTTTCCATAAGGATTGTCTCTGTGCCGGATGATGTAGTGACTCCAAATGGGATTGTCATATCAAACTGGCTGGTGGTGGGAGAAGTTGATCGGCTTATCATGAGTAGGTCAGGATCTCGCAAAGAGGTATTACTTTTCAGATAAGCATATCCAAAACTCGGCACTCCGCTTCCATATATCCAGCCATCAAAGAAATCGTCAAAATCGCATCCGCTAACATCCTCGCACACAGATTTGAAATCTTCAGTGATCACACAGCCGTTCTTGTAAAGCGAGAAGTATGTTTGCAGGATATTAAAGAATGTGCTGTCACCCACTGCGAGCCGGATCATGTGCAATACGGATGCAGGTTTTTCATAGGTTGCCGGCGTGAAATACATCAGGTATGGGGGATCATACACGGTATAGTAATTGCTCCCTGCCCAGTTCAGATAGTATGTATGAAATGATGACTGCACATAATCGCACATCGCATCATATCCTTCTGTGCCCTCTACATAAAGGGCTTCGGAATAGGTGGCGAATCCTTCGGAAAGCCACACATCCTTCCATGTGAGTGGAGTCAGACAGTCTCCAAACCATTGATGCCCGAGCTCGTGCACGAAGATCAATTCGTAAGTTCCATATCCATTGATAAGTCCATTTCCGATCGAGGTCATAGTTTGATGCTCCATGCCGCCATAACCGCCAAAGATATTGCATTCTGCTGCGCCGTATTTCTGGAAGGGATAATTGCCAAAGCAGCTTTCAAAAATGCCCATCGCATCGGGAATGCATGCAAAGTCGTTCTGTGCAGCTCCAAGATGTCCGGGATAGACATAGTTTATGATCGGCACACCCGGGTAGGTCTGCTCAAATGTGCTATATGCACCAATACAGAGAGAAACCAGATAGGTTGCAATAGGATCAGCATTATCCCAGGTGAAGGTTTTAGTGCTGTCCCCATTATCTACTTCACTCTCAAGCAAGCCGTTCGATGCAACGAGCAGATCGTCGGGAACTGTGATTATCATCTTTGTAGTTGTTTTATCCCAGGGATGGTCATACCCGGGCCACCAGTAACGAGCTCCGTTGGGATCGGAATAGGTATAAATGTATGATGACCAGTGTATGCCTGTGCTGTAGCCGTCATTGCTGAGCACGGGATATCCTTCGTAAAAAACCTGCGTGGAAAAATTCTCCCCAATTGAATAGGTCTGATCCAATGTAATTGTCAGAATGCCGTTTGTATAAGTGTATGCTGCTGTAGTTCCGTTCACACGCACATCTGTAACAGTGAGCCATTCCAGTTCATAGGCGATCTCGGACAGACCGTTTTCTGTGGCAGTAACTTCTGCAAAGACATTTCCTTCGATATAATGTGTAGTTGGAAATAATTCGATCGTGATATCGTAGTGCAGCATGTCAAAGCCGTGCAATGAATCGGCACGATGGGTATAAAAATGTTGTTGACCAATGTTTTTATGAAAGAGTTCGCGTGGTAGATAGTCTGCGAAGAGTGTTGTTGATAAAACAAGTAAAAATATTAAAACAAATAACCTTTTTTTCATATATGATCCTCCTGATCTATAAATTAACTACTCTCCTGGTTCGGGGTAAACCCGAACCTACCCCATTTTTGGTAGGAGCTGATTTATCTTGCTGCCAATAATTATCTCCACCTAGGTAGGAGCAGGTTTATCCTGCTCGTCGTACAGCACAAAATTATCGATTCGGGATAAACCCGAACTTACCCCGTTGTTTGGTGGTATTCACATTATCAATATTTCCATTATAGATCGATTTCGTCAATTTTAAAGACACCTTTACCGGTTTCTAAAAATATCATTGATGAATAAGGATATGCATCAGGATTGGGAATACGTTTATCTTTATAAGGATTATTGTGCATATACTTTAGTTTTTCAAGGAATTTTTTGTAAGTATAAATATTGAAATCATAGAAGCCTTTTTGCCATGTGAAGTTTATATTCAGCTCTTTTATTATATCCGTTGCAGTTTTGCCTTTTATTCTATGCATTATTTTTGATATATTCAATGGAGCGTTTTTTGATGTAATATTTTTGTAATTTATTGACTCGGTTCGGGATGAACCCGAACCTACCCTCGATGCGGTTGATTCGTTTTGGGATGAACCTACCCCAATATGGGTAGAAGCAGGTTCATCCTGTTCCTCTTTGATATCGAACCAAATTAAGATATGCAAATGATCAGGCATAATAACATAACCAAATATTTTATAATCCAATTCATTCCGATAGGAATCAATGTTTTCAAGAAGAATATCACAGCAATTACAATCCAGAAAAAATGGATTTTTCTCAAATGTTTTTGTGGTTGCAAAATGGATATGTCCGGGTTGATTAATTTTAGGTAATGTTTTATGTTCCATTTTTATTTTGACTGGGGATAAACCCTTCTGATTCAGGGTAAACTCTTTTAGTTCGGGATAAACCCGAACTTACCCTTATGATGGTTTTGGGAATAGGTTTATCCTGTTTCATAATTTAAATTATTTAAAATTCAATCGCAGATTGTCATCCTCCATCTCTTTTATAAATTTAGCATTAGGTATGGTTTGGATAAATATCTCTGCAGTGTTCCACACAATTCCTCCGAGCAGATGCCCGCCAAGCATCTCATGAGACCGATCTGCAAGAGCCACATGCACATGCCACTCATGCTTACCTGCCGGATTGATATACATATTACCACTGGTCGATACAAGCTCCGCAGGATCGCTGATGGTTTTTATCTGATAGGTTCCACCGCGATAATAGCCGATCTTGGCGCTTTTTAGCATGCCTACACCGTTTATGATAATCGCATTTTTCAAATCCTGCTTCTCTGCAATCACATTGAGCTGAGCCAGTAAATCCTCGCCATGAAGCATTCTGATACAATAGATCGAGCCGTATTTTTTTTCTATCATAATATAACTATTATTCTTTGAAAAATCCAATAATAACTTCTGCTACTTCTACTCCAACTCGACCCTTACTCTCGTTACCAAGCCCCTGCTTGGTAACGGAAGACGATAAGACATTGCGTTCCCAAAGTGGGAACAGTTAAATTTGCTTCGCATTTAACGTCCTAAAGCTTTGGGAACGAGAGGAGGATAGTAATGGTTTCCAAATATTTGAAAAATATTCTAACATATTTCTAATTATAACTTTTTTAGAGTGGACTCATTTATACAATGGTTATTTAAAAAATCCAATAATAACTTCTGCTACTTCTACCCCAACTCGACCCTGCGCTTCTTTGGTCGAAGCGCCAATGTGTGGAGTAACGGATACATTTTTATTAGAAACAAGTTCTGAATTTTTTGTCGGCTCTTCCTCAAATGAGTCAATACCTGCAAAAGCAACTTTACCTGAGTTCAACGCATCAAGAAGGGCTTTTTCATCCACCACACCGCCGCGGGCACAATTTATGATCATTACGCCTTCCTTCATCTTTGCAATTGCATCTGCATCGATGATATAGTGTGTGCCGTCAGTATGGGGAATATGCAGAGAAATGATATCCGAGCATTTAAGCAGCGTATCGAGATCAACAATTTCCACATCCATGTCAGTTTCTTTGACATAAGGATCATAGGCAAGCACTTTCATATCAAGAGCAATAGCTTTTTTCGCAAGAGATTTACCAATATTGCCAAATCCGATAATACCAAGAACCTTGCCGGATACTTCTTTGCCTTTGTGCTGCTTCTTGTTCCATTCGCCATTTCTCATGGTGATGTTCGCCTGTGGTAGAAATCTGTAAAGCGCCAGCATGTGGGCGAGTGCGAGTTCTGCAACAGACTGCGAGGATGCAGTCGGAGTATTCGAAACCGTGATCCCTTTTGAACGGGCATATTCATGATCGATGTTATCAATGCCCACACCGCCGCGCACAATGAGTTTGAGTTTGTCTGCTGCGTCGATAGCAACTTTGCGGACTTTTGTCGCACTGCGGATCACGATTGCATCGTAACCCTGGATCATGTCAGCTAATTCTTCGGGGGTTTTCTTATCCGTTTTGATGTCAAGATCATGTCCTGCTTTTTCCAGCAGATCGATACATTCTGTGGAAACAGGATCGCTAATAAGTATTTTTGCCATTACGCCTCCATAAAGGTTTTATTTTTGCAAATATATCATTTTTTTGATTTCTGATGAATAATTTTTTGTTTGGACTTGATAGAAATACACACCGCTGCTCACGGGTTTTTCATCCATATCTTTTCCATCCCAAACTACACTAAATCCGCAATCTGCAATCTGCAATCCCAAATCTCTTACGAGTTGTCCTTTTAGATTGTAAATCTTAATTTGAGATAATTCGTGTGAATTCGTGGTTGAATTATATGAAATTGTGGTGGAACCACTAAATGGATTTGGGAAATTCTGATGAAGTACCAATTCATTTCCGTGAGCCGGATCGTCCACTCCTGCAAGCTCGATGATCGCAACATCATCGATGTACCAGCCATAATAATCGTGTTGGGAATAATCAGAGGCAAAATGCCAGCGGAGCAGTATTTCCTGATTGGCATAGGGTCCCAAGCTGAATTGGGCGAGCGTCCATTCATCACGAGTACCACCATAACCCTGTTCGCCAAGAGCACTGATATTGCCGTCATAGCCGCCGTTAGGAGTTATAAGTCCAAATGAACTTCCTCCATTAGTTGAAATGCTTACATTTCCACCATCCCAGAGAGTTGAACTTCCTTCAAAATAATGCAAATGGTAGAACTCCATTATAGGATTGTTACCGAGCTGGATCGCTGGTGAGTCAAGATACCATTGTGCATTGTCAACATAGAAACCGCTGAGGTTGGTAGCCCAGACCTTTATTCCTGAATATGCAGTGATACCTCCCGCAGAGGGCTCTCCCCATTGCCATCCGCCAGCTGGCGGATCGCTGGTGAATCCGCCGTCATCCTGTTCAAAATCCCAGAAAAGATAGGGGGTAAAGAGTTCAAAATCGATAACATTATTATCTTGTGTAACAGTAATATCTTCTGTCAAAGTGCTATATCCGGAAGCGGAAACTTTGAATGTATAAGTGCCTTCCAGCACATTATCAATTGCATAGAAGCCAGTAAAATCGGTCTGAACGGGAGAATGAACGGAATCCATGATCTCAACGGTTGCATTGCCGATCGGTGCGTTTGTATCGCCATCCCTAACTACTCCGGTTATATCTATTGTTTGTGCTTCCTGCAATTCCACATCCACTCTCGTTGCTCCGGTATCCGTAACTGTAATATTGGTGATCGTTTGATCGATGAAGCCATAAGCACTCACTGTAATGTCATACACGCCGGGAGAAAGCATACGATAATAATCCCCAACATCGGGATCGGTGAAGACTTCGGAATTATTAAAATCATGATCAGCAACTGTGATCATTGCACTGATAGGATTGCCGAGCGAGTCTGTCACTACACCTCGAATGCCGTAATAGACATTCTGAATATATTTGATAAAAGAACGCTTGTTATAAGTCCAGTGCGCGTCAAGCTGTGATTCCGGCAGTAATTTTGTGTTGGAAATCTCGATCGTTACCTCTCTGCATGCCTGGAACCAGTTCATATAATCCTGCCTGCCGCCGCTGATCGTGTACCACTGATAGCCATTTGTGATACCATTATTCAAAAACGTCATATAGCCGGCTGGTGCGTAAAGATGAACTGTATCGGCATAGGCGCGGGAGATAACAATGTACCAATCATCATCAGCATGAAGCACTGCCCAGGTATCCCAGGGGTAGTTCACGACCTCTGCTCCGCCGTGGAAGTTTGCAGAATGGATAAAGGAATTCGCTTCTGCAATGTCCATCATGGCAATGGTTTCCGGCTGCCATGTACCTCCAGGATTGGGACCGTCTTCCGGATCAGGAAAATTTCTATTGAGGTCGTATCCATTCGCATTATATCTTATAGCTCCAAATACTGTATGGTTTCCACCATGATATGTGCCGTCAGGATTTGCCAGCGGATTTATCCATATCTCGATGTTGTCCACCATTTTAGTCACTTCTGTATCGGTACCGTAATTTGAGAGAAGATAGTCGATCAGTCTGAGCATGAGCACATACCCTGCTGTTTCATCCCCATGCATAGTTGCTGTGTACATAAACTCCGGCTCGTCTTCTTCGATACCGACATTATCGGAAATAACTGCAAACAGGAGCTTTCGTCCATTTACGGAATTCCCAATATCTACGATCCTGCAAATCGCCGGATAGTCCGTAGCGAACTGGTACATCATAGCGAGGTACTGGTCATAGGTAGGATAATAATCCCAGTCGCTCGCTTCACCAAGGGTCTGTGCCATGCGTGGCTCATATAAACTGCCCGGATGTGGCAATTTTGTGATCTCATATCCAAGAGCTTCGAGTTCGGTGAGTTCTTCCGGATTTGCATAGGCATACACGATATTGCCCTTCACATTATCAATTGATACGATCCTTGTGAGGTGCTGTAGTTCGCTTCTTTCGGTTATTTCAAAACTAAAATAGATTTCCTGGGCATTTTCACTGTTTTGTGTGGCAGGCGTTGTGTTTGCATACAAGCTGCTTGCAATGAGAAAGATGAGCGAAAAAAATACCGTGCGTTTCATAAGATACCTTTCAAAAATTCTTTTATTTAATAAGATGAAAATTACTTAATAAATCATATTTTAACCTATATATATTCTTTGAAATTGTAAGTTAGACCTTAATCAATTTCTTCCCGACAAGTCGGGACTAATTACAAATAAAATGTCAAAACTTAAATGTCAAATTAATTTTTTATTCCTTGATTTAATTACAATTCTGGATTCCCTCTCCCCACTTCCGTGAGGACAAGCTTCGAGGGACATGCCCTTTTTATGTGGAATTACCTTACACAGATAGAAATTTCTATGCTTCCTGAAGTGCCTGTTTTTTTCATTTTCCATTTTTTCGTGTTTTTCGTGGTTCATAATATCACAGCGAAATTTGAGTTAAGTATTTTCATACACGAGGATCTTGGGATTTTGTCCCCGCCATTTGTTGTATTCTGTCTTTACTTCGAGCTTAAAGAAATTTTCCTTATCCTCGTTCGCAAAGGTGATGATATTCATATAATACATCTTGCCGTCCTTGCCGCGGAAGGATTTCTGGGGAAGCTCCACGATAATATCTCTGTTTTTTTTCAAAATGGTGATCTCATTAAGAAAGACACCTTCTGCAATCTCGATGACGGCTCGTGCCTGGACGATGCCTGTGTTTATGTCTTTAAATTTTATATTCATAATTTACCTGATCTGTCCAATATCTATGAGCATATTTTGGAACCATTTTTGGTGAATATCAAATGGTTTTCCGCTATTAATTCGTTGGAATCCTATACATCGGAGCTCGTTATTATGGTCTTCGTCGAGGGCGACCACACCGCTCTGTCCATTGAGTCCGCAGCGAGCTGCTTCCGCGCAGGTTCTCTGAATGAGATCGAGGTCTTCTTTGTTCGGAGGTGCAGAACGTGCGAAATATCCACTCTTTTGTACGAGCACTTTATCTGCTTTCAACATGGTTTTAAAGCGTTTTGCAAACCACTGTCCCGGATTAAGTTCGTCAAGACGAACATGACCGAACGCATCACGATGGACCGGTTCCCCTTTTGACTCCATTTCCGACACAATTGTTTCCAAACCTGCACCCTCGCTGAGGAATATGTTCACGGAATCCTTTCCATCCATAAGTTTGTTCAGACGCTTTTCCTCTTCATCAATATCGATGCCCATTTCCGGAATATAGATCGCATCAATATCCCAGCGCTCGCGTGCAAGCAGGATATCTGGAAGGAATTTTTTCTTATGAAGTCGTTTTCGGTATTCTCTTGCTGTGACAGCAGCGAGCCATCCGCAGTGCCGTCCCATGACTTCATGTATTAAGAGTTGGCGGGAGCTTGTCGTGTTCTCGTTCGCAACATTCTCAAAGAAAATCGCACCCTGTTCCGCCGCAGTTGCAGCGCCGAGGGTTTGATATATGGGTATCACATCATTATCCACTGTTTTGGGAAGTCCCACCACTGTGAGGTCATAGCCGTTCATTTTCAGATAGGATGCAAGCTCGAATGCCATGATATTCGTATCGTCCCCACCAATAGTATGAAGGATAGATACGTTATCTTTGGCCAGTTGTTCTGCGGCAACCTGCAGGGGATTCTCGCCTTCCTGAATATATCCCCTTTTCACACAGTCTGTGATATTTGTCAGCTTGACGCGGCTGTTACCGAGCACGCTTCCACCGTATTTTTGCAGGTATTTGGCTTTTTTTCTCACCTCTTCAGAAATAAGAATGCTGCTGTCTGTAAGCAATCCTTTAAAGCCGTTCAGATACCCGATGATCTCCATATCCGGTACGAGCTGAGTGTACTCGGTGATCAGACATCCTGTGGACGCTGAAAGGCACGGGGCGATTCCTCCGGATGTCAAAATTGCAATTCTATCTTTTTTCTCGCTCATGTAGCGTTCTCCGTTATAGGTTTTCAATCACCAAAACTGATCCCTATACCCCGTGCAGTATGTACTAAATTGGAGTGCACATTGACCAGATTATAGGTGTTGATGGCATCTTTGATTGGGACACTTTTGATATCATTATTTTTATAGGCAACCATTTCGCCAAATTTTTCTTCAAGAACCATCTCAAAAGATTTTACGCCAAACTGAGTTGCGAGTATTCTGTCAAAGGCACATGGAATTCCACCACGCTGTAGATGCCCGAGAATAGTCACGCGGACATCTGCCTGGGCGCCTGCATCTTCAAGTTCCTGCTTGAGCCGAATGCCTGCACCGCCAAGCTTGAAATTGTGGTAGCCGACCTCATCAACTTCCTGCCCTACAACAGAACCGTGTTTGGGATACGCACCCTCAGCTATGACGATATTTGCAAAACCTCTTCTGTCTTCGGTTCGTTCTTCCACCTTTTCTTTTACTTTCTGAATATCATAAGGAATTTCAGGAATAAGGCATACTTCGGCACCGCCTGCTATAGATGAATAAAGTGCGATCCAGCCGGCTGCACGCCCCATCACTTCGAGAATGATAATTCTGTGATGACTTTCTGCAGTTGTTACGAGTTTATCGACTGCATCGGTTGCGATCTCAACCGCAGTTTGGAAACCGAAAGCAAAATCAGTTGCGGAAAGGTCATTATCGATTGTTTTGGGTACTCCCACAACGTTCAATCCCATGTCAAAAAGATTTTGTGAAATAGTTTGTGAGCCATCCCCTCCGATATTAATAACAGCGCTGATATTTTCTTCTTTAAGGATTTCCAGCATCTCTTTTGAGCGGTCGATCTCTATCCAATTGCCATCCTTATCCTGCTGGGGCCATGCAAAGGGACCGCCTTTATTTGTCGTTCCGAGTATCGTGCCTCCGCGCACATGAATACCTGCAACGGCTCGATTGGTAAGCACACGCAGCTCGCGAGGTTCCATGAGCACGCCGTTGAAGCCGTCAATGCTTCCGACGATCTCCCAGTCATCTTCCTGGGAAGCGCGCTTCACGATGGCTCGGATAACTGCATTAAGCCCCGGGCAGTCGCCGCCGCCTGTCACAACTAAACATCTTTTTTTCATAATTTATGAATATATACTATTTACTATTTATGTAATTAGTTTTATACAAACTTTCTATATTGTTTTTGTGTCAAGTTTGAGTGAGCTGAAGAACTCAAAATGCAAAATGAAAGAACTTGTCAGTCCAATGGCTGATTGGAAATGTAAAATGCACGGGGCTTCGTGCTAGCTGGTTGGGGAATGTGATTCGTGCGACAGAATAAAGCAATCGTTGCCTATAACGATTGACGACCTTTTGTTATTTTTCTATTATATTTAATAATTCTTTTCTTATATGATTTAATATACCTGAAAACCAATTTTTCAAATCATTTTCATTTTCTATTTTATGAACATCGTTTTTGTTTTCTGACCATTGGCCATTCATTGCAAAATGCAACTTTTTTAAATCTATAATATTTGCATCTCTTTTATTAGTTGTATATTCTTTAAAATCATCATCAGTTTTAGTTAATTCAATAAAATCTTCAAAGTCATCATGTAGTTTTTTTGTGTATTTATGAGGATAAATATGCCAATGTGGCTGAGGGTGGTTTTCGGATAAGTTTTCATAATTATCCCATTCCGCTCTGAATAATTGAGTTTTAGCATCATCTTGCGTATTCCCCTGAAATACTGAAAGAGTGATGAAAGTTTGAAAAAAATCCTCTTCAAATTTTAGGAATTGGTTGTTTAATAAATTAATAAATTCGTCTCTCTTGTCTTTCCCCCAACTTTTATATTCATTATTTACTTTTATAAATCTAATTCCAAAAAACAACCAGAAATCATTAAACCAGTTTAAAACTTTAACTTTATGTACATCAGTTTTATGATAATTGAATGCACTACTATTACCTTCAATAATCCATGTAGTAAAATTTATCTGCTTCAGGTTAAATTTTGATTCATGAAAGTAACACTGTCCTATTTCTGTTATTGTGTTTATTATATCTTTCATGATTTAATGTTATTTTTTGTAAATGTATTTCATTATATAATCATCAATAATTTCAAAATTAATCAAATCACCTTGTGAAATTAATTTACCAAAAGAGACTAATTTTTTGTATACAACGCTATTTATTAATTCTTTAGTAATTTCTGGGACAGGGATATTTTTTGTGTATTTTCTTCCTAAATCATACCATTGACCACCAGCTAGTTGCTTTGAGTAAATGGATAATAAACTATTGAAAAAATTACTGTTGAAAAGTGATAAATAAAAATAGCAATAATCTTGGTTGGTAAAGTCTTTTTTAGGTATCCACCCATTGCCCCTTTCTACAACAAATTCTCCTTTACTATCGAAAGCAAAGGAGCCAGATTTACCAAATTCGGCAGAAATTAGTTTTGGATATTTTTCTCTAAGCCATGCTCGGTGTTCGCTTAATATCCACCAATTACTTTCATTTTTCCTAGCTCTGTTAATTAATTTAGTCTTATTGGGAAGAAGAAGTTTTTGGTATAAATTAGGAACTTTCTTTTCCAATTCTTTTTCTGTTGATATTAGTAATCCAGTGTGGTTATAGGGATACCAAATATATCCGAATGTGATTATTGAACCATTCTTTATAGAATCATTATCTATTGCTGGTCTAAAAAATTGTTTTTCTTCTGGGGGTAAAGTATTATAAAAGTCATTAGTAATTTTAAAAATCTGATTATTCCCTGTTCTAACACCCTGTTTTACACTAAAAATATCTTGGATGGTTTTTAATCTATTTAAGTCAATTAATGATTTTAAATGTTTCATTAAACACTCTTCATTATAGGATAATACTTTCCAGTTTTCTTTGTGGATCGGATATTCAATTGGTTTATAAATATTGTAAGTGTTTTTATCTTTCACATAAGGTATTTGCCCATAATTTATTTTTCTTAAATCTCGAAATGCATCATTAACAACACCTTTCTCGTTCATAGTCCAAAGTAAAACAGGGATTTCATTAGATTTAGGTTTTCTCCCAATAAGAATACTGACGTCAGTTAAAGCATATTCAAATACATAGTTGCCAAGTTTACCTACAAGTAAAACTGATAGGCTATCTCTTATTTCATTCCGCAGGGTTTTATAAGAGTCTGATAATAACATTGATGTAGGCATAACCGTTCCTAAAACTCCATTCGGTTTTAAGTGCTTTATAGCTTTACAAATAAATGCACTGGCAAGATTTGGTTTTAGTCGAGCACTTTTATCTAATACACCCATGACAACATCTCTATCGCATTTATCCATTAATTCCCAAGAAAGAAATGGTGGGTTCATTAATATCAAGTCATAATCATTATCCCAGTCCTCTGTTAAAGAATTATCGACTGGTTTAATCTTAAAAGTAAGTCTGTCTTGCCATTCTCTTTTTTCATATGCGAGTAAGAAATTTGATATATTAACTGCTGATTCAGACCTATCCAAACCAATTATCTCTACCTTTCCAGAAAAGTTTAATGTTTTTAATTGTTTCAAAACCTCTAGAAGGAATTCAGAGCTTCCACAAGCGGGATCAAGTATTTTTAATGTTGTAACGTCCTGTAAATTGAAATTTGACAAAGAATATTCAACGATACTTCTTGCAAGGGATGATGGTGTATAATGAAAACTAGAAAATAGCAGATACCTTGATTTATAGCTTGAATCATAAAATCCGAATAAATCAGCATCTCTGTTAAGAAAAATTGCTTCTTTTTGAGCTTCTTGAAACAAATGTCCTGCTGTATGTCGTAAAATTAAATCAACATTCGGCTTTAAGTTTTTTGCCTTAAAATTTATTCCTTGCTTTAATTCATCAATATAAGAACCGAGACTTGATTTAATATCTATATTGGGGATATTCCATTTTTTAAGATCAACTTGGTTAAAATCAATACCATCTTCATGGGATGCAAGTAATAAAAGTAAACAATTTAAAGCCTGAACACCTTCTTCTCTTTCATTTGTTAGATTTCTTAAACTTTTGTATATGTTTATAATGAAAGGAACAATGTCGTATTCGCTTTTATAGGAATTTTTTATAAGATATTCGTAAAACTTTTCAATATGTTGGCTGACAAAATTCAATTTATAGGGCTCTTCCTTATCTTTAAGCCAATTATATAAAATAATATTTCCTTTTTTTATAGTAACGAAATTTTTTGTGTTACTTGACCATGCATAAGAATAATAATCATCAGGATTTTTATGTGGTTTAAAGTCTATACAGAAATCCCCCAATCCTCCATTTAACAAGATAAACTTATTATTTAATTCAGAAGAAAATAAATTTATAGGTAATAAACCTAAATGGTTTTTCCAAGAGTCTATGCTGTTTAAGTTTGTCATTATCTTCACCTATTATATTTGAAAAATTTACAATTTATCTAAGTCTGTAGAATCTCAACGAATACTATATCCAAAAATTCTAACAGAGTTTTTGCACATATTTTGATATTATCATTTAAACCGATTCATTATTTTTGAATTTTCCATTTTATTTACATATATTAACACACACAAAATATTATCTGCTCATTCATCTGTCAATAAATAAATCAGAGTTTAATAGTGTTTATCAAAACAAGATCGATTGTCAGTTTTCTATATTGCCAAGGAGCATTTAAATTATCACACAAGCCAGTTGTGCAGGGAACGACTTTTTGGGGCGGGGTGTGTAGATTTCAATTATTCTAAAATATTATCCTCAATTTTGGGGTAAAGCAGATCAATCTCTTTCTGCAGCACGATAGTCTTTTGTAACGCTGTGGCGATCTTGCAGTAACGGCGAGCATCTTCAAGTATTCTGCCTTTTCTGTCCTTTAAATATTTATACAGAACCTGATATCCGCCAATATGATAGCTCCACAACTCAGAATTAATGCCCTCAAAATATTTACCGTCATTAATATATACACGCTGCTCATCTTCATTATATACAACTTTCTCGATGCGGTCATTCTCGCCTGTTCCCTGATATTTCGCAACTGGTGATTCGAGTTCGCGACTCTTCAGAAGGTGTAGGTCAACCAATGCCTTTCCCAAAACTCCCATTTTCCTGAATAACTCATAGTCCGAAGTGAAAGGCACACGGGGGAAATCGATCTTGAGAAATTCTGCATATTTTTCACGATAAATCGTACTGTAAAATACACCGTATATGTAATAAAGAATTTCTTCCGGCGCCGGGTTTTTGCCGTATACTGATGTCAATTCCTTAAATACAGCTTCCGAAATATTCGGTTCTCTTACGGTCTGATGATGATTGAAGAGGTCTTTGTTCTTTTCATCTGGATAGAGATATAATGGAAATAGCAACTCTCCTCCGCGATAAAATAAATTAAAATCTATTATATTATCTGAAATAAATAACAAATTCCACAAATGCTCTAAACCTACCACATGCCCTTGCCTTCCAATTGTTAAACCAATATTATCGCCATCAATCATATTGTGCATAACTTTTTCCAACGGTCTTTCAATTACCCAATTTGAATAATATACAAACCTCTCATCAAAAGGTCGATAGTAAATTCTTCTTATTTTCTGATCCCAATCTGGATCACGTGCAACTTCCTTTCTGAAATTTGAAAGATTAAAAGTAGAAGTATCTTTAAGTTTAAAACTTTCTTTTATTAGCTCATCGTCAAGTTCTAAGTTACGATATTGATTTATACGATTTTTTAAAACATTATAATCAAAATCTATTGCGAATCGATCCCTCGCGGTAACTATCCCAACGCTATTTACTGGGAATATTTGAGTCACTTTCTTCCATTGCAAATAACTCTGGATGGAATTCGTATCTCGTTTGATTAAGAAATAATAGGGACTTTGGGGAGCAACCTCTTCAAATGTAAATGGTGAGACTTCCTTGTTTTCGAGCCAATCATATTTATAATCTCTTGTTCCGTAAAGATCATGATAATACACATTGCACCCTTTTTGCCCCGCGTGTTTGACCATGAGACAGATCGCCACGCCCTGCCGGATATCAAAGACATTTTCATCCTTGCTGCCATCGGGAGCGGTCTCTTTTTTCAAGCTGTTCCCGTGCAGGTTAAGAATGTAGATTTTGTTAAAGGTTTTCATTAAACTCTGGCGCATGCCCCGGAAGGTAGGATTATCCAGGTAGCCGTGGTTGGTGATCATGCCGACAACACCCCGTCCTGCTTTCTGGATTTTCCATTGAGCTAATCGGAGAAATTTCACATAATCATCCTGAAGCCAAACTTTTTTCTCTCCGAGCGGTTTTCCATCAACTTTGTAGTAGCTCTGCGCACCATCGATATCGGTTTTGAGAAGCTTTTCAGTCCATTCATTAGTATTTGAAGAAATGCCGGAATAGGGTGGATTTCCCATAATGACAAGTATTGGAATCTGCTGTTTCACCTCGTTTGCAAGATGGTTTTCTTCACTCAATGAGCTAAGTCCGGGAATATTAACCGAATCGAGTTCTTCCATTTCAAGAGTATTTGTAAGATAGAGTTTGAAGCGCTCGTCATCTGTCATTTTGTAACCCAGCTCTTCGAGAAGGAATCCGATCTTGAGGTGTCCGATGGCATAGGGTGCCATCATCAGTTCAAAGGCGAAGAAATTTTTCAGTATGTTATTTTTGATAAATGAATGTAGTCCGCCTTTTCCATACTTCCTGTCAAATTCATGAACTGCAATTTTGATCGCTTCTGCAGGAAAGGTAAGTGTTCCTGCTGCAGGGTCGAGCACGGTCACATTTTCCGAAGCAAAACCATCCGACAGATCGAACTCCTTTTTGAGTATCTGATGTAATGAATGAGTAATATATTGCACGACAGGTTCCGGAGTATAGTACACACCACGCCGTTCACGGATCTTTGGATCGTATTCTGAAAGGAAGGTTTCATAAAAATGAATGATCGGATCTTTTCCCTTTCCCTCATGGAAAAATCTACGAAGGATACTTTTCACGTCAGTAACCCGAAGCACTTCAGAGATATCATCAACGATCACTTTTAATTCTATAGGTGGGTCTTGCAGAGAAATGAATCTAAAAACATCCCGAAGAATACCAATCGTGTGAGGAATATATTGATATGCAAGCTGTCTATTGAAATCCTTTCCTGTTCTTGTTCTCGCTGCAAATAGTCCATAGGTAATAGTTTGGGAATACAGGTCTGCAAATTGCTCATGTGTGAGCGTTCCAATGAGATATTTTTTAAAAGCTTCATAAAAGCCGAGTATGTCTTTATTTCCCTTTCGTTCTTTTTCTTTCAACTCAATACTGATCACTTCGTCGCGCAGGAATCGGGTTCTTTTTGCCAGTTCCTGTGCAAGGGTCTTGGCAGTATTAACTTTAGGCAATGAGAAAGAGAAGAAGGTGTGCATCAGTTTTATGAACTCCTCTTCATGCTCAGGAGGAGGAGCTGTTTTCAATCTGTGCGCAATTTCAGGTCTTCCGATCTGCACTGTGTCTATTAGCTGACTGTCTCTAAACAATCTGAATTCATAAAAGTTCGTAAGGATTACATTAGGAAAGGTCGAGCAGTATCGTTTAAGCTGTTCCGAATATTGAATTGCATTTAAGTTTATGTTTGTAGGTGCTTTTGCTTCGATGTAGCCGGTGATATGATTCTTTCCATCCCAGACACGAAAGTCCGGATTGCCGGCTTCGGTTTGTTTGGGTAATACTGTAATATCTACATTTTTTATATTGTATTTTTCAGCATAAGTCAAGATGAGCGTTTCGAGCTGAGAGTAATAACTCTCCTCGCGGGCATCACCTCGATTAAAGGTTTCCTGTAATGCATCTAAATATTCTTTGAGCATGATTCCTAATTTCTTTTTTTCGAGATTGTAAAACAACAATTTTAATGGCAAGAAAAAAGTAAATAAATCGCATCACACGAGCCAGTTTCGCAGGGAACGGCTCGAGTGTTTGCATCCCCAACGGGATAAGCCCGTCTCTATCCACCAGTTGGCGGGTAGGCGCAGGTTCATCCTGCGGCGGAGTGCTCCTGTCATGGAGTGGTCCATGACAGCACATATTACGGCGCAGGAGGTCGGGTGGAAATGTACAATCCATCACTCCCATTCTTGACAAAGATTAACCGAAAAAAGTTTGTATAAAAAAATCAAAAAGGAACATTTTTATGTCCATACCAAAGAATCCTGATATTCGAGTACGCTTTGCCCCGAGTCCCACCGGCTATCTGCACGTGGGCGGACTTCGTACCGCTTTGTTCAACTACCTTTTCGCACAAAAAAATAACGGATCATTTATTTTAAGGATCGAAGATACTGACCGCAAACGCTACATTCCGGGCGCCCAGGAAGACCTGCTGAAAACCATAAAAGAAGTTGGATTGGACTACGATGAAGGTCCTATCATCGGCGGTGAATACGGACCCTATATCCAATCAGAAAGAAGTGATCTTTATAGAAAATACGCACAGGAATTGATCGACAAGGGAGCGGCATACTATTGCTTCTGTACCGAAGAGCGTCTGGAAAAACTGCGCAACGAAGCAAAGGAAAATAATACTGCGGTAATGTATGATGGCAAATGTAGAAACCTCTCTCTGGAAGAAGTACAGGAAAAACTCGCACGGAACATTCCTCATGTGATACGCCTGAAAATTCCCAAAGAGGGCTCAACAGTATTTTATGATGTGGTTCGCGAACGCGTGGAAGTGGATAACGCACTTGTCGATGACCAGGTTATCATAAAATCGGACGGCTTCCCGACCTATCATCTCGCGAATGTTGTGGACGACCATCTCATGAAGATCAGCCATGTAATACGCGGAGAGGAATGGCTAATCAGCGTACCGAAACACATTTTTATGTACGAGTCCCTCGGCTGGAAAGTGCCGAAGTTCGTGCATTTACCTCTGCTGCTCAATCCGGATAAAACAAAACTCAGCAAACGGCAGGGCGATGTTACAGTTGAGGATTATCTTGCAAAAGGGTATCTGCCGGAAGCGCTTATAAATTTCATAGCACTGCTCGGATGGCATTCCAGCGATGATAGAGAATTTTACACACTTGAGGAACTGGTTAAGGCATTTTCTCTCAAACGGATCAGCAAATCCGGCGCAGTGTTCGATGTGGAAAAACTCAACTGGATGAACGGCTGGTATCTGCGCAATCTCGGCCTCGAATATATTGCAGAAAAAGCAAAGCCATATTTTGAAAAAGCAGGACTCGATATTTCGGATCATAAAAAATATCTTCGGGTTGTCGATAATGCACGCAACCGTGCAGTAACTATAACTGAAATGATCGCTCATTCTGAGATGTTCTACAAAAACCTGACATTTTCTGATGAAGATAAAGACATCATTTCCAAAGAAAACACAAAAAAACTCTTTTCCTTCTTGATCGAGCGATTGAGCAGCCAAGAAAACTGGTCTGAAAATGAAATAAAAGGATTGATAAACGAAACGATCGGCGCAGTCGGCGTGAAAGGAAAAGAGCTCTATTTCCCGCTGCGCCTTGCACTTTTTGGCGAAGTTCACGGACCGGATATTCCTACATTAATTGACATTCTTGGAACTAAAGAAGCAATTGCACGCCTGAAAAGCGTTTTGAATGCGTAATTCGTAGGAGCACAATGGACGATAAAAAAATAAAAGAACTGCTTACAAAGAATGAAAATTCAGGATCTAAAGATTTTATTCGGCAGATCATCGAAGAAGATATAAGAAACAATAAACATAATGGCGATGTACACACGCGATTTCCACCGGAGCCCAACGGTTTTCTTCATATCGGACATGCAAAAGCGATCTGTCTGAACTACGGCATCTCAGTACAGTATGAAGGTAAATTCAATCTCCGCTTTGATGATACAAATCCTATAAAAGAGGAAACAGAATATGTCGAAGCCATTCTCACAGACATGAAATGGCTCGGCACAAACTGGGAAGACCGGCTTTTCCACGCCTCAGACTATTTCCCAATCCTCTATGACTATGCATTGAAGCTCATCAAAAAAGGGAAAGCGTATGTTGATGACCTGAGCGCCGACGAAATCCGCGAATACCGGGGCACGCTTACTCAGCCCGGAAAGAACAGTCCTTTTCGTGACCGCTCTGTAGAAGAAAATCTCAATCTCTTTCTGAAAATGAAGAATGGTGAGTTCGCTGAAGGCGAAAAAACACTTCGGGCAAAGATCGATATGGCTCATCCCAATATGAACATGCGTGACCCCGTAATGTACCGCATCATGTATAAAACCCACCATCGTACAGGTGATGAATGGTGCATCTATCCAACGTATGATTTTACTCACGGGCAATCTGACTCGATTGAGCACATCACACACTCGCTATGCTCATTGGAATTTGAAAATCACCGTCCCCTCTACAACTGGTTCCTCGATGAACTGGATATCTATCACCCTCAACAGATCGAATTTGCCCGGCTCAATCTTTCTTATACTGTGCTCAGTAAACGAAAGCTCATCTTGCTCGTGGAAGAAGGATATGTTGATGGCTGGGACGACCCGCGAATGCCGACGATCTCCGGACTGAGAAGAAGAGGTTATACCCCGGATTCTATCTGGGATTTCATGGATAGGATCGGCATGGCAAAGAGCAATAATATCGTTGATCATGCACTTCTTGAACATTGCCTTCGTGAAGAACTCAATAAAACCACAAATCGCTATATGGCTGTGCTCAAGCCGCTTAAGGTCATTATTGATAATTATCCTGAAGATCAAGCTGAAGAACTGGAAGCGATTAATAATCCCGAAGATCAATCGGCAGGAAAAAGGAAAGTACCCTTCTCAAAAGAATTATACATCGAGCAAGATGATTTCATGGAAGATCCACCCAAGAAATTCTACCGTCTTGCTCCCTGGCGCGAGGTGCGGCTTCGCTATGCCTATTTCCTGAAATGCAACAGTTTTGTAAAAGATGATGATGGAAATGTGATCGAATTGCATTGTACTTATGACCCGGAAACAAGAGGTGGTTCGGCTCCGGATGGAAGAAAAGTGAAAGCAACGTTGCACTGGGTCTCTGCACCTCATGCCATTAATGCCGAAGTACGGCTCTATGAAAAATTATTCATTAATGAAAACCCGTATGACACTCCCGAAGGCAAAGATTTCACTTCAAATATAAATCCTCATTCGCTTGAGATCCTCACTGGCAGCAAACTCGAACCCGCACTTGCTCATGCGAAACCCGGAGAGAGAATGCAGTTTGAGCGTAAGGGATATTTCTGTGCTGATACCAAATATTCTACGGATGAGAAGCTTGTATTCAACAGAACTGTCACGCTGAAGGATGACTGGTCAAAGATACAAAAAGCCATGAAAAAGAGGTAACTTATGGATCTACAAAAAATCCTATGCAAAGATTCGATCGCCATCGATGATTCTTTGAAAGATAAAGATGCAGTCCTTCATAAGATCGCAGATATGGCTGCGACCTGTCCGGGACTTGCCAGTTACAAGTCCGAAGAACTTTATAATAAACTGGCAGAACGAGAAGAGTTGCTTTCCACGGGCATTGGAAATGGTATTGCACTTCCTCACTGCACGTTGGATGACCTTGAAGATTTTGTGATCGGGATTCTAATCGTGCATTCGGGAATAAATTTCAAAGCTATCAATAAGAAAAATGTTAAACTTTTCATATTCATTTTTGCTCCGAAATCCAAACGAAATGACCATATTAGTCTTCTTGCACGCATATCACAGATATTGCAATCCCCGGAAACTGTCGAAGAGATCGCGAGCCAGACAGATACTGAAAAGGTCTATGAGATCTTCGTCAAACATATTGCCCTCAAAGAGGAACCCGAATATAAACCGGCTGTAGAGAACACCCTTTTCCATGTATTTGTTCAGATCGATGATAAATTCGAGGATCTGCTTCAGATATTTTCGGAGATCGCAGAAGCTCATGTTTCAGTAATCGATGCGAACAATCCGGGATACTATCTGCATGCGCTACCACTTTTTGCCAGCTTCTGGAACGAAAGCGAAAAAGGATTTAATAAGATCATCGTGGCAGTTGTTCCAAAAAAGCTCTCAAATGAAGTTCTACGCCAGGTAAAAACTATGATGAGCGGACTGAAAAACAAAGATGGCATTCTCGTGATAACCAATGATGTGGGCTATTTTTCAGGCAGTTTAAACAGATAGAGAAATTATTATGAACTTTCTAACTTCGATCCAACACTATTTTCAAGCCCATTCGCTACCAATACTCGCATTGATCGGTTTGGTTGCACTCCTCAGCTTTTATTTCGGCAAACTCACCAAAGCAATTCGCCTGCCCTTGATCATCGGATATATGTTTTTTGGTGTGTTAATTGGACCTTCTTTTTTGGGAATTTTCTCGCAATCAATACAGAGCCAACTCTCTTTTATTACTGAGATCGCTCTCGGTTTTGTGGCACTTACAATTGGTCTCGAACTCAATCTTAACGATCTGAAAAAGCAGGGTTCGGGTATTATTTCAATTATTTTTGCCGAATCCTTTGGTGCGTTCATCCTTGTGTTTTTTGTCGTGTGGCTTGTTACCGGGAATATTATTCTTGCTCTTATCTTTGGTTCGATAGCTCCTGCAAGTGCTCCGGCAGGAACAGTTGCTGTCATAAAAGAATACCGCGCAAAAGGCACGCTGACAAAAGCCCTGTACACAGTTGTCGGATTTGATGATGGGCTGGGAATTATCATATTTGGATTTGCATCAGCTATTGCAAAAAATATTCTTATGAACCAGACAGGAACTTCAACCGGAGGATTCTTTGCACTGATCCTTACCCCGATGAAAGAAATAGCACTGAGCATTATAATCGGATTGATCGTGGGAGCTCTTTTCTGTATTTTGGTGAGAAAATTGAAAAGCTCAAGCGATTATTTCATCCATATATTCGGCATAGTGCTTCTTATGGTCGGACTCTCCCACGCATTTCATCTTTCATTGATCCTCACCAATATGACTGCCGGCATTTTGATCATAAACACCCAGCGGCGCAATCTTATTGAGACCATGCACAGGGAACTCACGAATGTCATTCCGCTTCTGTTCATTCTGTTCTTCACCCTTGCAGGAACAAACCTTCAGGTTGGCGCTTTGCCTTCTCTTGGATTGCTCGGAATTGTATATATTATAGCTCGATCCGGTGGACTGATCGGGGGATCGCGTCTCGGGGCGCTCTTTGGAAAGGTTTCCAAAAATGTGCGTAATTATATCGGATTGGGCATACTTTCTCAGGCAGGTGTGGCTATTGGGCTTTCTCTTATCGTAAAACAGGATTTCAGCGGATTGGGAAAAGTTATTGAAAGCACCGGAAAATCTATTATCACAAGCGGCGACCAGATCGGCACGATCGTGATCACAACAATTACCGCCACCTGTATTTTCTTCGAGATCATCGGTCCCATACTTACTAAAATTGCTTTGAAAAAAGCTGGCGAGATCAATGTGGAGGATTCCGAATAACTACTTATGTTTAGATTGATCAAAGGACAACAGCAGCCACATGCGACTCTCACCCAGCTCATAAATGAAGGGAAAGCCGGGCAAAGCTATCTTTTTTACGGTCCCGCAGGTGTGGGAAAACTTGCCACTGCCCTTGAATTCGCCAAGATCATCAACTGCAAACATCCGGACAATGGCGCCGATGAAACTTGCTCTTCCTGCCATAAGATCGACTCGTTAAGCCACCCTGATGTTGATCTGATCTTCCCCACTCCAAAGTTTGATATATCAGATGAAGGCGAGTATAAAAAGCAGGAAGAACAGCAGCAGGTTCAGGCATATATCGAGCAGTTGAAATCAACTCCCTATGACCGGATGCCGTTTGGAAAAGCTACATCAATTCACATTGATAAGATCCGAATGATAGAACGAAAACTCCGCTACCGTCCGAATGAAGGAAATTATCGTGTTGTGATCATCGTGCAGGCAGAGGAGATGACGGTTCAGGCAGCAAATGCCTTTCTGAAAACCCTCGAAGAACCGCCTTCTTATGCTGCAATAATACTCACCACAACGAACTACTCGCAGCTACTCCCCACGATCATTTCACGCTGTCAGAGAGTCCGCTTTAATGCAATACCGTCGCAGATCATCGAGGACCATCTTGTTCAACACTATTATATCGAGCCGGCTTTAGCACGGATCAGTGCAAGAATCGCAAACGGAAGTATGGCAAAAGCAATTCAGCTTTCAAAAACAGATTTCATCGAAGCCCGTAAAATGGCGTTGGATATTATAGATGCGCTCATAAAAGACAATCTTGCAACAATCAGCAGAATCGCTCAAAATTTTGTGAATAATCGCAATGAAGAGCTTCTGAAAGACATTTTGGATTTTCTCGCGATCTGGTTTGATGATGTATGCAGATACACGCATGGCTCGGAAACGATCTCTAATATTGACCATGAAGACAAGCTGCAGGAATTCCTGGATATGTATCAAATTTCCGACAGGATCATACAAAATATTGTTCTTTTGCTGGAAGAAGGCAAACGCATGTTAGACGGACATGTTCATCATGAACTGGTCCTGATCAATACCTATTACGAACTCCGTAAACGGCTTCATTCTCAAGGTGTTTTCCTCTAAAAATTTTTAAATGCACAAAATATTGACAGCAATTTTTCAAAATTTAACATGACACAAGTATGAAAAAGAAAATGAAAACAAAAAAACTTATATGGAGGTAGCATGAAAAAATTAGCTATTTTATTAAGTCTTCTTTTATGGGCAGGGCTCTGTTTTGCTCAGGCATTACCCGACGATTGGACGGGTGATAGCGATATTGATACCTATAAAGAAGAGACAACTGTCCATGGCGGTACGTATAGTTGTAAAGTAGTTGTAAATTCCGGCATACAGGGTAATTGCGACTTTAGCAATGATGTTTCGATTTCTGTCACAGCAGGTAATACCTACACTGTTTCATTCTGGGCTTACACCAGCGAGCATACAAGAATTACTTGTGCTTTGGATTGGACGGGTGCATCAGCGACCTATCCTGGCACTTATGTGGGTCCCGACACTGGTGGTTGGGCTCAATATACTCAGAGTAATGATGTGCCATCAGGTGCTACAGCACTGAATCTTCGTCTTAGGTTTTATGACACAAGCGGTTTCGCTGCACCAGAAACCTGCTATGTCGATGACGTTACTTTTGAATCTCCCACGGGAACTTCATTACCTGTGACAAACGGTGATTTTGAGAGCTGGCCAGCAGGAAATTCAATTGTGAAAGCATATGCAATTGGCACAGAGGATATGGATGTAGAATATGTTGGAGCAATGACTTCTGTGAATCCCAACGATTACCAGCTTACCGGTACTGCAACGATTACTTTTTCCGCTGCAACGATCGACGGTACCGATCCAACCCTGGTTCATCTTACAGGTGCTTCACAAAGTATGATCGGAGACCTGACACTCGATACTATCACCGATGCTGCAAATACCACATATTATGAATTCTATGCTGGAGTTACTCCTATCGCATTGACAAACACTCTTTATCCAGATAAGGGACATATTGTGGATGGCAAGCTCGCAACTTTTGATGCAACAGTTACCGCAAATGATGCCTACAATAATGTATGGGTCAGCGATCTCGAGGGCGCATATAATGGTGTTGTCATTTATGATTGGAATTTTATTAATGATGTAGCTGTCGATGATCAGGTTCTCTTTATTGCTGAACGAACTGAATATAATAATCTAACAGAACTCATAACTCCTGTTATCATCAATTCATATAGCGGATTTCCCATTACCCCTACAGTCATTCCTGGCTCGAATATTGATATGACAATCGCCGCTAATACGAATCCTGCAGAGCAGTGGGAAGGTCAGCTTGTTGTGATTGAAAATGTGGTAGTTGCAGCAATCGTCAAAACAGATCTCTACATGGGCTCAGATGATGGGTGGGTAACATCCTTCGTGATAGGTGATAATGTTGATAATACATATGCATCCACCGGCACTAACCTCGATGCAGCAGTTGCTTCAGGTAATCCTATTGATATAGTTGGCGTGGTTGACTGGGGCTTCTCAGGTGGTTATTATCGCATCAATCCCCGTGATGCAAACGACATAACTCCGAGCGGCGGTGATCCAAGCGTCATCAAAGCATGGGCTCTTAATGTTGACCAGATGGATGTTCTCTATGATATTGATCTAACCAGCGTGTCTGCAGGCAACTATACTCTTACCGGTACTGCTGTTATTACTTTTGGTACTGCCCTGATTGATGGATCAAATTCACGCCTTGTGCATCTCAGCGGTTCGTCTTTGGATATGATCGGTGATCTGATACTGGATAATATCTATGATTCAAACAGTGATACTGATTATGACTTCTATGCGGGTATCACACCAATTGCACTGACAAATACTTTGAATCCCACAGATGGTCACATTCTGAATGACAGGATTGCAACCTTCTCAGCAACTGTCTCTGCAAATGATGCATACCGTGATGTCTGGGTAAGTGACGATACCGGCGCATACAATGGCGTGCTCGTATATGATTATGATTTTGTTGATTATGTGTCTGTTAATGAAGTTGTGCTCTTCTATGCTACGCGCGATGAATACAATAATCTTACAGAACTAAAAAATCCTGTAGTATTGTCTGTTGATACCGGAGATGAAGTCATACCATCACTCATCGCTGGCGCTAGTATTGACTGGACAATTCCTGCAAACACCAATCCGGCTGAGCAATGGGAAGGTCAGCTTGTAATGATCGAGGATGTCGTAGTTCAGGGTATTGATACTGATTCTTATGTCGGCTCAAATGATGGCTGGACAACAACCTTTGTGATCGGAGATGCAGTTGATTATAATTATTCAGCCACAGGCGCGCTCCTTGATTCCGCAGTTGCATCCGGTGACCCTTACGATATTGTCGGCGTGGTTGACTGGAGCACCTACGACCCTTATTACAGAATAAATCCTCGTGATGCAAATGACATTATTCCGGCATTCTCAGTTGATCCTACACATGGAAATGAATTCGTTCTTCAGAACCATCCGAATCCTTTCACTTGCTCAACAACTATTTCCTTCTCGCTTCTGCACAATGCTACCGGAAAGATCAATATCTACAATATTCACGGTCAGCTCGTGAAAACCCTCACTCCAGAAGAGCAATCTGCAACATGGAACGGGCTGGACGAAAGCGGCAGAATTGCTGCAAGCGGAATTTATTTCTATACTCTTGATACAGGCAAGGAAATTGTCACAAAGAAAATGATATTAATGAAATAGAAGATACTCAATTATTTCTTCCAAAGGCGCACTTCGGTGCGTCTTTTTTTATAACACTTATTTCTGAAAGAGTTTCATCCTACCTGTATCTCGTTACTAAAGCCCTCTTTAGTAACGCTCATTGGTAGTATGCATGATTTATTTGTACAAATTCTTGACAGCAAAGGTGAATTTTCTATCAAAAATACAAATACATGAGATGAAGGTCGATTTTGATCTCACTCGTGAATTTTCAATACAAACAAATACACGGAGGTTGTATGAAAAAAAGAGCTTTTTTTACGATTTTGTTTTGTGCAACAATCACTATTGCACTGTATGCAGAGTGGTCTTCCGATCCATCAATAAACACAGTAGTGTGTAATCTTTCAGGAGAAGATGCAATTCCCAAGGTGGTAGCCGGACCGACTGGCGATATCTATATTGGATATTATTCAAGTGCAGAAGGTAACTATAATGTGCGCCTGCAGAGATTTGATTCAGCGGGAAATCCACAATGGGCAGAAAATGGCATACTAATCAGTGATCACACGTCTATGTCCTGGCTCACGGACTGGGATATGACGGTTGATCAGGACAATTATGCGATCCTTACTTTTCAGGATATCAGAAATGCCGGCAATAATAATGTTTACGCCTACCGCATTTCACCTGATGGCAGCTTTATATGGGGACCGGATGGGCTCGAACTCTCAAATTCGACTGATTTTGATGTATCTCCCAAAGTCACAGTCACCAGCGTCGGGAATGCTGTAGTTGCCTGGAATTCTGGAGATATCAGCAGATTACAAAAAATAAGCCCTGATGGCACTTTACAGTGGGGTGCAACAGGGATCAGTATTTCCGGATCAAATAGATATGCATGGCCTCAGCCATTTGCAGTTGAGAATGATAATATCATCGTGAAATATTTTGATGATTCCGGACCAGTTTGGGCTCCTACCCGTTACATTTATGCTCAGAAATATGACACGGATGGTAATATTGTCTGGGATCAGCCGTGTCCGATATCCACTGCCGGTGCTATTACTGCATGGACCCAAGTCCTTCCGATCGTGCCGGATGAAAATTATGGTTTTTTCATCGGCTGGTATGACGATAGAGATAACAATTTGAATGCTGATATATATGTGCAGCATGTTAATTCCAGCGGAACATGCCTCTTTACTACGAATGGAATACTCGCATCGACCAATGCTGGAAACGAGCATTACTATCCTAAACTCGCCTATCTTGAGGATACCCAAATACTTTATGCTTATTGGAATGAAATGGATGCAGATCAGAACAACAGGGGTATATATGGACAGAAATTCGATATGGCAGGCACGAGAAAATGGGAAGACGCAGGAAGAATGATTATTCCTCTTTCAGCAATAAATGTATATCCCTTTGGTGCCGGGAATACAACCGATGAAGTTGTTGTCTTTTTCAAAGAGGGCTCGTATAATGAGATCCTAAGGGCAATGGCTTTGGACTCAAACGGTGATTTCATCTGGACTGGAGATATAGTCACGATGTGTTCTGTAAGCTCATCCAAGGTGCATTCTATAGCAAGCACATTGACTGGCTCTCAATGGATCGTTGCATGGGAAGATGAGCGAAGCGGAAGAGATATTTATGCGCAAAACATTAATACAAACGGAACACTCGGATATATCCCGGTAGCAGTCGAACCACAACATCCAGAAGGTGCATTCCTTATAACAAGCTACCCCAACCCCTTTTCAACTTCGACCACAATATACTTCAATATAACCACCCGGCTTCGCTCCGCTACGCCGTGGCAGGCAGAGAGCACAGAGAACACAGAGATAAAAATCTATAATGTAAAGGGACAACTCGTGAGAGAATTCGGATTTCGGATTGCGGATTTGGGATTTAGTGTCGAATGGGACGGACTTGATCAGAATAATACACCGGTTGCTAATGGAATTTATTATTACATTTTTAAAAACAGCGAAAAAATCCAAACAGGGAAGATGGTGCTTATAAGATAGTGACATATGTCCCCTCGGGTAGACTTATATTATAAATAAAGACCTGAGGAGGCATAATGCAAGAACGCAAAAATCCATTAAGCAGGATTGAATTAAAGAGCTATGAGGGAGAGTTTTTGTATGAATTAATCA